>NZ_LT906465.1:1843253-2150462 GCF_900187185.1 Chryseobacterium taklimakanense
ATTACTCGCTTTACCAGGACATCAGCAACAAGAAGGTCTTGCAGGAAAAAGTGCTGAATCACTCTCAAAAATCAGGTTTAATCTATATTGATGACGTCAGCGGCAGTAATATTGACGTTCAGATCATCGATTTAAGCAAAACAAATCTGAAAAATACGCCTTTTGCAGGTGCGAAATATTCCGGTGAGGATGTAGTTTTGGTGTTTGATTACGCTTTTGGGGAACAGGCTTTTGAGATCATGGATGAATTACTCCGTCCGTATGAATTCAATGGTGAAGTATACACGATGAAGGTAAAATCGATTTCCATAATGGGAAAAGCTGGAATTTTAACTGGCGGCAAAGGCGACATCATGATACCGACCTCCCATATTTTTGAAGGAACTGCCGACAATTATGTTTTTGAAAACGCTTTGAAGCTTGAAGATTTTCAGGATGATGAAATAACAGCGTATGAAGGTCCGATGATTACCGTACTTGGAACTTCGCTTCAGAACAAGGACATTCTTTCCTATTTTATGAACACGACGTGGAAAGCGGTTGGCCTTGAAATGGAAGGGGCGCATTATCAGAAAGCAATTCAGGTTGCCAGCAAGATCCGTCACCACATATCTCCGGATTTGTTCGTGATGTACGGATACTACGCTTCGGATAATCCTCTTGAAACCGGAAGTACGCTTTCTTCCGGCGGACTTGGACTTACCGGCGTGAAACCGACGTACATGATTACGTACCGGATCATTGAAAAGATTCTAAATTCCCCGAAATAAAAAAGTTGCCAATTCGGTAACTTTTTTATTTACGGATTTTGGCAAAGTGCTCCGTTCAGGGCTTTTATCGCGGCTTCATAATGTTCCCGGCGAATCACAAACTGCAGGTTGACCTGCATCAGCGACTGGCCGTAACATTCAATATTGATATTGTTTTCATAAAGGGCCTTTGTAGCTCGGTAAAGGAATCCCGGCCCCGAAATATTGCTTCCCATCGCACAGACCATCGCCACGGGAACTGCATTTACCTGATAGAAAACCTGTTTCAGTTCTTCGATCAGTTTTTCAGCATTTTGATTTTCCCAGATCACCATGGTAATTGAATTGGCGTTGGTGGATTTCAAAACATAGCTGATATTGTACTTCTGGAAATAGCTCATGATTCGGGCATCATAGCCAACTTCATTCACCATCAGGGGATCGTGCACTTCCACGGCGATCATCTGTTTGGAGCCTGAAACAATCTCGACTCTGGTATCCGGTGATTTGTAATCTTTTGAAATTAGCGTGCCTTCGTGTTCCGGTTCGAAAGTGTTCTTAATCCTGATATTGATTCCCGCCAGTTCCAGTGGCTTTGCGGCTTTTGGGTGAATCGCTTCCATCCCGATATCCGCCAGTTGGTCCGCGATGATGTAATTGGTAAGCCCTACAGGGACACAATTTTCAACGCCGACGATGTTTGGGTCCGCGCTGGAAAGGTGGTATTCTTTGTGAATGACGGCTTCATCAGCTTCTACATCGACGGCGATTTTACTGAAAGTAACTTCGGAATAACCGCGGTCGAAAGCCCGCATAATGCCCTCAGTTCCTTTGGTATAGCCTGTTGCCACGCAGATTACTTCACTAAAATCTATTCCGGAAAATGCTTTTGTGATTCTTTGGTCAATGGTCAGAGCTTCGTTGTCATCAAAGCCGCATAAATCGATAAACAGGGCATTAATGCTATTATTTTGGATGATATTAACCGAATTCCATGCAGAATGCGCTTCACCAATCGATGCTAAAATTTCGCGGGCTGCGAGGTGTATATCTTTCGCATTCACGTAACCGGAGGCGAGAACTTTTCTTAGGCTTTCGAGCATTGCTTTTGCCTGATTGATTCGGTTTGTGATAAACTGGTTGGCCTCATTCAGATTTAAACCGATATTTACAAGGCTTTCATTAATCTGAATAAGTTTTCCGCAAAGTTCATCCAAAGCCTTTGGATAATCTTCACTGTTTAGAAATTTGCTGTAAACGCCCGGTTCACCGGTTTTTTTATGTTCTAAAAGCCAGTTGGTAACATTATTATAAGCCGAAACCACGAAAATGCGGTTATACATTTGTTCCGGCGCGCGTTTTCCTGTGATGATGTTCTGCAAAACATCCTGAAACTGAGACATCGATGTTCCGCCAATTTTTTCTACCGTAAGCATATTTTAATTCTTCCGGGTGCAAAAGTACTAAAGTTCAAATATATATGGTGCAGATTTCTGATGACAATCGTAACCATCGGGAGTTGAGTAAAAATTCTTATCTTTCGCTTTCGAAAAATTTTACTTAATGAAAAGACTGTATTCACTCATACTTTTAACGTTTTTTGGTTTTGTTTCCGCCCAGCAATATCCTTATTATCAGCAATATGCCAAGTATAAAATGGATATTGATGTGGATGCGCCCAACTTTACTTATCAGGGAAAACAGACATTGACTTATACCAACAATTCGCCGGATGAACTTAAAGTAGTTTATTTTCACCTTTACTGGAATGCGTTTAAAGCTGGTTCGATGATGGATCAGCGTGTACAGAGCCAGGGCATTAACGGTGACAGCAGGCTTCAGCAGAACGGAATCTCCAGATTGGCTTCAATTCCAAAAGAAGAAGAAGGAGCCCAGAATATCAAATGGATCAAACAGAACGGCAAAACCCTGAAATTTGAAATTCAGGAAACCATTATGAAGGTGCAGTTGGCAGAGCCAATCAAGCCAAATTCCAGCACAACTTTTACGATGATATGGGATGCTGTGGTACCAAAACAAATCCGCCGTGCCGGCAGAAATAACCGCGAAGGTGTTGATATGACCATGACGCAGTGGTATCCAAAAATTGCTGAATATGATTATGATGGATGGCATGCTTTCGACTATATCGGCAGGGAATTTCACGCACCCTTTGCAGATTTTGACATTAATATTAAAATTGATAAAGACTACGTGATTGGTGCCGGCGGAACGCTTTTGAACCAAAATGATGTAAAAGGCTATTCGCAGAGTGCAAATGTAAAAACCGATGCCAACGGTAAAGCGACCTGGAAATGGCAGGCGAAAAATTTACTGGATTTTGCCTGGGCTGCGGATAAAGATTTCAGCGTTGAAACTTTTACGGTTTTAGACGGGCCGCAGATATATTATGTCTATCAAAAATCAGAAAAGACAAAGTTTTGGGAAGAAAGCAAGCCTTTAATCACCAAATATTTCCAGATTATGAATGCCACTTTTGGGCGCTACGCCTATCCAAGTTATTCATTTGTACAGGGTGGTGACGGTGGAATGGAATACGGAATGACAACGATGATTTTAGGTGAGGCTAAAACCCTGGAAGGTTTGGTTGGTTTAATGGTTCATGAAGGCAATCACTCCTGGTTTCAGCAGATGCTTGCGACCAATGAAAGTACGAAGCCGTGGCTCGATGAAGGCTTTACCAGTTACGCGGAAACTTTGGTTATGCATCAGCTGTTTCCACCGGCAGAACCAGTGGCGAATCCTTTTGTGGGAACGATCAATTCCTACACGAAATTTGTAAAAACAGGGAAGGAGGAGCCGGCTTCGTGGCTGGCAGATCATCACGATGATGGCAGAGCTTATTCTGTGGCAAGTTATACGAAAGGTGAACTTTATCTGGTGCAGTTGGGCTACATTGTCGGCGAACAAACGCTTTCACTCATTATGAAGGAATATTTCAACCAATGGAAAATGAAACATCCAACAGACAGAGATTTTCTTCACATCGCGCAGAAAATTTCCGGAATGGATTTGAAATGGTTCAATAATTACTGGATAAATACTACAAAAACAATTGATTACGCTGTGAAAAATGTAGAATATGGCGACGGCGCAACAACGGTGACGTTGGTGAATAAAGGTGGCGTTCCGATGCCGGTTGATTTCAGCGTTTTAACCAAAGACAAAAAGGTGGTGAATTACCAAATTCCGGTGAATATGACGAGAGAGTGGAAGAAGAAGGACATCTACGGGAATTTTACAACTCTGAACTATTGGCCATGGACACAAAAGGAATACAAATTCACGATTCCTTTCACAAAAGCTGAAATTTCTGCTTTGGGGATTGATTTTTCGCAGAGAATGGCAGATGTGAATCCGGCGGATAATATTGTTGAGGTTAGATAATAATTTTAAAAATCAGCAAAATGACCTCCATCGTAATCAACATCGGCAATACCAATATCCGTTTCGGGCTTTTTGATGACGATAACTGTGATATTTCGTGGATAATCAATACAAAGCCATATAAAACCAGCGATGAACTAATCCTTCAGTTTATGATGCTTTATCAAACACACAAGATAGAAGCTGAATCTGTGGACAAGATCATCATCGGCTCAGTAGTGCCGCAGATCACACAGGACGTCATCCGCGCGATCAAAAAACTTCACGGCAAAGCTCCGGTTTTGGTGGACCGCGATACGCCCTCAGGAGTGCAGGCCAAATCCAAACAGATGGGTACGGATATTTACGCCAATTTGGTAGCGGCGCATAATCTTTATCCAGGTAAAAAGAAAATCATTATCGATTTTGGAACAGCACTTACTGCGAGCTGTATTGCTGAAAACGGTGAAACCATCGGTGTCATCATCGCTCCGGGAATCGTTACCGCACTGAATTCATTGGTGGGACAAACAGCACAGCTTCCGGAAATTGAACTGGTGAGGCCAAAATCCGTTCTTGGCCTCGACACGGTTTCCTGTATGCAAAGCGGTATGGTTTACGGTTTCCTCGGTATGGTGGAAGGTTTTATTGAGCGGATCAATGATGAGGTTGAGGATGACTGTTTTGTCATTGCTACCGGTGGAGTTTCCCACATTTACAAGCCTTTAACCGATAAAATCCATGTTTTGGACCGGTTGCATACTTTGAAAGGGCTTTACTTTTTAGGGAAAGATTTGTGAGTAAAATATAAAAGAGTAAAGGCGAAAGAATAAAGTAACCGCAAAAGCTTTTAAATTCACGTTTCGCAATTCGTGAAGAAATTCACAGGGCAGCGAATTCATACTTTAACAACTCACTCAGAGAAATTCACCTTTTCGAGCGAAAGAAATCCAAAACGATTTGTGAACATTCGTTTGCTAAAATTCCGGTTACGACTTCTGTTTTTGGATGAAGCGTAAGATTTTTATTGATAAAACCACGCTGTTCGTCTCTGGCACCGATTACAACTTTTGAAATCTGCGACCAGTTTAGCGCACCAGCGCACATGACGCACGGTTCCAGCGTGATATAAATTGTGCAGTTTTGCAGGTATTTTCCGCCCAAAAAATTTGCTGCTGAGGTGATGGCCTGCATTTCCGCGTGTGCGGTAACGTCGTTCAAAGTTTCTGTTAAGTTGTGCGACCTTGCTATCACACGGTTGCTGGATACGATGATGCAGCCTACAGGAACTTCATCTTTTTCGAAGGCAGCTTCGGCTTCCTGAAGCGCCATTTTCATAAAATATTCGTCGGTAAACATAAAAAAAGCTTCAGTGCAAAACTAAAGTTTTTATTTATTTTAAAAATAATTTTAGAATTTGCAGCAGAAACTGAAGTCTCTCTATCATTTTGTGCGTTCATGCAAGTCATTCGGAAAATTAATGTGGGCAGAAATTGATTAAAAAATTCAATAAAAAACCACTGCGTACTGCAATGGCTTTTATTAATTTTTTTATGGTTACTTTTTAAAAGTTGACTTCACCTGTTTCCCGGCCCCGAAGGAAATTTAATGTCTTCATTTGGCCTTTATAAGCGACGTTTACCACGTTGAGCTGTTTTGGATAGGTTTCAAGAAGGATAGCATTTCTGATTTTCAGGCTGTTTAAATCACTCACTCCACTGGTTTCAAAATATACCCAAACCGATTCGCCGTTGACCTGGCTGCCAGTGAAAGTTAAGTTTTTTGGCTGTCCGTTGACGTAGACATCAACAGTTTTATTCACGTATTTCTTCACTTCGGCTTCAAAGCCTGCTGTTTCCGGACGGATTTTTATGGCGTTTGAAATGTGGTCTGTATTAAGTTTTGTGGTGAATTTAAGCGTTTTGCTCCCTTCTACATAATCTACTTTTGTCATGGATGAGAAAAAGTCTGCCGCAGCAAAGCTCATCATCACAAAAAATGTTAAAACTGCGAATATGTAAAAATTTTTCTTCATTACTGTTTTAAATTACAACGATAATTTACATTTCATTTTCAAATATAATGCCAACTAGAAATTAACGTTGATCGAGTATTTGTCATAAAATGCCTTGATGTGCGCTACCGCTTCATCAGCCGTATCTACCACACGATAGAGATTCAGGTCTTCCTCAGCAATCATCCCGTTTTTGAGTAAAGTGTCTCTGAACCAATCTAACAGGCCTGCCCAAAATTCTGAACCTACCAGTACAATTGGGAATCGTGCTATTTTTTGGGTTTGGATGAGCGTCATCGCTTCAGAAAGTTCGTCTAAGGTTCCAAATCCGCCGGGCATTACCACAAAACCCTGCGAATATTTTACAAACATCACCTTCCGCACAAAAAAATAATTGAAATCCATTGAATAATGCTTGTCGATATATGGATTGAAGTGCTGTTCGAAAGGCAGCTCGATATTCAAACCAATCGATTTTCCGCCGGCTTTTCGGGCGCCACGGTTTCCCGCTTCCATAATTCCTGGTCCGCCCCCCGTTATAATTCCGAAGCCAATTTGTGTAATTTTCTCAGCAATATCTACGGCCACCTGGTAATATTTATCAGTTTCCTTTAACCTTGCGGAGCCGAAAAGCGAAACACAGGGTCCAATTTTAGCGAGTTTTTCGTAGCCGTCTACAAATTCAGCCATAATTTTAAAAACCATCCAGCTGTCTTTGCTAATGGTCTCGTCCCATGTTTTTTCCTTGAAATGGCTTTGCACCCGCTGGTCAATTTCCAGTTCCGGGCCTGTGATGACTTTGGTTAAACCTTTGCCACGTTTTATTTTGCTCATAATTTATTTGAAAATTTGTTCCGCTTCCAATACGGATTCTGGCCTGCCCACATCTACCAGCTGGGCATTGTGCTCATAGCCGTGTATTTTTTCTGTAAGCATCAGATCCAGATATTCTTCCATGATTGAAAACTTTCCGGTTCTTTTTATTTTGTTAAAAATTTCAGGATTAATGCAGTGAATCCCGCTGAAAGCCAATGCTTTAAAGCCTTTATTGAATTCTGCCAATCTTTGTTCGCCGCTCTGCACATTCATCCATCCGCGAAGGATCATGTCTTCATTGAAGAGCAATTTGCGGGAACTGTTCCTGTCGGATACCGCCAGCGTCGCAAAATCTTTGTTTTTCTGATGGTAATTCACAAAATCAGTGATGTTCATGTCGGTTAAAATATCAGCGTTCATGATGAGGAAATCCTCTCCAAAATCCAGAAATCTCCTTGCAAAAACCAAACCACCACCGGTTTCCAGGAGTTCGGCCTGCTCATCAGAGATTTCAATTTTCGCGTTGAAATTATTGTTTTCCTTCAAGAAATCAACAATTTGCTGGCCGAAATGATGCACATTAATCACAAAATCATTGATCCCGAACGACTGCAGGTATTTTATATTTCTTTCAAGCAGCGGAATGCCGTTCACCCTGGCCATCGCTTTGGGGTGATGGTCGGTAAAAGGTTTTAGGCGGGTGCCTTTTCCTGCGGCAAATATTAAAGCTTTCATAAATTTATATCAGAAATGAGCATTAAGTTGGGGTTGTTCGTCGTGATTAATGATTACTTCCACTTCCGGATACTTTTTTCTGATGAATTCTGCAGTTTTCTCGGCTGCGTAAACTGAGCGGTGCTGGCCGCCAGTACATCCGAAATTGATCTGCAGGTTCCCGAAACCGCGCTGGATATAGTTATCTATCGTAATAGAAATCAGATTGTGGATGGTTTCCAGGAATTTTGGCATTTCGGTTTGGCGTTCAAGGTACTCCTGCACGCCTGAATCTTTGCCGGTTTGCAGTTTATACTCTTCAACTCTTCCGGGGTTCAGGATTCCTCTGCAGTCGAAAGCAAAGCCGCCACCGTTACCGCTTTCATCTTTTGGTATGCCGCCTTTTTTGTAGGAAAAACTGTGGATTTCTATTTTTAGTTTGCTCATTTTTTATGTTTAAATCTTAAGTTTTATTTTTCAAGAGGTTCTATTTTAACAGGAATCAAAGATGGCGTTAAGACTGCTAAGGATTTTGATGATCAATATTATTTGGGTAAGGCATTGAAAACTCGTTGATAAATGGTTTTTTTGAGTTTGAAATGTTACTTTAAAAAAGGTGGATTACCAATCCCTGCGGTTACCAAATTTCTTAATTTTTTCTTCAGCGTCCGTTTTTAGCCTTTCAATTAAATCTCTCAATTCAGGATAATTCCCCATTTCATCCCATGATTGTGAAGTTTGAATTAAATTCTTAATCCCCTGATCGATACTTTTTATAAAATGTTCTTTTTTCTGCACCAGTCCACGGAAACCGTACGCTCCTAAAACCTGCAGATTGCGGAGCAGCCTGATTGGTAAAACTGATTTTCTCAAAGACTGCCTTTCATTTTCACCATCAAATAATGAAATATAGAAATCCAACATTTCTCCTTTAAATTCATCGGGAAAATTGGCTTTAGCCTGATATAGAAAAGACACCATATCGTACATCGCCGGGCCTTCCATTGCTGCCTGGTAATCAATGAAATAAACGCCGTTATTCTCATCCACCATAATGTTTCTCGCCTGGAAATCCCGGATCATTAAAACTTTAGGCTTTATATTTACAATGGATTGTGCCAGTGTATTAAATTCTTTCAGCAGTGTAGACTTATGGTATGGTATTTCCAGAATGTCTGCGAAAAAAAACTTGAAATAATTCAAATCGTGAAGAATCGGCAGGCTGTCGTATTTTTCGTATTCAAATGTTCTGGAATAATCAATTTTTCCAATGGTAACTTTCTGCAAGTGGTGGAGTTTGCTCAGAGTTTCTTTAACCAGAATTTTAACCCTTTCGCTTAACCCTTCATCCTGAATGATTTCGGATAATGTTTTGCTGCCTAAATACTGCTGGATGTACGTTTTACGGTCAACGGAAATTTTATAAATCTTCGGAGTATTAAGACTGAGGTTCGAAAAAACGTCCGAAAAATAAAAGAAACTTTCATTCTCAGGGAGGTTGTCGTTTCTGGTTACAACGTATGTATGTTGATCTGTTTCAGCGATAAAATTTTTGCGGGAAGAGCCGCTTTGGGGCAAAGCATAAAAAGCTGAGGTCCTGCCTCCTGAAAAGTCATCAAAAAAATCTTTTTCTTCTTCCAAAGCTCCGAGTGTATTGGTACAAATATAATAAATTGTGCCCGATTTTCTATATTTGCACCATGTTCAGTGATTTCAAACCCGTACTGATGATCCTGCTGAGATTTCTGCTCATTTACCTCGTGTTGCTGGGGCTTTATCAGCTGTACCTCAATTATTTCATCGGGCAGGGGCTGGATCCGGTTTCCAAATGGGTGGGCGGCCAAAGTAATTCTGTACAGAATTTTCTGGGATACGAATCGCAAATGGTAGACCAGCCTGAGCGCGAAACCTCATGGTTTTACGTAGAAGGTGCATATCGCTCAAGGATGGTGGAAGGCTGCAATGCGATTTCCATCATGATACTTTTCCTGGCCTTCATTTTCGCATTCTACAATGGAGCCAAAACTTTTGTTTTTGGATTGGCAGGACTGGTTTTTCTGCACATCATAAATGTGTTGCGGATTGCCGGACTGAACCTTTTAATCGTTGAATATCCGAAATATACTAAAATTGGTCACGATTATTTTTTTCCGGCGATCATATACGGAAGTGTAGTCATCCTGTGGCTGGTCTGGATTAAATTTTTTGCCAAAAAGCCTTCCCAAAATGCTTAAATGGTTATTTGTTATCGCTGGAGTTCTTGGTCTAATCGGTGTGCGGGTGATCGAGCATCAGGCGTTTTACGATCCCTTTCTGCAATATTTTTCATCTGCCGACAAAAAAGCACATTTTCCTGAATTTGAGTGGACCCCATTGATTCTGAGTTATATTTTCAGGTTTTTGCTGAACCTGCTTTTCTCAGCTGTAATTATTCAGGCGCTGTTCCAAGACAGGCGGTGGACAGTTCAGGGGCTTGCTTTGCTGGCGATAGTATTCATCGTGACAATGCCCATTTATCTTTATTGCATATATACCAAATTCGAAATTGGATACCTTTTTTCTTTTTATATGCGGCGGTTTGTGATTCAGCCATTGATTTTGCTGCTCATTGTGCCGATGTTTTATTACAGGAAGCAGTTTTTGGATAGAAAATAATGCTGGTTTTCTGGCAGGTTTTACTGATTGCGTAGGTTTCCTAAAATCTTTTTTTTCAGGAATTTCGTGGGATGTGTTTCAATCTCCCGCGGGTTGTGCACAATACGCTGATTTCTTTCTGTTTTTGGTTTAAATTATTCAGGATAATTATGTTTCTGTGGTTGGGAAATGCTTTCTGCAGTCCATTCTATTTTTTTTACAAAAGGATGCTGACGAACCGGACATTCGGCTAGTTGACAGATTTCGCAGGAAAACGGCTTGCAGTCATCCATATGGACATTGAATTCTACATTTCTTTCGGTGTTAGCAGCGATGGCTTTTACCATGGTTTCCATTTCTTCGTGGGCGTCTCTCAGTTCAAAATACCATGGCAGAGTCATATGCCCGTCGAGATGAAGCGTGCTGCCATGTTGCTGGATTTTTACGTTATGCACATCAATCCATTCAGGTTTACGGGTTTCGTTAAGGAATTTTGCGAGCCGGTCCACCATCTCCAGGTCGGCTTCATCCATAATTCCGCTAAGGGCCTTTCGGATAATTCTGTAACCTACAAAAATGATGTAGCCCCCGAAAATTATGGCTACTGCAGCATCGATCCAGTTTAAGCCGGTAAAATAAACCAAAATCAAACTGAGCACAACGCCGCCGGTTGTTATGGTGTCGCTTTGCAGATGTTTGCCTGAACTTTGCAGCACCAGGGAATTTTCTTTAATCCCTTTTCTTAGAGAAATATAACCCATAACATAATTGATTACCGCGGTGGCAGCGATAATCAGGATTCCCCAGTCGAGTTTCTGAAGCTGGTTACCGTGAAGCATCGAGTCTGTCGCTTCCACAATAATCATGATTCCGGCAAAAATGATAAGCGCACCTTCAATACCTGAAGTTACAAATTCCACTTTTCCGTGGCCGTAAGGATGGTCGTAGTCTCTCGGTTTTGCGGCAAGATAAAGCGAATACAGGCCCATAAAAGCTGCAATGATATTCACGATACTTTCCATCGCATCCGAAAAAACAGCATCGGAATTGGTGAGGTGCCACGCGATGAGTTTCCCAATAAAAAGAAGCACACCCACAATAGCCACATTCCGCTGGAAACTGAATTTCTGCTGCTCCGGGGTTTTGGTAACTTCCATATTCTGAAGTTTAAAGTTTGAGTTATCTAACAAAAAAAATCCCGCACCAGGCGGGATTTCGATTTTTATACAAATTCTTTCTGTACCAGATATTCGGCGATCTGCACTGCGTTGGTAGCGGCACCTTTCCGGAGGTTGTCTGCTACAATCCAGAGGTTGAGCGTCTTTGGCTGAGACTTGTCTCTGCGGATCCTTCCAACGAAAACCTCGTCCTTTCCTTCGGAATAGAGCGGCATCGGATAAATGTTGTTTTCCACATCATCCATCACAATAACTCCCGGTGTTTCAGACAGGATTTTCTTTACGTCTGCCAAATCGAATTCATTTTCAAATTCGATGTTTACACTTTCGGAATGTCCGCCCTGCACCGGAACTCTCACTGCTGTTGCGGTGAGGCTGAAGGTATCATCGCCTAGAATCTTTTTAGGCTCCTTCATCAGTTTCAATTCTTCTTTAGTATAATCATCATCCGAGAAAACATCACATTGCGGTAAAGCATTTTTGAAAATTTCGTACGGATAAACTTTAGCTACAGAATCATCACCTTTGATCTCTGCGTTCAGCTGATCTACTGCGTTTTTACCGGTACCGGTTACCGACTGATATGTGGAAACAATAACGCGCTTCACATCATATTTTTGGTTTAAAGGGTGCAGCACCATCACAAGCTGAATTGTGGAACAGTTAGGATTTGCGATGATTTTATCCTCCTTTTCCACAACGTTTGCGTTGATCTCCGGAACAACGAGCTTTTTTGTAGGATCCATTCTCCAGGCGGAAGAATTGTCCACTACGAAAGTTCCAGCTTCTGCAAATTTAGGTGCCCAGTCTAAGGAAGTTCCGCCCCCTGCTGAAAATATAGCGATGGCAGGTTTCATCTCGACGGCATCCTGCATTGAAACAATGGAGTAGTCCTTGCCTTTATAATTGACAGTTTTCCCGACAGATTTCTCCGATGCCACCGGAATAAGTTCCGTGACAGGAAAATTTCTTTCTTCCAAAACCTTCAGCATCACCTGGCCAACCATCCCGGTCGCGCCTACTACCGCTACTTTCATATGTTTTTTAGTTTGAATAATTTCAGTATTGTTTTAAGATTGTTCAAAATTGTTCAAAATTGTTCAATCGAGATCTATATAAGATTTTTAGTTAGGCCTTTTAATCAGTTTTGATAAGTTATCCGTTGAAATAGCGATTTTCTATTACAGAGAATCGCGAAAGATATCAGATATCTAGATCCTCAAATCTTTTTACTGATGCTATACGAATTGAACTTTTGGAACCAGATTAAACCAGATTGAACTGTTTCTTACCCGAAGAGTCTCGCCCACTGGAATGCCCAAAGCATCAGTGCCACAGCGATAAGCCCCATAATTACATTGCCCATCGTCAGTTTATCCTGTGTTTTGAATTTTTTGTTTAAAATGGTCAAAAGAACCGCAGCAACAATCATTGCAGTTGGGTGTTCTACATAAGTATGCCTCGATACGGAATCGCTCATCAATGTGCCGGCCTCTTTTGCTGCTTTAAAGCCCGGTGAAAAGAAAAAAAGCATCACCAAACCTACCAGTGCCTGAAGGTGGAAGAAAATCATGGTAAAAAGCGTAGATTTTCTCAAGAATTTTGAAATGTTTCCGGAATAACCAAACATTGTCAATAACAGGGCAACGACAAAAACGGCAATCAACAAAAGAAGTAAATAAGCAAATCCTCTGTGTGCCTGAAGCATGATGTAAAACGTGTCCATAAAATATTTTTTAAAGGTTAGCTGCAAATATAAAAAAATCCCGGCGATTGTGGACTGCCCCCAAAAAGTTAGACACTTTTTAGGGGCATTTTTTATGGGGAAAAGTAAATATTCAGCAGACTTTAAATTAAAAGCTATAAAGAGATATCACAAAGGTGACATTGGAACAGACGATTTAGGAAAACGCATTGGAGTTTGTGGTTCATTGGTTCGTAAATGGATAAAATTTTATGAACTTTATGGAGTTTCAGGACTTGTTCGGCTTTCCAATAGGCATTACACAAAAGATTTTAAATTAAAGATTTTATCAGTAATTGAGAAAGAGAATTTAAGTTTAAAAGAAGCGTCGAGAAGGTTTAATATTCCTGCGGAGTCCAGTATTCTTAGTTGGCAGCGTAATTACAAAAAAAATGGTATTTTAGGTTTAGAAAACAGACCCAGGGGAAGACCTAAAACCATGAGTAATTACAAGCGAAAAAAAAAGAAAACAGGCAAACCCTTAACAAGGGAGGAAGAACTGTTGGAGAGGATTTATTATTTAGAAGCCGAGAACGCCATTTTAAAAAAGTTAGACGCCTTAATTCAGGAAAGGAAAAATCCAAAGCCATCGAAGAGTTAAGGCAGGACTTTGATTTAGCAGTACTGCTGGATTGTACATCGATGGCAAGAAGCAGTTTTTATTACTATCAAAAACGCTTTCAAATGAAAGATAAATATGCGGAAATAAAAGAAATGATTAAGCAGATTTATCATCGTCACAAAGGAAGGTTGGGCTATAGAAGAATTACTTTGCTTTTGAAAGAAAAAGGAATTTTGATTAATCACAAAACTGTTTTACGACTTATGAAAATATTAGGTTTAAAGAGTATTATCCGAGTGAAGAAATATAAATCTTACAAGGGAGAGCAAGGGAAAATTGCGCCCAATGTTCTACAGAGGAATTTCAAATCGGACGCTCCTAATCAGAAATGGGCAACCGATGTTACAGAGTTTAATGTATCGGGTAATAAACTTTACCTATCTCCAATCATCGATCTATTTAATGGTGAAATTGTCAGTTTTGACCTATCTGAAAGACCTGTGTTCAGCCAAATCATCAGGATGCTAAAGAAATCATTCAGAAAAGTAAAATCTACACAAAACATCATTCTACATTCTGATCAAGGTTGGCAGTATCAAATGAAACATTACCAAAACTTGTTAAAAGAAAAAGGCATTATTCAAAGTATGTCCAGAAAAGGAAACTGTTTGGACAATGCGGTGATAGAGAACTTTTTTGGAACAATAAAATCAGAAATGTTTTATACCAGAAAGTTTGGTTCCATTCAGGAACTTAAGATGGAAATAGTGAAGTACATTCACTATTACAACAATGATAGAATAAGACTCAATCTCAAAGGAAAGAGTCCGGTACAGTACCGAACTCTTTCCTTTGAGAATATTGTTTAATTTTGTCTAAACTTTTGGGTGCAGTCTATTGCCGGGATTATTATTAAGAACTTGAACTCAGTGGATTAGAATGAATATTTCATACCGAATGTCGCGCTCCAAGTTGTGGATCTTGAACTTACAGATCTGTAAGGTGAAGTAACCAGATTATTACCGTCTCTTAACATTTGGAAAGTTGGATTGGCACTTACTGAACCAGTTCTTGTAAGGACAGATCTACCGTTTGAAAGTATTTGATCCTGGATTCCCCATTCAGAGTTTAGAAGGTTTCCGAAGTTTACCACGTCAAGAGTTAGAGATAGTTTATGTCCTTTATCAAACATATCTTTGAAAAGATCCTGTGTTAATTTTACATCAAATCTGTTTTTCCAAGGCATTAAGAATGCATTTCTCGGAACAATTTTGCCTCTGTACTCTTCCAGTCCGTTTGCAGTTACAAATTTGTCGAAAGCATCTCTCTGTTGCTGAACAGTGAACAAAACTGCGCCTTTACTGTCTTTGATATCTGTGAAATTGATATCAGAAGTATTGGTAGGAATGTAAAGCAGGTCGCTAGTAATTCCGTCACCATTCACGTCATTAGCATAAATGTAAGAGAATCTACCTTGATTTGCTCCGTTGTAGTAAATACCGATTGTTGTATTTCTGAAGTTGTAGCTTAGAGTACCAACTACACGGTGTGGAATTGCGAAGTCAGAAATTCCAAGAATTTGCTCATTCGGGTTGTCGATAGACGGAAGTCCTGACCAAGATGAGTTAGCAGAAGACCCAGGGTTGCTGGTAATATCTTTCGCATCAGAGTAAGTGTAGAATAATGAACCGGATAATCCGTTCCAAGGCCTCAGGTTTGCACCAAATGTTGCAGAAAATGCATAACCTTTCTGATCGGTATTTGTAAGAACTGTAACGTTATTAGCTCCGATTTTGTTATTATACTGATAAGATGCAAGAGTTGGATAGAACTCACGGTCAGCATAAGTCATTCTTTGACCTGATGCTTTTCTGTTAGCTGCAAACTGGAATACCGCATTTACATCTTTAGTATAAAGGATATCAGATGTCAAAGTGATCGGAGATTCAGGAATTTTGAAATCTACACCAAAGCTTGATCTCCATACAGATGGCATTTTGAAGTTGTCGTCTACCAAAGCAATTGTACTAGGAGTACCTCCACTTGGTGAAGTGATGAAAACATTTTCTGCGCCTGCAGGTACATTTTTCAAATGGTAGTAAATATCTTCCGGGTGGAATCTTACATTCTTAATCCATCCGCTTATAGTGTTATAACCGTTTGGCTCAATAGTATTCTGAAGAACACCGGCATTAGTTGGCATATTAGTTAACCATACGAAAGGTACCCTACCAGTGAAGATACCGGTACCACCTCTGAAGATTAATGAACGGTCTCCAAGTGCGTCAAAGTTGAATCCAAATCTAGGGGATAGCTGGATTTTTGATTTTGGCCACATACCTGAAGAGTAAGTACGCTTGTTTCCGTTGATGTCAAGTAATTCAAGAGCGTCAATAGATGGGTTAGCCGTAAGGTCATTCAGATAGAAAGGTTTTTCAGCTCTTAAACCTAGCGTAAAGTTAAATTTATCAGTTACGGTAATTCTGTCTTGAATGTATGCTGAACCTAGTCCAAAGTTAACTCTTGAATAAGTTTCCTGACCTTCATATGGATAAGTTAGACCAAACATAATTGGAGCGACCTCCTGTGCAGTTCCTGTTTTAAGGAAATCTTCTACAGAAGCATATCTGTAGTAACCAGTACCCATACGTGTATATGAGTTTCCGAATTTTTGTAGCTCGTATGCTAAACCACCTGTGAAAGTGTGTTTTCCTGTGTTGTAAGTAAGGTTATTTGTGAATGACAGGTTATCATTGATCACATCATTAAGGTAAGAGAATAATTCTGTACCAAAACTGATGTAGTTACCACCTGTTGCAGAACCGTCCCAAATGTCTACAAAAGGGAAAAGGTTGCTTGAAGGTGTGGTTCTTGTATCCTGGATTTTAGAATATGTGAATAAGAACTTGTTTGATACTGCAGAGTTGAAGGTTGAGTTCAATTCAGCTGTGAAAGACTGAACTTTGTTTGAAAACGAGTAGTTACCATTCTCGAAAGTCATAGCATTCTCGCTTACCCTGTTCCAAGTAGAACGTGGCTGAGGACCTGAGTTACCATTTGCAACCTGCATTGACGATCCGTCAAGAATGTTATAACGGAAAGCCGCTTTGTGCTTATCGCTGATATTCCAGTCTAATCTTGCCAATAGTTTATCTCCTTTTTGCTCAGCTTCATTTGCGTATCCCTGATATCTACCCGGATCGTATCCCCAAGTATTGATCAAGTGATTTCTCACTGCGATAAGGTCAGATTCTTTAACTCTAGAGATATTTTGAGCAACATTTGCTACACCGTTTTGAGACGCTCTCCAAAGGTTTGCACCTGATGCATTTGCACCTGTAGCAGTTTCTCTTTCAGCACTGATGAAGAAGAATAGTTTATTTTTAGCGATAGGGCCACCAATGGTAAGACCGTTCACAAGTCTAGCACCGCTTACCTTATCGATGTTATTGCCATTGATTTTCCAGCCGTTAAGTTCTTTACCGTTGTAGTATCCGTAAAGTGAACCGTGGAATTTATTGGTTCCTGATTTTGTTACAGCGTTAATCCCAGCACCAGTAAAGCCTGATTGAGTTACATCAAACGGAGCAATGTTTACAGAGATTTCCTGAATTGCATCCAAGGAAATCGGCTGTGAGTTACCGCCAGGAAGTGGGTTAGTAGACAAACCAAAACCGTTGTTAAAATTAGCACCGTCGATTTGTAAATTGTTATACCTCGCATCTCTACCTGCAAAAGAAACACCATTTGCCTGTGGAGTCAGTCTTGTAAATTCCGTGATGCTTCTCGTAGTTTGAGGAAGTTCCTGAATTTGTTTTTGTCCAACGTTCGTTGCTGCACCAGTTTTGTTTTGGTTGGTAGTTGATCTCGCTCCGGTTACTACAACTTCAGCGATATCTTTAGTTTTTACAGACGCACTTGGGTTAAGCACGAAAGGCTGGCCAAGTTCCAAATATACATCATCGTAAACCTCAGCGGATTGACCTGGTCTGCTCACTTCGATTCTGTAAGGGCCACCAACACGCATGTTAGAAATGTTGAATCTTCCTGATTCGTTTGCAACACCTGTGTAAACAGTACCTGACGGAAGGTGTGTTGCGGTTACGGTAGCTCCTGCAGACTGTGTAATTACACCCTGGATGCTACTCGTAGTAACCTGCGCATGTAAAGTTCCATAGCCGCAAAATGCAATCGCAGCAATAAGAACCGACTTTTTTAAAGGACTAAAATTCATATCAATTTATTTATAAAAATTAAATTTTCACGGTGCAAAATTAATTCTAAAAAAGGAAGGCTATATTAACAAAATGTTAATTATTAAAATTTTGTTAATATAGCCTTTTTTCTCTTTGATTTTCAGGTGATTTGTGTTTCAAATCGTGCGTTTAAACTTTGGCAAAGATATTTATTTATTTTTAAAAATATTAAGAAAATTTAATTACATCATAATTTATTTAATCCTTCACGGCCTTCAGGCTAATATCAATATTTTCAGCGGAATGCGTCAGTGCACCCGCAGAAATATAAGTAACGCCGGTAGAAGCCACATCTTTTAACATCTCTCTGGTAATTCCGCCGGAAGCTTCACTTTCACATCTCCCGTTGATGAGTTCTACCGCTTTTTTCATGGTTGGTACGTCCATATTATCGAGCATAATGCGGTCCACTTTTGCATTGATGGCTTCCTTTACCTCGTCCAGATTGCGGGTTTCTACCTCAATTTTCAGTTTCTTTTTATTCTTTTTCAGGTACTCTTTGCACATTTTCACGGCATTGGTGATGCTTCCGTTGTAATCGATATGATTGTCTTTTAGCATGATCATATCATAAAGCCCGTACCGGTGGTTTGTGCCACCACCAATGGCGACTGCCCATTTTTCACAAATCCTGAAATTAGGCGTCGTTTTCCTGGTGTCGAGAAGCTTGGTTTTTGTACCGACCAGACGTGAATCCCAATCGTGCGTCAAAGTTGCAATACCGCTCATACGCTGCATGCAGTTCAAAACCAGTCTTTCGGTTTGGAGGATCGATTGTGCTTTACCGGTAACAATGAACGCAATATCACCAGGTTTTGCAGACTCACCGTCTTTGATCATCACTTCAACCGACATATTTTTATCAAAAGTCTTAAAGATAAATGCCGCCAGTTCCACACCTGCGACGATGCAGTGCTGTTTGATGATGCAGCGCGCTTTCTGCACCAGATCCGCCGGAATGGTGGAAAGTGTTGAATGATCGCCGTCCTGAATATCTTCTTCGAGTGCGGATTTTATAAATTGCTTTAAGGCTTTGTCGGTTACGTATGGTGGTCTTTTCATTGATATCAAAATTAGAGGATTATTCAGCAATCATCAGTGGTTTTGTCGCCAAATCCTTATTATAAAAACTTCCTTTATTTTCGGTCATTTTCAAGGAATGTTTTATAATTAAGTAGCTTATATTCACCAAATTACGAAGCTCTGAAAGTTGTGGCGACAGGATGGAATAATTATAAAGTTCGGTTACGGCTTCGTAAATGTCACGCTGCTTCTTTTTCGCAAGTTCCAGTCTGGTGTTGCTTCTTACTATGGCAACCAAATCGCTCATCAGTTCCTGGAGCTGTTTACGCAGATAAGTTACCATCACCATCTCATCCATCATTTTCATGCCTTCCTCATTCCATTCCGGGATGGCCTTTAAATCATCGAAGTTGAAATTGTTTTCCTTCAGAAGTTCCACAGTTTTCATCGCTGCATTGTGCCCGAATACCAGTCCTTCAAGTAACGAATTGGAAGCCAGTCGGTTCGCGCCGTGAAGCCCCGAATTGGTGCATTCGCCTACGGCAAAAAGATTTTTGATGGAAGACTGCCCGTCCATATCAATATCGATGCCTCCCATCAGATAATGGCACGCCGGAACCACCGGAATCATTTCCGCGAAAGGATCGATGCCTTCCTCGATGCATTTATTGTAGATATTCGGAAAGTGTTCCTTGAATTTCACTTGATCCATCGCGGTACAGTCCAGTCCGACATAATCATCGCCGCTGATGTTCAGTTCGTTATCAATCGCTCTGGCTACGATGTCGCGGGAAGCCAGCTCTTCGCGCTCATCATATTTGTGCATAAATTTTTCACCGTTTTTCAGGCGAAGTTTTGCACCGTCGCCACGAACTGCCTCAGAAATCAGGAACAGCATTCCGTCGCGTTTCGAATACATCGCCGTCGGATGAAACTGGTAATACTGCATATTGGAAACCTTTCCGCGCGCACGGTGCACGAAGGCGATTCCGTCACCGGTCGCAATAATCGGGTTTGTCGTGTTTTTATAGACGTGTCCCGCTCCTCCGGTAGCTACCAAAGTGATTTTCGCGGTCACTTTCTTGATTTTTTTATTCCTTTCATCGAGAATATAGGCGCCGTAACACGCAATTTCCTCAGTGTCCCAGTCTTTTCCGGGAACGTGGTGCTGCGTAAGCAAATCAATCACATAATGGTGATCGAGCATCTCGATATTCGGAGATTTTTTGATGGTTTCCAAAAGGGCGCGCTCAATTTCAAAACCGGTAATATCTTTGTGGTGAACGATGCGGTTTTCGGTATGTCCGCCTTCGCGTCCCAGTTTGTAATCCCCGTCGTTTTCCTGGTCGAAATGTGTTCCCCAATCCACAAGTTCCTGAAATCTCGCCGGACCTTCCCTGATCACCATTTCCACCACGTCGCGCTTGTTTTCGCCGTCGCCGGCGCGCATGGTGTCTTCAATATGTTTCTCAAAATTATCTTTATCAAAGTCGGTCACCACAGCTAACCCGCCCTGTGCATATTTCGTATTGCTCTCATCTTCATCGGCTTTGGTTACGATTATAATGGTTGCGTCCGGCATTTGCTGGGAAACTTTTATCGCGTAAGAAAGTCCGGAGATTCCGGAACCGATGACGAGGACATCAGCTTTAGTCATTTTTTTTTATTTAAAATCAAAGTTAAGAAAGTGATTACAAAAACCTGAACAATTTCTCGTCCGGTTTGCGTACTTTTTTCATGTGCTGAAAGGAATCATCTTCAGCGCGGTAACCTAGAGCCAGCGTCACGTTTACCGATTCTTTTTCAGCATCGAGATTAAGGATTTCTTCAATTTTTTGGGAAATGAAACCTTCCATCGGGCAGCTGTCAACATTTTCCAAAGCGGCTGCAAACATCAGATTTGCCAAAACGATATAACCCTGCTTCTCGTTCCAGGAATGAATTTTATCTTTTTCTACAGAATCTTTGAAAAAGTTGATGCTTTTTCGGAAGGGTTGCAGGCTTTCGGGCTCCACGCCGCGCACTTCGGCGATATGCTTGAAATAGCCGTCGATGTACTGGTCTTCAATATCTTTTTTTGAAGTGATAACGATGAGGTGCGAACAGGTTGAAACTTGAGATTTATTGTAAAAGGCGTCCTGAAGCTGGTTTAAAACCGCATCACTTTCCGCCACATAAATTTTATAGGGTTGAAGGCCGAGCGAACTCGCCGAAAGTTTCCCCGCCAGCAAAATTTGCTTCAGCACATCAGCAGTAATTTTTTCTTTGTTGAATTTTTTTACGGAATATCTTCGTTGAAGGGCTTCGATGTAATTCATCCAACAAATTTACTGAATAAAATTTTTAGCAATTATTGCATTTATAAATTGCGGATACAGGCTAGAACAAACCGCCGGAACTTTGATTTTCAAAACCTTGATCAACTTGCAGGACGGGCAAGTTGCAAGCTGCAACGGCTAATTTGTCACAGATTTCATTTTCCGGATGTCCGGCATGCCCGCGAATCCAGTGGAATTTTGGCCTGTGTTTTTCGAGTAAGGGAATGAGGCGTTGCCACAAATCCGGATTTTTTACATTCCTAAAGCCTTTTTTTATCCAGCCATAAATCCAGTTTTGGTTGATCGCATCGGCTACATATTTACTGTCGGTGTAGATATGCACTTCATTGTCATTGGTTTTCAGTTTTTCTAAAGCGACGATTACCGCAAGCAGTTCCATGCGGTTATTGGTCGTTTTCTGAAAGCCCTGCGAAAACGTTTTCTGATAATTTTCCTGGGGAATGCGCATCAGGATCCCGTAACCGCCTTTTCCGGGGTTACCGCTGCAGGCTCCGTCGGTATAGATTTCTATTTTGTAGCCCAAATCAGATTCTTAAAATGGAAGTGCGTTATCTTCGTCCTCGTCATCAAAATCGTTCATCGATGATCCGGAAAGTCCGGCATAACTTGAGTTGTCCGGTAAGTCGAAAGCTGCGCCCGGCTGTATTGTGGTTTTCAGTCTTTCGAAACCGCTGGGTTCATCTTTCTGTCCAAAATTCGACGGCTGGTAACCAAATCCGCTTCCATATGCTTCCAGATCGGCAAATTTTCCTAAATTTTTGATGAAAGATAGCCTTACATCAGCCGTGGCGCCGTTTCTGTGCTTGGCAATTATGAGCTCTGCCTGGTTTTCAGTGGGTGTTTCTTCGCCCGGCGGATCATTATCCCACTGCGTAATTTTATAATATTCAGGACGAAAGATAAATGATACAATATCAGCATCCTGCTCGATCGCTCCCGATTCCCGCAGATCGGAAAGTTGAGGCCTTTTTCCCGGCCTGTTTTCTACACTTCGGGAAAGCTGCGACAGTGCAATTACCGGTACATTGAGTTCTTTTGCGATGGCTTTGAGTGATCTGGAAATCATCGCGATTTCCTGTTCACGGTTTCCGGCGCCTTTTCCGCCAGAATTTGCGGTCATCAGCTGAAGGTAATCCACCATGATGATTTTCACGCCGTGCTGCATTACCAGCCTTCTGCATTTTGCCCTGAAATCAAACACTGAAAGTGAAGGTGTTTCATCGATATAAAGTGGCGCATTTTCCAGTGCGGAAACGTTGGCGAATAATTTTTCCCAATCTTCGTCAGGCATTTGCCCTTTTCTCAATTTTTCTGAAGAAATGCCGGTTTCTGACGAAATCATCCTCGTTATCAGTTGAACTGAAGCCATTTCCAGCGAGAAAAGTGCAAGCGGAATGTTGTGTTCTACCGCTATGTTTCTCGCCATAGACAGCAGGAATGCCGTTTTACCCATTGCCGGGCGGGCTGCGATGATGATGAGGTCAGAATTTTGCCAGCCGCCGGTTTCTTTGTCCAATGCGGAAAATCCGGACGGAATGCCGGAAAGCCCTTCCTTGTCGCGGAGAGATTTTATGGATTCAATGGCCTGTTTTACAAGGGAATTGGCTGTATCGAAACCTTTTTTGATGGTTCCGTTGGTGATTTCAAAGAATGACTGTTCTGCTTTATCCAAAAGTTCAAAAACGTCGGTAGATTCCTTGTAAGAATTATCAATCACGTTGGCGGAAACATTGATGAGGCTCCTCAAAATATATTTTTCGAGGATGACGCGCACGTGGTATTCGATGTGTGCGGAGGAACTTACTCCCAAAGTCAGTTCAATGATATAATGGTCACCGCCGGCCAGCGACAGTTTTTCTTCCCGTTTAAGTTCTTGAATTACAGTCATCAGGTCCACAGGGTGATTGCCTTCGTACAATTTCAGGATTGCCGAAAAAATCACCTGGTGTCTGGGATCATAAAAAACATCGGGCTGAAGCAGGTCGATGGAATAATCCAGCCCCTTTTTGTCTATTAAGAATGTTCCGATGACCAGTTTTTCAAAATCTACTGCATTGGGCGGCAATTTTCCTTCTGATATGGAGAGTTCCCGCGCAAAATTACCGTGTATGAGAGACGATAAAGTTTCCTTCTGTGCCATAGGGCAAAGATAGAATTTTTGCAGATTGAAATGAATTTATTAATTCACAATAGATGATGTTTTGACTTTAAATTATTGATTATCAGGTCGCGTCTGTGTTAATAAGTTAGGTGGTAGAGATGACGGGGCTTTGACGGGCTGAGACTGACAGTTGCGCCTTGAATGTGAAATAACCTTGCTTAAGCCTAAATTACCCTGAAACGAATTTATAGCCCGGGTTGCAGCGGCATCCTTTTTTGTTTTTCCGGAAAAACAAAAAAGATACAGCGGAAAACCGGCCCGTGCGTCCTGAAAAAAGTAAAAACGCCTTGCTCCTAAAAATCAATAATTCATTTTGCGGAGGCTCGGGAAGTTTTTTCCTACGATTAAAGCGATTAAAAGCGTCATGGTACCGCCAAACACCACCGAACGCACCACGCCGAGGAGTTTTGCTGCGAGGCCACTCTCAAATTGGCCGAGTTCGTTGCTCGACATGATGAAAATGGAATTCACGCTTAAAACCCGGCCACGGATATGTTCCGGGGTTTTCAGCTGCACGATGGTTCCGCGGATGACGACCGAAATGCCGTCTAAAATCCCGCTCAGAACCAGGAAGAAGAACGAGAGCCAGTACCATTTCGAAAGCCCGAACGCAATGATGCAGAGCCCGAAACCGGCCACAGCGAAAAGCAGGATCTTGCCCTGATTTCTCCTCAGTGGAATGAAGCTTAATGTAATGATTACCAGCATGGCGCCAATGTCTGAAGCCGCATTGAGAAAGCCGAACCCTTCAGCGCCGACATTCAGGATATCTTTTGCGAAAACGGGAATCATCGCCACTGCGCCGCCGAATAGAACGGCAAACATATCGAGGAGCAGCGCGCCAAGGATTTCTTTGGTTTTGAAGATATAGGCAACGCCTTCTTTCATGCTTTCTAGCAGTTTGATTTCTTTGCCGGCGTTTTCAGAATAGTGCCTGTTGATGAACCAGAAAAACAGGGAGGCAAACGTCATAATACCGACAATGATAAACAGCGTCCCTGAAATGTTAAACCAATGAATGAAAAATCCGCCCAGCGCGTGGCCTGTAACCGATGCGGTAAGAAAGGTCGCCTGGTTGATGGTAATTGCTGAAGCAAGCTTTTCTGTGCCCACGATTTTTGGAATCATTGAAGGAATGATCGGGCCTAAAAATGCGCGGCAAATCCCGGTAAAAAAGATGGTTCCGTATATGAAATAGGTGAGCTGTTTATTGCTGAAATGATGCAGATCCTTTTCGTAAAATGCTAAAAGCGCCAGAAGCCCGATGAGAAATACATAGCAGTAATTCATGATCAGCAGCAGCCTTTTCTTCTCGGTATTGTCGATGACGTGGCCGGCGTATAATGCTGAACTCAACGCAGGGATGACTTCAGAAAGTCCGATTAGGCCAATTGCGAAAGGATCTTTGGTAAGGTCATAGATCCACCATCCGAGAAGCGTGGCGAGCATCCTGAAAGAAAGGATGAGGAAAAATCTGCCGGTCATCAAATTCCTGAATTCAGAAATCCTGAGTGTTTCGATTGGTTTTGCGGAAATCATTGTGCAAAAATAGGAGTTTCCCACCACGCATCATTCAATATAAAAGCTACTTTCGCCTAAAAATTTATCTTTGCAGCTATGAACTGGATTATTCTGATCATCGCCGGGCTTTTTGAAACCGGTTTTGCAACGTGCCTGGGGAAAGCGCAGGAAACTGAGGGCAGGGAAAGTGTTCTCTGGTGGGTTGGTTTTGCGGCCTGCCTTTTTATTTCGATGTTTATGATGTACAGGGCAATTTCTGTGGGGAATAATCCGATCCCGATTGGTACAGCTTATGCGGTCTGGACGGGGATTGGAGCAGTCGGTGGCGTATTGGCCGGGATTTTTATCTTCAATGAACCGGTGGCCTTTTGGCGGATGTTTTTCGTGTTTACGCTGATTGCTTCTGTGGTGGGTTTGAAGGTGGTGAGTAGCTGAAAATCATTCAACGGTTCGCGGTGCTGTTGTCCACATGATGCCAAATGCTGCAAACAACGCGATACTGGCTCCTAAATAGCTCAAAACTACCGTTCCGCCAGTATTGTTCTTGCGGATTTTTGAAATATTATTTTTGGCCAGTCCAAAATTCTGATTCCCGTGAAATCCTTTGACGGAATCATTTTCCACTGCGGTAATCTTCATTCGTTGTCGCAGACCGTCGTTCGTCCAGATCACGTATTTCACATCTTTTCGTACTGCAGAAAAATCCTGTGGTGATCTCGAAACATCATATTTTACGCTTGCGCAGGAAGTGAAAAGTACCAGTGCCGAAACCAAAAAGTATTTCATCTGAATTTTTCTTTAAAAATAAAAAATCTCAGTGACTAATTTTAAATATTTCCAAAAAATCCCCAATCTTCCTGTCATTCGCCAACCTCGGAATTTTATTTTGGCCGCCGAGTTTGCCTTCAGATTTAGCGTATTCCTGAAATGCATTTTTCTTCAGTTTTGTGATTATTAAAGGCTGTAAAACATTTCCGGAAATCAAATCATCGTAATAGGTGTTGCGTTTCCGCATTTCGTCATCAAGGTTTTTTTTGAAAGCTTCGAAATTTCCGGGTTCTTTTTCAAATTCAATGAACCATTGGTGATAGGGCAGCCCTTCCGCGGGATTGACTTGAGGCGCCAGGTGAAACTCAGTAATCTGAGCTGGAAATTTTTCAACCGTCGCCTTCATCGCTTCTTCCACCTCAAACGCAATCACGTGTTCACCAAATGCCGACGTGAAATGTTTTGTGCGGCCGGAGACTAAAATCCGGTATGGGTCTTTTGAAATAAAACGAACGACATCGCCGATGGAATAAGACCATAGCCCGGAATTCGTGGTGAGAATCAAAGCATAATCTCTGTGAAGTTCCACATCCTTCAATGTGAGGCGCGGTGCATCCGGTTTCCCGTAAAGTTCCAGGGGAATAAATTCGTAAAAAATCCCGTGATTGGTGAGCAGCAATAAGCCCTCCTTGGTATAATCGTCCTGGAATGCAAAAAAACCTTCACTCGCCGGGAAAGTCTGTACCGTATCGACGGGTTTTCCCAGAAGTTCGTTCATCTTTTCACGGTAAGGTTCGAAGTTTACGCCGCCAGTTACGATAAGCTGCAGGTTGGGGAAAAGTTCGGTGATTTTCTTGCCGTTGCGTTCAATCAGTTTTTCAAAATACATGATCAGCCACGGCGGAATCCCCGAAATCAGCGTCATATTTTCCTTTTCAGTTTCCTTTACAATCTCGTCCACTTTGGTCTCCCAGTCCTCGATGAGGTTGGTTTTTAAACTCGGCAGGCGGTTTTTCTGCAAGTAATTTGGGATGTGATGGGCAACAATGCCGGAGAGGCGGCCCGTTTTTATGCCGAATATTTCTTCAAGCTCGGGGCTTCCCTGAAGGAAAATCATTTTCCCGTTTACGAAGTCAGCATTTCCTTTTTGGCTGATATAATGGAACAGCGCGCTTTGAGCCGCCGCAATTTGATACGGCATTCCTTCCCTGGAAATCGGGATATACTTTGCACCGGAAGTTGTGCCGGAGGTTTTGGCAAAATATTCCGGAGTATCGGTCCACAGTATGTTTCGCTGGCCTCTTTTTACCTTCTCGATATAATGTTTTATGCCTTCATAATCCGAGATCGGCACCCTGTTCTGGTAATCTTCAACCGAGGTTATTTCCTCAAAACGGTGTTCTCTTCCGAAGAGTGTTTTTTCTGCGGTCTTTACAAGCTGAAGCAGGAGCTTTTGCTGGTCTTCAACAGCATTTTTCTTGTAGTTTTCACTCTGCTTTACATGGTTTTTTGCCCAAACTTTAGCGGCAGTCTTTTTTAGGAAGTTCAGCATGATGCAAATGTAATGTTTTTAAAATGCGGATTTCTTTACGAATCAAAAAAAACTGCTCCGGTGCTGAAGCAGTTTTTTATTAGAGCGTTAATGTTTTTCTATCGTGTGGCATTGGCCGTCCAGGTTCGTCCGCCGCTCATATAAAACATTTCAAGTTTACCACTGGTAATTCTGATATATGAAGTTGCGGTAGAGCCAATCATTACCAACGCATTGTCTCCTTTTTTCTCAAATTCAATTCCGTTAAGTGCGGGAATACTGTTCGAAAAAGTGAAATTGTACTTTGTGCCGCTGGCGATTTTCGTTACAAAAACGCTACCGTTATCGGTACTGATATTAGTGGATCCGCCATCTCGGTAAGACACCGAGCCTTTGTAGGTTCCTGCAAAAAAATCATTATCCGCAGGATCATCATCTCTGCTGCATGAACCTAAGCTGATAAGTGAAAAGAACATCAGTAAAAGCCCTAAAATTTTAAAATAATTTTTCATAATACTTTATTTTACTGGAAAACCTGCCATCAAAAATAGTGCTTGCTTTACGATACAATGGAAATAATGAAACGTATAAGGAAAATTATAAAATAAAACTTCGCCCCAAATGAGGCGAAGCAGAGAGTCATTTATTAACTTAAAATACTTTGTTTAGCATTCAGTACTTTTCTATTTGCAAATCACGTGCTATAAGTTGCTGTTTTATAATACTTTTAACATATTTGTGATGATTTTATTATTTCCATCGGCAATGTTAACAGCCATTAATTGTATTTTTGCATCAAGTTACGGTTCCGGAGACATCTGAAACCGCTTTTCTGTTTTGTATAAATTGAATAAATGCAGTTAAAAAATATCAGCGAAACGCTTTTGCCCGAACTTTTGAAAAGGAATTTCGGCTACGAAATCTTTAATGAGCTTGAAAACAGCCAAAGCATTTCTGTAAAAGGTTTTGCGGGATCGGCGCCATCAGTTTTTGCGGCGGAACTATTTTTAATTCAGAAAAAGCCGGTTCTCTTTCTTTTAAATGATAAGGAAGAAGGGCTGTATGCAACTTCTGAACTTGAGGAACTCTTAGGTAAGGAAAATGTGCTTTACTTTCCGCCGTCGCATCTGGAGCCTTACCAGATCGAGAAAGTGCAGAATGCAAATCTGGTCTTGAGGACCGAGGTTCTGAACCGTTTAAACTCTGAAACCCAACCCAAAGTGATTGTAGCGCCGTTTGCGGCACTGAGCGAGAAAGTTCTCAAAAAAGAAGATTTCAAAGCTATTTCGCACCATATAAAAGTTGGCGATACGCTGGATTTTGATTTTGTGGATGAGCTTCTGACGCACTATCAGTTCCACCAAACTGATTTTGTTTCCGAACCCGGCGAATTTTCTGTGCGTGGCGGGATTGTGGACGTATTTTCTTATTCCAATGAAGAACCGTACCGAATTACATTTTTTGGCAGCGAGGTGGAAAGCATTAAAACTTTTGATATAGAAACCCAGCTTTCGAAACAGAAAATTGATGAATTCCAGTTGGTTTCCAATATGAATTTTACAGTTTCAGGAAGTAAAGTTCCATTTTTTGACCTGATGAATAATGACAGCATCATTGTGGCGAGAAATGCGTTCCTTGGTGAAAAGAAGATCCGTGATTTTTACGAAAAAGCTGAAGAAAACTTTTTAAAATTAAGCAGAGAGCTCAAACATCAGACGCCGCAGGAACTTTTTATTTCGGAAGAAATATTACACCAGAATCTTCAGAAATTTAAGTTTGTTGATTTTACGGCACAGGCACTTTCGGGCTTAAATTTGAAAACGGTTCAGCTCAGCCAGACCGCACAGCCAAGTTTTCATAAAAATTTTGAGCTCCTCGCTGAAGATTTAAATAACAAAAAAAAGGAAGGCTACGAAACATGGATTTCCTTTTCATCCGAAAAGCAAAAGGAACGGCTTGAAAGTATTCTGGAAGAAATCAGTACCGAGACAGATTTCAGGTCCTTCAAATCGGAGCTTCATGAAGGCTTTGTTGATGCTCAACTAAAAATATCGGTTTATACAGATCATCAGATTTTTGACCGTTATCAGCGTTTTCAGGCGAAGAACGCGTTTGCAAAATCGGAACAGTTGACCCTGAAAGATCTAATGTCGCTGAAGATCGGCGATTACATCACGCATATCGACCACGGTATCGGGAAATTTATGGGTTTGGTAAAAGTGAACAACGATGGAAAGGTGCAGGAATGCTTCAAACTGGTTTATAAAAATCAGGATTTGTTGTATGTTTCCATTCACTCGCTTCATAAAATTTCAAAATATAACGGTCCGGAAGGCCGGGAAATCGTCTTGTCGAAACTCGGCTCGCCAGCCTGGAAATCTTTAAAACAAAAAACTAAGGCGAAAGTCAAGCAGATTGCTTTCGACCTCATCAAGCTTTATTCCCAAAGAAAATCCGCGAAGGGATTTGCCTTCACACCGGATTCTTACCTTCAAAACGAACTGGAAGCCAGCTTCATTTACGAAGATACGCCTGACCAGGAAAAGGCAACGATTGATGTTAAAAAAGACATGGAAGCACCAACCGTAATGGACCGTTTGGTGTGCGGTGACGTAGGTTTTGGAAAGACGGAAGTTGCGATTCGTGCAGCGTTCAAGGCGGCAACGGACGGCAAACAGGTGGCGGTTTTGGTGCCGACTACCATTTTGGCGTTTCAGCATTACAGAAGTTTTAAAGAGAGGCTAAAAGATTTCCCGGTGAACATCTCTTACCTCAACCGTTTCCGTACTGCAAAACAGAAATCTGAAACGAAGGAGGGACTGAAAAACGGTATAATTGACATCGTCATCGGAACACATCAGCTTGTAGGAAAAGACATTGAATTTAAGGATCTTGGGCTATTAATCATTGATGAAGAGCACAAATTTGGCGTAAATGTGAAAGACAAACTCAAGACTCTAAAAAATAATATTGATACGCTGACGCTTACTGCGACGCCCATTCCGAGGACTTTGCAGTTTTCGCTGATGGCTGCCCGGGATTTATCGGTGATCAAGACGCCGCCGCCAAACCGGCAGCCGGTGGACACGCAGGTGATTGGTTTTAATGAAGAAATCATCCGCGATGCTGTGGCTTACGAACTTCATCGGGACGGGCAGGTTTATTTCATCAATAACAGAATTGAAAACTTAAAGGACATTGCAGGGCTGATTCAGCGGTTGGTTCCCGATGCACGGGTAATTACCGGGCATGGACAAATGGAAGGCAAGCAACTGGAGCAGAATGTTCTGGATTTTATGGAAGGAAAATACGATGTGCTGGTTTCCACGACGATTGTGGAATCTGGTGTTGATGTTCCGAATGCCAATACGATTTTCATCAATGATGCGCAGAAATTCGGGATGGCCGATTTGCATCAAATGCGCGGAAGGGTAGGTCGCAGCAACCGGAAAGCCTTCTGCTATCTCATTACGCCGCCTTATGATTTGATGACTTCCGATGCGCGGAAACGCCTGGAGGCCATTGAACAGTTTTCTGATCTGGGAAGCGGTTTCCAGATTGCGATGAAAGATCTGGAAATACGCGGTGCCGGCGATCTGCTGGGTGCGGAACAGAGCGGCTTCATCAACGAAATGGGTTTTGAAACCTATCAGAAAATTATGCAGGAAGCCCTTGAAGAGTTGCAGAATGATGAAGAATTTGAAAATCTTTTTGATAACGAAGAGGAGCGCAAAAAGCTCATCACCACGACAAAAGACGTAAATATCGACACCGATATGGAGCTGATGCTGCCTGACTCTTATGTTCAAAGCACAGAGGAACGCCTGACGCTTTACCAAAAGCTGGCAGAAATACCCAACGAAAACGAACTGCAAAGGTTTGAAAATCAACTGACCGACCGTTTCGGAGAACTCCCAAAAGAAGCGAAGAATCTTCTGAAGTCTGTAGAGCTGAAATGGCTGGCTGCAGAAATTGGTTTTGAAAAAATTGTTGTGAAAAACGGTATATTTCTGGGATATTTCCCGGCAAATCCGCAGGATAAATTTTATTCGGGAGACAAATTCAAACAGATTATTTCATATTTAAACCAAAATCCGACAGAAGCTACACTGAAAGAAAAGAATAACCAACTGCTGATGCGCAAAGAGAAAGTGCAAAATGTGGATGAGGTAAACGGTGTGCTGGTAAGGATTCTGGATTTTGAGAGAAATGTCAGCAAGTAGAAAACTGCTGGAATTAAAGCCCATTTTTTAAATTTTACTTTATTACACATCATCATGAAATACCTCATCATCGGGCTCGGCAATAAAGGCGAAGAATACACAGAAACCCGACACAATATTGGTTTTAAAGTTGCTGAAAAAATTGCTGAAACCATTGAAGCATCCTTCAAATCCGCCAATTTCGGTTGGCTTGCTGACGGAAAATATAAAGGACGCAGAGTCCTGATTCTGAAACCGGACACTTATATGAACCTTTCCGGGAAAGCCATCAAATTCTGGGTGCAGAAGGAAAATATTCCTTTAGAAAATATCATGGTGATTACCGATGATCTGGCACTCCCGTTCGGAACTTTAAGAATGAAAATGAAAGGATCTGATGCGGGACACAACGGTTTGAAAAGTATACAGGAAGAGCTTCAGACGCAGAATTATCCCAGATTGCGATTCGGAATTTCCGCGGATTTTTCCGAAGGAAGACAAGTGGATTATGTTCTTGGAAAATGGAATGATGAGGAAAAAGAAAAACTTCCCGAAAGAATCGAGAAGTTTTCCAAAGCCTGTCTTTCTTTTGTTTTTGCGGGAATTCAGAATACGATGTCTGCTTTTAACGGGAAATAAAAACCGAATGCTCATAAGAACATCCGGCTTCATAAAAACTATAGGAGATGAATAAAGTTTCTCTTATAACCAGGTTACAACACCTGTCTCTACATCATAGTTTGCACCCACAATCTTAATTTTTCCTTCTTTTTCAAGTTTTCTTAAAGTAGAACTTTGATGACGGATATCTTCCATCGTTTTTTTGATATTGCAAACGTTCAGTCTTTCCAGAAGGTCCTCATTTTTGGATGAGCGTTCTTCGCCATCTTTAATTACATTATTAATACATTCATCAAAATGGTAAATCAAATGGTTGAGGTTATCCATTCCCAATTCTTCGATTTTTGCTGCATCAAGTCCGCCTTTCAAAGCGCCACATTTGCTGTGTCCCAGAACAACAACCAATTTTGAGCCGGCAACATTGCAGCCAAATTCCATAGAGCCTACAATATCCTGATTTGCAAAATTACCAGCAATTCTAATGGAAAAAATATCTCCTAAGCCCTGGTCGAAAATGAGTTCCGCAGAAGTACGGCTGTCAATACAGCTCAAAATCACTGCGAATGGCCATTGTCCTTCGCGAGTATCATTCACTTGCTCCAAAAGGTTCCTGTTCACTTTAAGGTTTCCTACGAAACGGTCGTTTCCTTCCTTTAAGAATTGTAGCGCTTTTTCCGGCGTAATTGTAGCTTGGGTTTCTAATGTATGTGCTTTCATATATTTTAGATATTAGGTATTAGATTTTAGTTTCTGATGTTTTTAAATTTTATTTGAATTGAATTTTTAATGATTGACCGTTCACAGTTAATTACATCGCTCTTCTGTGATTAATGCTAATGTGAGAATGCTGGTCTGAAGCGTAATCGTTATAATTGGTTCTAAAACCTATAAGTTCAACATGGATATCTTCTTCTTTTGATCTTATATTGGCAAAATCCTGAATCATTTCCAGAACATCGGTGGTGATATAGGAAGTTCCTTTGGCATCGATAATTACTTTTGAATTCGGCTGAATATTTTTCAACGTTTTTTTTATAGCAGCTTTATTCAGGAAGGATACTTCTTCAGCTAATTTTACTGTTACAGAATCTGCACCTTCAAGTTCTTCTTTGCTGAAATAATACGCACGTTTCATATTTCCCTGCAGAATATAGAAAATAGCGATGGCCAAACCAATTCCAACTCCTGTTAACAAATCTGTGAAAACTACCGCTAAAATTGTTGCCAAGAAGGGAACGTACTGAAACTTCCCTTTTGCCAGGAAATTTTTTATTTTTTCCGGACTTGCCAGTTTATAACCTACCAACAGAAGCACTGCTGCCAAAGTCGCCAATGGAATTTTGTTCAAAATCACCGGAATTGCCAGTACACAAACTAACAGAAGAACACCATGGATAATGGTGGAAGCTTTTGAAGTTGCACCGGCATTAGCGTTTGCGGAACTCCTTACTACAACTGAAGTAATTGGAAGTCCACCAATTAAAGAACTTACGATATTTCCAATTCCCTGGGCACGAAGTTCATTATTCGTGTCGGTAATTCTGCGTTGAGAATCCAGTCGGTCCGAAGCTTCGATACATAATAAAGTCTCAATTGAAGCAACAATGGCGATCGTTCCACCAATAATCCAAACTTTTGGATTCATAAATCCCGAAAAATCGGGCATGGTAATTAATGCTTTAAATTCTTCAGCAGTTTGCGGAGCCGGAAGCGTAACCAAATGTTCCGGCATAATTGCCAAAGAACTTCCTGTCATTTTAAAAATTTCGTTGGACAGAATTCCTACTGCTACAGCAACCAAAGCTCCCGGCAAAAGTTTTATTTTTTTAAGGGCAGGAACTTTGTCCCATGCAATTAAAATTGCCAGAGAAATCGCTGTCACTACAATAGCTCCCGGATGAAGCGACGCTATAACATTGGAAACGTACTGTAAGATTGTTGAGGAATTGTAGCCGTTTTCGAAAACCCTTTCGCTACTGAAAGAATCAGCATCATAACCCAAAGCGTGAGGAATTTGCTTAATAATAATAATTAAACCGATTCCGGCCAACATTCCTTCAATTACAGAGTTCGGGAAATAATTGGAAATACTTCCGGCTCTTAGAAATCCCAAAATCAGCTGTAATACTCCGGCGATTAATCCTGCACAAAGAAACAGTTCGAATGCGCCCAATTCGGTAATTCCCGATAAAACAATAGCAGCTAAACCTGCAGCCGGACCTGAAACAGAAATATTAGAGTTGGAGAAAAATCCGATCACAATTCCTCCAATAATCCCTGCGATAATTCCGGATAGCGGCGGTGCTCCGGAAGCTAAGGCAATTCCTAAACACAGTGGAAGTGCAACTAAGAAGACAACAACTCCCGATGGGAGATTTTCTTTTATTCCGCCGAATAAACTTTTTGCTTTTTTCATTTTTAAACATAGAGTTTTATGATGCAAACACTTGATTTGTAGTTTTTAAAGCATTTGCAAAGTTGAATTTAAACTGATAAACAAGTTGAGATATTGACTTCTTCGATTTGAAAAAGACATAATTATCCCTGCTGAAATTTAACAGTTAAGCTTCTGGAGGCGGAGAAAATATCAGAAGATAAGGCGAAATATGACTGGAATCGTCAGTTAAAACGAACGCCTTTTGATCGGAAGTAGTTTCAAAGAATTTGATGAAATCGTGGACGTTCATTGTCTTCGGAATTGTTTTTTCGTAAACAATTGAAACCGATGAAGAATGTGTTTCTTCCTCAGAAAGTACAACATTAGTCTGCGGAATTTCAAAATCGAAAACTGTAGCAATACTTGGTAAAGCCATAAAGTTGACGAATATCAACAAAACCAATATGCTCCAAAATTTCTTCAAAAAAATTTTTCTTTTGAGGGTGCAAATATAACAAGAATTTCTAAAAAACAAGTTTAATTATAGATTTTATCTAAACTTTAACAAAAATTTAATATTGCAAATCTATAATTAGTGAACGTTTTTATTGTTGGTTCTGCTCATCACCCATTCAGAATTAGTAAGGTCGTACACTTTCTGGATGTCCTTCAGGACTTCTTCGAAATCGATATTAAGATCGAGCAACTCCCCGGTTTTCATATCGAAAACCCAACCGTGAACGATAGGATAATCATCTACTATATAACGTTCCTGAACGCTGGCCATTTTGATGATATTGATGCACTGTTCCTGCACATTCAGTTCTACAAGGCGGTTGTATCGCTGCTGCTCGTCTTCGATCGCATCCAGTTCTTTCTGATGAATCCTGTAAACATCACGAATCAGCCGAAGCCATGGATTGAGAAGCCCGAGGTCATCAGGAGTCATTGCTGCTTTCACACCGCCGCAGCCGTAATGCCCGCAAACGATGATGTGCTTTACTTTCAGGTGGCGAACAGCATATTCAATCACCGCGGTGGAGTTCATATCGAGTGTATTCACCACGTTGGCGATATTTCTGTGTACGAAAACTTCACCGGGCTTCAGGCCCATAAGTTCTTCGGCGGTAGCCCGTGAATCAGAGCATCCGATGTACAGATACTCCGGCTTCTGGCCTTCTGCAAGTTTATTGAAAAAATCAGCGTCTTCGCCCAATTTTTCAGCGATCCATTTTTTATTGTTTTCGAAGATGGTTTCGTAGGTTTTGCTCATTGGATAACTTAGTGGTTTAGTGGTTTAGTGATAAGTGGTTTAGTGGTTTAGTGTTTAGTGGTTTAGTAATTTAGTGGTTTGGTGGTTTAATATTGCCTCGCCAGTGATTTATAACTGTAATGCGTCATTTCTAATTTATCAATCATCAATCAATAATCATCATTATACCTTATTATTAATATACCCTTCGGTGGCGTTTTCTTTGGCGATGATTTGTGCAGGATTTCCCATCGCTATAGAATTTCCGGGGACATCGAAATTTACGTAGGCATTTGGAGCAATCAGCACATTGTTGCCAATGCGTATTTTGCCGACAACAACCGCGTTTGGTCCGATCCAGACCTCATTGCCGATTTCGGGAACGCCTTCGTTTTTTCCGCGGTTGGCCTGGCCAATTGTTACGCCTTGTGCAATATTGCAGTTTTTTCCGATTTTCGCTTTCGGGTTGATTACCAGGTGACCCCAGTGGCCAAGATACAGTCCTTCCCCGATTTCTGTTTCGGGATAAATCTGAAATCCATATTTGATCTGATGATGGCGGAGTATCATTCGCCAAAACATCCCTTTAAAAGATTTCCTGGGATACTGCTGGCTTTTCCTCAGCAGGTAGGTGAAGTGCAGGTTCGGATTGGCGCATTTGGCCCAAATTTCTGTGGTAGACAGCCATTTGCCGCTTTCTCTGAAGAAGTCTTTCTGTATGATGCTTTTGCCGGACATTTAGACAAAGATAAAATTTATCTCCCGCAGATTGCACAGATTTTACGCAGATTTTTTTCGCTGGTTTTATAACCTTAGAGTTTGTCGATGATTTCAATTATTTTATTGACTGAATTTTGCAGGTTGAACGGCATTTGGTAATCTATAAGTGCGGCCCGATATTTTGAAAAATTTTCAGGGTGTTTAAGCGCCTGCTTCATGCCTTCATAAATGCCTTCTTCGGAATTATCAACAATAAGTCCCAGCTTTCCGTCTTCCAGCATTTCGCGCACTCCGGAAACATCCGTGGCAATGATGTTCTTTTTCAGGGTAATGGCTTCAAACAAAACCGTGGGGAAACCTTCGTAACGCGAACTCAAGACATAGAAATCAGCATTTTTAAAATGAGGATAAGGATTGTCGGTAAAGCCGGTCATTTCAGCCGTTTCTTCTACGTGAAGTTCTTTTCTTAGATTTTTAATATTTTCAAAATCATAACCGTCGCCCACAATTTTGATTCTGTGGCTGAACCCTTCATCCAAAAGTTTCTTGTGAACTTTGAGCAGCCGGTCGAAGCCTTTTTGCGGAAAAACCGTTCCCACCGAAACGAAGACTGGTTGCTGGTTGCTGGTTTCTGGTTGTTGGTCTTGGCTCCTGACTCTTGGTTCTTGGCTCTTTCTAAGAATTTCCTCCGTATCCAAAGGGTTGTAAACTCGGACTATACGGCTTTTTTCGTCCTCAGTCCTGGCGAGTGATTCAAAATCTTTCTGAATGTGTTCGGAAATGACCAAAATTTTATCAAAACCGAAGAACTTGCGGATTTCATCATCGGTATAATTGTGGAAATGGGTTTTGCGGAGATCATTGTGAATCCAGACGATTTTTTTGGAAGATTTCAGCGGCGAATTCAAAATCTCATCCCTGAAGCCGTGGATGGCGGCAAACTCAACATCATATTTTTTATTACTTAAAATTTTAGAATACAACAATTTCGGAAACTTCTTCAAAAGACTCTGATAAATTACTCGAAACGCCTTTTTTGGAATGTCCTGCGGACGGTTGGTGGTAATCATTACGCCTTTGTTGAGGTAAAGAACGTTGATCCAGGACGGAACTTCCGGCAGGTATTTTCCGCTGTAAAGATTCAGCAATAGGTCTATTTCATATTTATGGGGCGGCAGGTTTTTCAGAAAGGTCACCAGCACTTTTTCTGCGCCGCCATGACGCAGGGAACCGATACGGATGAGGATTTTCTTTTTTTTCCTGATCCTATCAGAATCTTTTTCATACTGTTTTAATGCTTTATCCATGCTTTATCCATGCTTTATCCATGCTTCATCTATACACTATGTACCCTTTATGTACTCTTTATCTACCCTTTATCTTTTGGCAGTCGTACAGGTTTGTAGGTGTGCGGCAGATTTTTTTTGATGTATGCATCGAGCTGCGGACGGTTTTTTTCGAGTTCGCGGGGATACATTACGTTGTTTCTAAGTGCTTTATCGCCGTATTCATCAATGGTACAGATGAATTTTGCGGGGACTCCGGCGTAAACGGAATTTGCAGGCATGGAGGAGCTTAAGACAGAACCTGCGCCCAGAATACAGTTGTCGCCAATTTCCACACCGGGAAGGATCGTGCAGTTGTTGCCGATGAAACAGTTTTTTCCGATTTTAATCCTGCCGAAATTTCTCGCATCAGCATATTTTTCCATCGAGCGGATTACGTACATCGCGCCGTCATGATTGATGAACGTGCAGTTTGCCGTAATTTTCGTGCGGTCTCCAATTTCAATCAGATAAGGTTCCGAACCGAATTTGGGTGCTTCGATGAAAATCACGCCCTGTCCAACTTTCAAACCGCGCGCTTTGCAAACCTCGATGTAGGCTTTATCATAAAAGTTTCGACAGAGTGTGTGCAGTTTCAGAAAAAGCCGGTAAAGGAAATTCATCGGTTACTTTTTTGCTAATTTAAGGATGATTTCTTCAACCGCATCAAAAATTTTCTGATTGTCAAACTGTTTTTCCGAGTCTTTAAGATTTTCCTGAATTTCGGCCACCAGATTTTTATCGGTGAGAAAGGTTTTCATCGCTGCCTCGATTTCATCCGTGGAATAACGGATGAGGTACCCATTGCGTTTATGATCAATCATTTCCGGAATTCCGCCGACATCAGTTGCGATAATGGGTTTCTGAAGAATTAATGTATCCGCGATAATTAACGGCCATCCCTCAGATTCTGAAGGCATGATGAAGAAATCGGCATTTTTAACGTATGGATAAGGATTCAGCAGCAAACCTAACATTTTAAAGGAATCCTGTACACCTAAACGTTGAGCCATTTGTTCCAGATTTTGATTTTCCTCGCCGTCGCCAATGACGAATATTTTGTGCGGAAAACCTTTGGCCAGTAACTTTGCATGAGCTTCCATTAATTTATGATGGCCTTTTCTGGAATGAAGTCTGCCAACCGTTACAAAAACGGGATGTTCAGTTTCAAAATCGGGCATAAATTCTGCGGCCTTCTGCTTGAGTTCTTCGATGGGAATGGCATTTAGAATGACCTGATTTTCCTGCAGCGCAATATGAGGATAAGTTTCCAGCAGGATATCCTTGGTTTGCTGTGACCCGAAAATAAAATAATCGAACTGCGGTATCTGTTTCAAGATCAAAGGAACTGCAGGCTGAAGTTTGGGAAAAGTAATATCCGAATGAAACCATCCGATTTTTTTAGAATTTTTATTGGAGGAATTCAGGACGTCGCTGAACATGGTGTAGCCTGTGGCGATTTCCACATCAGCGTCGTTGTGCAGGATGAAATTGTCGGCCAGCCACGGAAATTTCCGGAAAAGCAGCAGTTTGAAGCCTCTCGCGATGAAGGCAGCTTTGTTCAGGAGTTTGTTTTTCGGGAAGTCCTCTTTTCCTCCGGCCAAGATTTTTACCGGAATATTTTCGGGGATTTCATTGCGAAGTTCGCCCTGGAAAAGGTTCAGCGCCAGATGAAGATCGAATTTATCTTTGTCCAGGTTATTCAGCATCGAGAGCAGCACTTTCTCTACGCCGCCCATTTCCATGGAGCGGTGGCGGAAGAGGACATTTATTTTTTTTGTGTTTGTCATGCTTCTACAGCTTTCACAGCGGGTTTCCCAAACTTTTTCCGGATATAATGGTTCAGCGGTTCTTCAAGATATATGAACAGAATCACGGAGAGAATATTCAGCAGAATGAAAATCACCAGCTTATTGTCGGAAATATAATCATTAATAAAAACAGGCACAAAACCTTTGTGAATCAGGTAAAAAATATAAGAACTCTTGCCGAGCAAGACCATGATCCGGCCGCCGAGAATTTTGCTGATCATACTTTTTTCTTTAATCAAACCCAAAAGCAGCGGCGCGATGCCCAACACCGAAAGAAAAATCATTTCCACAGCGCGGCCTATTTCTGTTTTAAAATCAATAAACCCGGAAGCCCAATGTTTTCCTACAAGATAGAACGCCAAAACAGCGATGCCGAAAACTGTTGCAGTGGGAAATTTGAATGCGGTGAATTTTTTCTTTAACAGAAGCCAGCCCAGACCGATGCCGGCGAAAAATTCAAAAATATAGGTATAAACGGCAGGCTGCAAAAAGCCCCAGATATTTTGCGGAACAGCCGTCATATTTTTCAGTAAAAGTCCTGAAATCAGGATTAAAAAAGGCAGTGCAAAAAGCCACCACGATTTCTTGCGGATTAGGATAAAGTAAAATGGCGCGGTGAGATAGAACATTTCTTCCAGCGTGAGCGTCCATCCCTGCGGAATTCCGCCAAGATGAAATTTCGAGAACAACGCTTTTGTCATCGTGAAACTTACAATGGCTTCCACCGTCTTTTCCATGTTCCAGGTTCCGTTCTGGAAATACCATACCAAGAAAACCGCTGCCGTGATCAGGAAATACATCGGATAAATTCTCGCGATGCGGTTTACCATATATTTCCGGAAGTGAATCGGATGGTCGTTGAAGTAGCGGTAGGTAATGAGGAAACCGCTCAGCACAAAAAACATATCCACGCCGATATGAAATTCCCAGACAATCTGCTTGATCCACAGCGGATATTTTGGATTGGCAAACGGCATGAAATGGTACACGAAAATCATCCACGCCGCGATGGCACGAAATCCCGTGAGTGCCGGGAAAAATTTTTTGAGTTCAGCTGTGTTATCCGACATCGCAACCCAGGTTTTTATATTGCTGTTTAAACTGTCCGATCCAGCTTCTCATTTCGTTTCTGTCAATTTTTTCATCCAGAAACTTTTCGAAGTATTCTATTGAAAAATCGTCCGGGAAATTCTGCATCGCATCGAAATCCCCCTTCAGCCATGACTCACTGATCTGATGATTGAACAGGTTCACATCGAAGGCATTCCCGTATCTGTGATAGGAATTCGTGGCTGAGCTCTGGAAGGTGGTTTTTAAGGCTTCGCGGTTGAGCCGGGCGATAAAATTGCGGTTGTTCTGATTGTTCCGGTAAAAGGCCGCAGCATTTGTCAGCTGCCGTTTTTCGTCCACTTTTCCGTGGATGTTTTTCCAGGTTTCCAACCAATAATCTTTGCGGTAAAGTCCCATGAGAATGGAAACCAGCGCCCAGTATTTCCGCTGTGTAAAATTGTCCACTTTCCCCAGTTTATACAGGAAAGTGAAAAATTTCAGTTTGTTGTAAAAAAACGCTTCCATCACTTTTTCATTTCCGAGGAACAGATTTTTCGGCACAGTGCGCTGGATATCTTCAGAAAGATTTTCGATTTCGAGGTTTTGATCATCCCTGAAATTTCCCAGCCAGCCCAGTTTTAACAGTGAAACGTCCAGATTTTTCATTTCGGAAACCAGGCTGTCAATATTGATTTCGCGGGTAAACCAGACGTCGTCTTCGGTCATGATGAAATATTCCGTAGCGTTCTGCGCCACACTAATCCAGAGTTCCGTGGGGATTTCAAAACCGTTGATCTCCTTTCCTGAACTCAGATTTTCTGCAATCGCTTCATTTTTTTTAGGATAATTTTCTGAAGTAAGGATTTTTACTTCCGGAAATTTCTCCCGGATTCTTTCCATATACTTTTGCGGCGTTCCGTCATCCAGCACCGTCACTCTGAAACTGCCCGACACCAGCCGGTACACTGAAGTCAGACAGCGGTCCAGATAGAACGGGCGGTTGAAGGATTTGATAAAGATGTCGGTCATGAAAGTCTTTTTAATATTTTAGAAATGAGCGTATTCTGTTTTTTGAAAATAAACTCCGGCAGGTTTTTTATTTCTGAAATGCGGCGACCGTACAGATTTGAAATACTTCTCCGTTCACAGGCGTTTTGCAAGACTGTTTGCCAGTTTTTGTTCAGCTTTTCCTTCTTTGATTGATCCTGGGATACGCCTTTGTCGTGCAGACGGTAAAGGTAGAGCGGTTCTTTGATGTATTTAAAATTTCCTGTTTCATAAAGTTTCAGATACAGGTCCTGATCTACAGCAGAAGTGAGATCGGCATTGATTCCCGAAGTTCTGTCATAAGCGGATTTTCTGAAAGTGAAAAAATGGTTCACTTCCAGATTGATGTTAAAAAATTTAGGATTTTTGTTTTTTACCGATTTTGTGCTCGGAAATAATCTGTTGATCTTCAGTCTGCTGTCGCAAATCTGAAACTGGGAATGTGTCGCAACAATTTCGGGATCCTTATATTCCGTGATGCTTCTTTCCAGAGCGTTTTCAACAATAGCATCATCAGGATCCACGAATCCACAGATCTCTCCGGATGCATTTTCTGCACACCTTCTTTTCGTGAATCCAACTCCTTTGTTCTGTTCGTTTTTAAAAATCTTAACTCTGGGATCATTCACTGCAAGCTCGCGAATTTTCTCCAGAGACCCGTCCGTGGAGCAGTCATCTACCAAAATGACTTCGAAATTTTGATACGTTTGTTTCAGAATGCTTCGGTAGCATTCGGTGAAATAGGCGAAGTTGTTATAGTGGGCGATGAGGATGGAGAAGGTCATTTACCAAGAATTTTTAGAAGTTTGTTTATCTCATTATTAAAATGATCGTGTGAGTAAAGATCCAAAATGGCTTGGCGATTTTGCGTAAGAGGTTGAATGTTATTGATTTCGCTTTCGTGTAAATCCTCTACACTAAATATTGAAATACGGTTTTTTTTAAAATAATCGTAGAATCCATTATTAGGATTAATAAATACTTTTACACCAGAACCTACAAGATGAAATAAATTTCCCCCAGATTGCTGTCTGCGTTGATTCATGATTGCAACACCGCAGGTTCTTAATAATTCAGAATATTCTTTGAGAGGCATTCTCTCAATTAATGGTAAAAAGTTTTCTCCAAAAAGTTCGCGACCTTTCTTTATTACTGTATCAATGTAATCTTTTGTACCGCCATAACTGAGTGGGACAATTACTTTTCTGTCATCCAAACTGTAATCTTTTATTAGATTAAATGTATCCAGGTGATTATTTGTAAATGCCGCCGAATTACCTACTAAAATATTTTTAGAGTTTGGCTTAATTGTTTCGAAATGAGCAAAAAAGGGAAGAGTAGGATCGCTATATAAATGCAAATATTTCTTATCTGGAAAAATTTTACTGATTAATAAACCTTCTTTGGGAACTATAAATGAAATTGCATCAAAACTTTGAATAGTAAGATATTTATCTACACCGAAAGATTCATAATATCGTGCGTGAAATTTAGAATTAAGTCCAATTTTTTTGTTAAATAATAAAAATTCAAAAATTATTTTTTTTACTAATTGCTTTTTAAAAATTCTGTCTTTTAAGGAAGAGTTTTTGTTTAGATATTCTTCTGTTATTTTTTCATACTGACGATAAGGAAAGAACGAATTTTGATTATACAGATCGTGCCCCCAAATGCACCATACCTTTTTTATTTCTTTTTGTAACTTGTTTGCAATTTCTTCTTTCTCTCTGTTAAGAAAATGAAATATGACACAATCTATCGAGCTTTTATTGATATTAGAAACCACTTCTGATATATCAGAAATGCTTGATGTGTTTAAGGCAAAAACGTTACTATTATCAACGTAGTCCGGTTCGAAGCCTGAGTCTGACAAAATATAGAAGACAGAATCATCGGAAATTTTCTTAAAACTTTCAATAAAAAATGGACTTAAAAGGGCAAGGTCCATAAAATGGACAATTTTAGAATTTTCCATTTAAAATATCTTCTTTATCACCGCCGGAATGCCGGCTGCCATTACATTTTCCGGGATGTCGCTGCGAACGACAGAACCGGCTGCTATCACTGAATTATTACCGATTTTTACATCGGGGAAAATGATGGCTCCTGCAAAGATCTGACAGTTGCTGCCGATTTTTGCGCGACCCAATATCGTAACAGAAGGTGAAATTTCGCAAAAATCACCAATACATACATCGTGCGTAATTACGGAATTATAGTAAAGCATCGTTCCTTTTCCAATCTGTACATCGTTCGAAATTCTTACGCCGCCCAGAATATTGCAGCCTTCACCGATGTTAACGCCATAACTTCCGATTTCTGCATTGCTGCTGACAACCGAAGTAAATTTCCCTCCTAATTTCGAGAATTTTTCATAAAGCTGTTTCCGCAGTTTAGGATTTCCAATACCCACCGTGAAACGCGGATCCATATTTTCAAAGTAGCTTTTTGCCTCGTCTTCAGATTTTAATATCTTAAACTGATTGAACAGAACATCCGGTGCATCTTTTGAAACATCATCATAGAAACACAGCTTTTCCGTGTCCCCGTTTTGATGGAGGATTTCCAGAACTTCTTTGGCAAAGCCTTTGGCACCGAGGATGAGCATTTTGGGGAGGTTGTTTGGTTATAAAGTTATGGAAGTTAAGACTGTTATGAGGTTATAAAGTTCTGGTTGTGGGTCAGTTGTTTTGAACTCTTAAAATGAGGCGGCAGATGAGATCCACTTCCTCGCTGGTCAGGTCATAATACAACGGCAGGCAGAGGACACGCCGCGAAATATCATCCGTTACGGGCAGGTGCTGCGGCTTCACATAAGGCAGCGAATCGGCCAGCGAAGGATAGAAGTATCTTCTCGTAAATATTTCGTGAAGCTTCAGGTGTTCAGCGCATTTCACCATCAGTTCTTCGCTTTCGAAAACCAGCGGATAGTACGCGAAATTGTTTTCCGATTCTTTGTGCCATACCGGTCTTACCGCTTTGAGGTTTTTCAGTTTCTCATCGTAGCGCTGCGTAATGCTTTTGCGTTTTTCGTGGATGTCTTCTACAAATTTCAGGTTGGCCAGTCCCATCGCTGCATGGAATTCCGAATTTTTTCCGTTAATTCCCAGTTCGGCAAAATGTCCCGGACCGTCGAAACCGAAGTTCCGCATATACGCAATTTTTTTCAGCAGTTCAGGATCTTTGGTGATGACCAGTCCGCCTTCCACAGAATGATAAAGCTTGGTGGCATGCAGCGAGCAGGCAGCAATATCACCATATTCAAAAACTGATTTTCCGTTGATTTTTACTCCAAAAGCATGAGCGGCATCGTAGATCACTTTCAGGTTATGCTTTTTGGCTATCGCTTCAATTTTCTCCACATCGCAGGGGTTGCCATAAACATGGGTTGCCAAAATCGCAGAAGTGTTTTCCGTTATGGCGGCCTCTATTTTATCCGCATCAATGTTCAGCGATTCCGGATCGATGTCCACAAAAACCGGGGTACAGCATTCCCAAACAATCGAGCTGGTGGTCGCCACAAAAGAAAACGGCGTGGTAATGATTTCGCCTTGCAGTTCCAGGGCTTTAATGGCGAACTGCAGCGCCACGGTTCCGTTGGTCACGAAAAGGAGGTGCTGCACATCAAGATGTTCTTTCAGCTGCATTTCCAGGTCGCTTGCCAGAGGTCCCATATTGGTGAGCCACTGTCTTTTCCAGATACCGTTGAGGTAGTTCTGGTAAATGCCCTGCGGAGGCAGAAAGGGTTTGGTTACGGGAATCATATCGGTTTTATCTCGAGATTTTGCTTGTTAATGATGACTGAATTGGCGGGCACGTCTTTATGAATGACGCATCCGGCACCTAAAATCACATTCTCACCGATGGTAACGCCCTTCAGAATTATGCAGTTGGCGCCGCTCCACACATTGTTGCCGATTTTTACAGGTGCGGTATTGAATTCTGTCTTTGAAACTGAAAACGGCTCACGGGTGTACTGATGGTTGTGGTCGAAAATTTTCAGGCCCTCTCCCAGGATGCAGTTTTCACCGATTTCAATCCTGTCGAGGCAGGCAATGGTTGCACGGGTGATATAGGTGTTTTTTCCTATTTTAAGGTGACCTTCTTTTTTCACGGCAATGCTGTTGGATTCGTTGAGGTGCACATGCTCTGCAATATCGAAAGTGGCTGTAGGTGAGATGTCCACAAAGTTATCTGCACCAAAACGGAATGAACTGTGTATGCGGCTTTTGGGATTCAAAAAAAAGCGTTTTCTCTTGGAAGCGGCATCGGCTGTTTTCAGCAGACCGTAGAGGCGTGAAAAGAGGGCGTTCAGCATTGTGTTTGTTTGTACAAAGATATTATTTTTTATCATGTGTATGTCCGGATCTTTTTTACACTTAAGTTTTATTCTTATGCTGCTGTAATAGAACGCTGGAGGGCATCTAAGTGCTTAATATCTTTTTTGACATGTAAGTTTTATTTTCATGTTGCTTTAAGAAGTCACTTTAGGGCACTACAGTTTGAAAACCGGAGGTTTTCTGTGTACGTGTTTTTAGGTGACTTAAAGAGAGACTTAACAGTGTTGCTTAAATGTTTTTTAAATAATTTTAAAACACTTAAGTTTTATTTTCATGCTGTTTTAAAAAGTCACTTTAGGCCACTAAAGTTTGAAAACAGTAGGTTTTCTGCTAATGTGTTCTTAGGTGACTTCATGAGAGGTTTATTAGTGTCACTTAAGTGTTTAAAATATTTTTATAAGCCACTTCGTTGATCTACGCAATACAGTGAGGCACTTTGCCATTGTTCCTCAATATTCAATGATGCATTTTTCTTATTTTTGCAAAAACAAGCCAATGCAGCCTCTGGTTACGGTTTCGGTTCCGATTTTTAAATGTGAAGAATTCCTGGAGAAATGTCTGGATTCCATCCGGATGCAGACTTATCCTGCGTTGGAAGTGACGCTGATCAATGACCAGACGCCTGACAGTTCGCTGAAGATTGCCGAAGAGTATATCGAAAGACATCAGCTTCAGAACTGGAAGATCTATCACCTTGAGAAAAATTTTGGTCTCTCCGTGGTTCGGAATAAAGGAATTGACACTGCGCAGGGAAAGTATCTTTTTTTTCTCGACAGCGACGATACTATCACGCCAGACTGTATTGAAACCCTGGTCGCTATTTCTGAAAAAACCGCTGCGGAGATGACGGTGGGAAGCTGCCGCGGCATCAGGCTTCCGGACGGTGAGGTTTCTTTTCCGTTTCCCATCAAAGAAACAAAAGATGAACTGAACGGCAACAGCGAGATTTTCACTTCCTATATTCAGGGAAATATTCCGGACAGTTCGTGGAACAAAATGATACTTACGTCATTTTTAAAGGAAAACCAGCTGTATTTTGTGCCCGGACTTTTCGCCCAGGATTCGCTGCACACTTTTCATGTCATGCTGAAGATCACTTCGATCGCTTTCTCCCGGAAGATCACTTATGATTATTATCTTCATGAAAAGTCGGTCATTCATAACCGGGGAAAAACGCATTTTGACAACTGGCGGACCATCGCAGAATATTTTGCAAAAGCAGTTCAGGAAGAAAAAGATCCGCTGCGCAAAACGCTGATGATGCAGCACCTCATCAACTTCAAAACCATGACGCTCCAAATGAACTGGCGCGCACAAAACGACAGACAACTGTGGAAGGAGAGCTACAGAAACTATAAAAAAATCGCGCCCATGAAGGCGTCCGATGCGCTTCGCGGAAAGTATAACCGTTCTATTCTGAAACAGGAACTGCTCAACAGACTACCCACTGCATTGGGTTACTGGGTTTTCAGGAAAAGATGGGGAAGCTGATTTAGCCCGGCTTTAAAGTCTTTTAATCCGGGTGTTTTTGGGAAAAATTCCTTTGACATCAAAAATAACGCCTGTTTCTGTGACAAGATTTTCAGGATCAAGCTTCTTAAAATCATGATGCGCAACTGCGAAAATGACCGCGTCATATTTCTTTTCAGTTAATTGCGGAATCAGCTGAATGTGATATTCTGCTTCGGTTTCATCCGGTTCAGCAACAGGATCATAAACATCAACTGAACAGCCGTATTCCTTTAAATTTTTGATCACGTCATTCACTTTCGAGTTCCGGATATCCGGACAGTTTTCCTTAAAGGTGATGCCCATCACGAGAACCGACGAGCCGCTTACCGTAATGCCCTGCTGAAGCATGGTTTTCACACATTCTGATGCGACATAATAACCCATGGAATCGTTCATTCTTCGTCCGGCCAGAATAATTTCCGGGTGGTAGGCAAACTCTGTGGCTTTCTGTGCGAGATAATACGGGTCCACACCGATGCAGTGTCCACCGACAAGTCCGGGACGGAACGGCAGGAAGTTCCATTTCGTCGCAGCGGCATTCAGCACCTCGTTGGTGTCGATCTGCATCAGGCTGAAAATTTTTGCGAGCTCGTTCACAAAGGCGATATTAATGTCACGCTGTGAGTTTTCGATAACTTTCGCCGCTTCTGCCACTTTAATGCTCGGTGCAAGATGCGTTCCGGCTGTAATAACCGACCGGTAAAGTTCATCCACCATTTCCGCGGCTTCGGGAGATGATCCGGAAGTGACTTTTACAATATTTTCAATCCGTCTTTCGGTATCGCCAGGATTGATCCGCTCGGGAGAATATCCTACATAAAAACCGGTGTTCAGTTTCATTCCTGAAATTTTTTCCAGCACCGAAACGCATCTTTCTTCGGTGCAGCCGAGATACACCGTTGATTCGTAAATCACCAGTCCATTTTTGGGCAGTTTGGCCGCGATAAGTTCTGTGGCTTCAATGAGCAGGCTGATGTCCGGTTTGTTATGAATGTCGACAGGAGTAGGAACCGTCACAATGAAAATGTCGCAACCGTCCAGATCATCAGCGTTTTTTGTAAAATAAGCGCCCTGTTTGGATTTTGTAACGCTCTGAACTTCCTTTAATTCCTCCGGCGTAAACTGCCGGTTTTTGTCCTTTCCGGACAAAATCGCGGAAATCCGGTCCGGGTCGTGGTCATACGCAGTGACTGCATATTTGGACGCGAAAAGTTTTGCGAGCGGCAGGCCAACATAGCCCAAACCAATGACGGCGATCTGTTTCAAAATTTTTTCTTTTGCGGTGCGGCCTGTCTGATTTTAATGCCTATGAAGAAGCATTAATAATACTTTTCCAGAATCCTGCAAAGATAAACTTCTTTGTTCATTAATTGGTTTCTGCGGAAATATTCTTCAGCATTGGGAATACTGATTTCGTAGCCGGAGCCTTCTTTGATCAGGTTGAGATTAAGCTTAAGACTGAAGAACCGCTCCATGATCTCCAGAATTTCAATAACCGAATAATTCTGTGGATACGCGATGTTCACGATGCGGTTCAGATGACCATTTTCAAGCAGACTGAAAGTGAGGTTTTTCACATCTTCTGCATCGATAAGGTTTCGCGTAGCTTTGGTGTGAACATTGACGGTTTCACCGGATTTTACGGAACGCACCAGATAGTTCATCAGAAGATTCGGATTTCCGCCGTTGCCAACGGCATTGCTCACGCGCAGGATCAGGTATTTTTCCGTGCTGTTTTTGATGATCTGCTCCATTTTCAGTTTGTGCAGCACATAATCGCTTCCCGTTTTCGAGGAATCGTAGATGCTGCAGGTGGAGAAATAGACGAAGATTTTTCCGGGATTTTCCGCAATGGTTTTCCGGATAAGGTGTTCCTCGCGGGCAAACTGCGCCGGATCTCTCTCCAGCGAATTGGAAACGCCGGAAGCGAAGAAAATCACATCTTCTCTGTCATGTTCCTTAAAAAGCGAGGCAATGAGGCCGTTTCCGATGATCATGGGGTTTGGAGGTTATGAGGTTATAGAGGTTATGGAGGTTACAGGGTAGTGGTGTAGCAGTTTAGTTGGTTAGGACTTCATTGCCAATGTCTTCCCAATCATCGTACATAAACAATTCTTGTTCAGAAGCCGCCAAGGTCTTCTTTTTTTTCGTTAAAACGGAAAGTGCCTCCCGTATTCTCCAGACTGCAGTGCTGATCATGGGTTGTTGAAAAGTTTTTTTAAATTGTTCACAGAAATTTGATTGTCCAGGATTTTCATATAATCTTCCCGGATTTTTTCAGAAAAAGTCTTTAAGAGTTTCCTGTCGTCGTATAATTTGATGATGGCAGCCGCCAGGTCTTCTTTATTTCTTTCAATAAAAAGGCCGTTTTCGCCATGGCGGATCACCATTTTGGGAAAGCCGATTTTTGTAGAAACAGAAGGCACTCCCGACAGTGCAGCTTCTGCAAAAAGGGAGGGGCCGGTATCCGCGGCGGAGGCAATCAGTGCAAGATCAACATCTTTGTAGAAGCCCAGCAAATCTTCGTAAGGTCCAGCAAATTTGGTTTTCAGCGTTACGATCCTTCCGGAATTTTTCACCATTTCCACTGCCGGTTCTATGATTTCCCGGAAGCCCTTCATCGGGCGGTCCGGCGTTCCTGTCCAGCCTAAGGTAAGGCCTTCCTTGCTTCCTGCTTTTTCGTTTATTACAAATTCGTTCTGCCGGTAGATTCCGTTAGCGAAGGTAATTTTTTGTGTCAGCGGCAGATAATCTTCAATCAGGTTACGGCTTCCGGCGATAATGCCGTCGTAGTGTTTCAGGTACTGCTGATAAAAATCGTTCCGGTTGAGGCTGTGTACGTTCGTACTGTTCCGTATATCCCATCCCGGGCCTTCGTGCGGAAAAGAATCGGTGTAGAGGCCGACGTATTTTTTTCTGCTCCTGAACGGCAGTACCGTAGTGTACTGGAAATAATAGGCGCATTCGAAAATCAGATCAAAATCTATCTTTTCCGTCTTCTCACCGGACTGCACTTTGTAAACCGGAGGGTATTTGTACACCGGACAGGAAAACCGTCTGCTTTTGTCTACAAAATATTTCAGGTCTTTGTTTCGGAAACGGTTCAGAAGATTTGATATAAGTCTTTCACCGAAAGAAAAATCTTTTTTTCGCAGCGCAAAGTCCTGTGCAAATGCGATATAGCAGTCAAAGTCATTATCCAGCCCTTCCGCCCATGTTCTGATGAGGTTATGGTAAGCCCAGTTTGGTTTGTCGGCGATGAAGAGGATGGATTTTTTCATTTTTTTTCCAGGTGATTTTTATGCACGATCGGGTTGGAGCCTGGCGCGTTCAAAAGAATTTTAATCCAGTTGTCGAGACTATATTTCGTTTTGATCTCTTCAGGAATCTGTTTGTAAGGTTTTTTCTGGAAATCAAGGATTTTATCTTTATATTTTTCAATGTTATCAAAATCAACCACCAAAATATTATCAGGATTATAGAAGTCGTAATTGACAACATCGGCGTTGTTGGTTATAATTTTTGTTTCATAAAGCATGCACTCAAAAAATCTGAAGGACAAACCAATATGATGTTTTTTACAAATATCGATAACAATTTTTGAATTTTTTGTTTTTTCTAAGGTGTCTTCGATTGAAGTAGGCGATGTAATGTATTTTATCTTCGTGCTATCTACTAATCGGTGGTCGTTATTTAAAAATCCCCGTTCGGCAAAAATTGAAATGTCAATATTTCCGCTTAAAAATTTTGCTAGTTCTGCCAGCTTCCAGTCCCGTCGTTGGGTGTCCAATGTTCCGGCAAGTGAGCCAACATAAAACACGTCCGTTTTTCTGCTGTCGAAAGGTGTTGAAGGTATGTCCGGAATATAGTAATTGGTTAAAAATTTCATATCAAGATCAGGATGGTCAGCGATATTGTCAATATCAAAAGAATAGACGCCGTCGAGATATTTCAAACTTTTAACCAGACTCGGTTTAAAAAATAAACGGAGACCGTCCCAAATGTATCCAACAGTTTTGTTTCCCAGCCTGCTCAGTTTTTCGATGTTTTGCGTCGTGTATTCTTCCGGTTTTATAATAAGCACCAAATCGTACATCTTGTCTTTGGGAAGCTGCGCTATCTTTTTCCTGTAAAATCTATTGACGTGGTTTTTATGGGCAATTAGAGAATAAAGCTTATTGCGGTGTACTAATCTTTCGTAAATGTTCCTGAACTTATCTGTCAGATTTTTGTTCTGAAATGGCGGGGGATTTTCAGTGTCCAGGTAGTCAACATCATATCCTAACGACTTCAGGCCGTCGGTCAGCTGCTGATGAAGACTGCCGGAAATTTTTCTCCAGGGCTGAAAAACCACAAGTATCTTTTGTGAAGGCATTTTTGTATTTTTACAAAATTAATTTAAATTTAAAAATATTTACCGTTCCGGTGTTCGAATTTAGAGCCTTTGTTTTTTGAAATTACTTTTTCGCATTCTGCTGTAGCGATCAAATCTTATTTATCATAAATGTTTACCGTTTTCACGCCCACTTTTAACCGAAAACATACGCTGCCCACGCTTTACCAAAGCCTGATAAACCAGACCGTTAAAAACTTTGAATGGCTGGTGATCGATGACGGATCAACTGATGGAACAAAGGATTTAATAGAAAAATATATCCGTGAACAGAAAATTCCTGTTCGGTATTATTTTCAGAAAAATCAGGGGAAACATATTGCCTATAATACTGCACTCAAGACAGCCAATGAGCAGTTTATAATGACTGTAGACAGCGACGATTTCCTTGTGGAAAAGGCGCTGGAAACCTGTACTGAAATGGCGAAGGAAATTGAAGATCGAGATTTTGCAGGGTTTTCTTATTTAAGATTTTTCACAAACCAGAACGAAAACTTAGATCATTATGGTAAAAGGAGATGGCTGGACAGCAGACAGCACAGTTTTGCGGGAAAGGGGGAGATGGGATTTGTTTTCAGGCTGGATGTTGCCAAGGAGTTCAAATTTCCAGTCATCGAGGGCGAGCGGTTTTCTCAGGAAGCTCTTGTTCTACTTCCACTAATGCGAAAATACCAGATTCTTTTTACAGATCATGTTTTGGCGAGGGGAGACTATCTGGAAGATGGCCTAACTCAAAATATTTACAAGCGAATGCTATCAAACCCGCAGTATGCCATGCTAACCCAGCTGGAACGCATAAAAAGTACCAGAAGCTGGAAAGAAAAGAAGCAGTTTGCCAAGGTGTACTGGGATATTGCCAACAAAAATCGACAGTTGCCATTATTTAAAAAAATTATTGCAATTTCGCCGCTGTTTACAGGAATTACTTTTCTAAATAAACTTACAAAACACAAATGGATATAAAAAAACTTGCAGAACAGTTTAAATTTTACCGACGGTTTGGAAAAAGCGGCTGGAACATTTATCGCGACGAACACCAATCAGATAAACCAATTATTGAGTTTCGCAACCGCGAACTGAAACACCCGTTGTTTCTTCGCCGAAAAACCTCGGATTTTGATGTATTCAAACAGGTGATTTACAATCAGGAATATAAAATCCACACAGGGTTCGATGCGGAGTATATTATCGACGCCGGAGGCAATATCGGCCTGGCAAGTGTTCATTTTAAAAACCGTTTTCCCAATGCCAAAATTATCTGTGTGGAACCTGAAAGTGGCAACTTCGAAATGGTACAGAAAAACACAAAACCTTATCCAGATATTATCCCGGTAAAAGCAGGAGTGTGGAACAAAACCACTTATTTGAAAATAATAGACAGCTCTGTGGCGAGCTGGGGTTTTATGGTAAAAGAAACAGCAGCAGATGATCCCACAGCTTTACCTGCAGTTTCTATTGGAGATCTTATGCGGACTTATCATTTCCCGAGGATTGATATCCTGAAAATGGACATCGAGGGATCCGAGAAGGAAGTCTTCGAGGAAAACTATGATGAATGGCTTTCCAAAACCAGAATTTTGCTTGTGGAAACCCACGACGGTATGAGAAAAAATGCCGCAAAAACACTTTTCAGGGCTCTGGACAAATACGATTACCAGCTTGGAACCAGCGGTGAAAACCTACTGATTTACCTGAATAATTAGACTGTTTATCAGTTTCCCCATTTTCTCACCCCAGACTTTCCAGTTCAGTTCCTGTTCATATTTTTGGCGGGCATCGTGCGACATCTGTTTTGCTAGTTCCGGATTTTTCAGCAGCTGTTCAATTTTTCTGGCATACTCTTCGGCACCGGCATTTTGCGGGAGTGTAAATCCTGTGATCCCGTCCTCTACCATCGCAGAGACACCACCTGTGTCGCGCGTGATTACGGGAAGACCATAAGCCGCAGCCTCTGCAAATGAAATCGGTGTACAGTCGGCTTTGGTTGGGATAAACAAAAAATGTGAATCTCTTAAAAAGTCTTTTATTTTCTGTGCTTCCGCCGGAATGTTTTTATTCAGAAACGGAATGACTTCCATGGCTTTGCTGCGGATTCCGGGATCACAGCCTACCACCAGTAATTTCGCAGGCAATCCCTTTTTCCGAAGCAGTTCGATGGTCTGCAAAGCCAGATCACCGCCTTTTCGCTCCCAGAAAACCGCCAAAAAGAGAAAAGTGATGTCTCCGCTGTAATCTTTGTTGAAATTTACCTGTCCCGGGACTTCTGAATTGGGACCAAACTTGACAGTACTCAGTTTTTCAGCTGGAATACCATAAAAGTTCCTAACGAAATGCGTGGCCCAGTCGGAAGAGTAAACAATGTGATCCGCATTCTCCAATGCTTTTTTTTCGACGAAATGGGTAATCTTTTTCGACACCCATCCAAACCCAGAATAATAACTGTAATAGTTCAGCAGCTGTGCTACATTGGCATCATTAAGATAAACAATGGGCTGTCTGACTTTGAGGAAGGCAATTTCAGGAACTGCGGTTGGCGCAAAGAGAAGGTCGATCTTTTTTTGCTTTATCCTTTTTTTTGTTTTGCGGGAAGCCAGCCACGCCTTCAGGATAAACTGATGCTGATTGAAGCCGCGGGTGAAGATTTTTTGGTAAAAATTCCCGATGCTGCGGAACATGGAAAGCTCTGCCACACTGTATTCCGGCGTGGGAATCCATACCACCTCAAAACCCTGTTTCTGTAGTGCGGTGAACATGCTGTACATGGTGCCGGACCAATTTTTACGGTCTTCCAATGGGCGGGAACTGATGAAGCCTATCGTGAGTTTCCTAACCATTTTTTAGTTTTTTAAATAAATACACACGCAGATTCCGGTGTTTTTTTATAATCCATTTTAAATTTTGGAGAGCTGTTTGGGTTCTTCCTTTTTTCAGTGCAGAGATAAAGTCGATTCTGCTGCGCGAAAAAATCTGCCAGTCTGCATGCTCCTTTATTTTTCCGCCGTGAAAGTTACCGATAATTTCATCGAGCCTGTTGTGGTTCAGGTCTCTTTTATAATTTACTGCGCCAAACGACAGTCCGGCATCGTGCCGCCTGTAAGCCGACCAACATTTTTTGAGTCCTCTGATTTTCCCAACGGTCGAAGCGGCCAGAAAGAGCACGGTGTCAAAATACTGTAAGTTTGGATCCTTCAGGGTGTTCAGAAAGGCGGTGCTTTTCAGGACTTCGGCACGCATCATGACTGTTGCAGTATGCACCACCCAATGCCGGTAGATTTCCAACGGTGAATAATCTCTGTCTTCAACAGAAGAAAAAGGGCTGCCGTTGATTTCGGGATATGGCGAAACGTTCATCGCCTGATGAAAAACCAAAGCGTATTCGGGATGGCTTTCCAGAAAACAGTATTGCGCCTGCAGTTTTCCGTCGTGCGTCCAGTAGTCATCACCTTCACAGAAGGCGATGTATGTGCCGGTTACCTGTTTTAAGGCAAAATAAAAGTTCGGGGTAGCGCCCAGATTGGTGGTATGGGCGGTATATTTTACCGTTATATGGGCGGGCGCATCCTTCAGAACCTCGCGGATTACCGCATCCGTATTGTCAGTAGACTTATCTTCGCAAATAATCAGCTCTATCGGGAAATTCACTTTCTGTATGAAAATTCCCTCCAGATTTTCACGAATGTAATCCTGGTGGTTGTATGTGAGGACGATGATGGAAATAGGGGGCAAATTTGTTTTAGCCTTCAATATCTAATAGCGTTTTTTAGAGTAAATCTTTTATGGAAATATTATGTTTTTTGGTAACCATCCAATATAAAACTAATAGTTTCCTTTTAAAATATGGTAGCTTGAGCAAGTACTGATTTCTAATTGAAATAAATTCATTATCAATTTTACTAAGAATTTTTTTCCTTTCGAATAAGATGAAATCTTTATCCCATGACTCACGAATTTTTCTAATAAAATTTGCCTTTGTGTTGAAATCAGAATATTTTAATAAATGTTGTACCTTTTGTTGGTAAATGTCTACGTCCTCCCCTGAGCCTATCTGCTGTTGGGGATGAATTCTATAATACCCTAAGCACTCATCTAATACCTCTATTTTATCTTTTAAGGCAAAGTAAATGGCCAATTGGGCATCATGTAGAAAGCCATGCGTCGCATCAAATTCCAGATTTGTTAGTTTTCTGAAAGCTAGGGCTGCTCCAGTAATGACATTTCCTTTAATCAAAAGATGTCCAAGCAAATCTTTATTTTCAGTAGGCGAATATAAATAATGATTAAAGGTTGTGTTTTTATGTGGGCCATTCTTATAATAAAGTAAATTGTGGAATAATGCATCCTTGTCTGGATTATTTTCAAAAAACATTAAATTTTTCCTTACTTTATCTGGAAACCATACATCATCCTGATCACTGAGAAAAATTATATCTCCTGTACAAAGATTAATAGCTTTTTCAAAGTTTTTTATAACCTTAAGGGTGTGTTTGTTTTGATGGATTTTAAAAATATTAGGAAATTCTGTATGGTATTTTTGAAGTATTTGCATTGTTTCGTCAGTGGAACCATCATCACATACTACAATTTCATTAACGGGGGTGCTTTGCTTAAGAATACTATCCAGCTGTTCCGCGATATATTTTTCGCCGTTATATGTGCAGAGGGCTACGGAGGTTGTCATTAAAATGAATTTTCTAGGTTATAAATATACTTTTAATTTTAATATTTAAGTTTTATTTATTTTTTGGATGTATTTTTTATGAGTACTGGAATTTCAAATAAAAAAATCAAATTAAGTTTTCGAAAAAATAGCACTTATAAATTTTTAATCAAAACAATAGCAAAAAAAGTGGTTTGCTTTTCGTTAATACCAGATTGATGTTTATAACGAGGCACTTTGATGGAAAATTTTGGAGCTATACTTTCTTTTGCTAAACTATAATTTTCTTATTTGTGAGTTTAGAATGCAAAATATTATAATTTTAATCAGATATAGGATTGCTTTATTTTTTGGAACTTCTCAGGATTGCCATCTGAAAAAATGGATTAAGTGAATGAGGGGTTAGCATAGTTATTAATCGTAATTTGATATACTTTTATTATCATGGAACCCTTGTTCATTAAGTTTCCAAGAGCTTGATTTGTCAACAGTTTTTATATAGAATTTTTCTTCCTCTGACAACTGATTTGGGTTAATATACCATCCACCATGCGTAGCAGAAAAATTACCGCCTATCCTTAATGCTGAAAGAAAGGAATCCTGATTTTTGAATTTATATCCTGGTGAATACATCGCGAAAGTGGTGTCAATCATACCTTTATATACATCCTTTTCAATTTCCTTTTTCCAAAATTGCTTTTCCCAACGTAACACTTTTTCCTTTAGAGGATAATAATCTGGGATGTCATCCAGACGTAGGGAAAAACCAACCTTTGTAACATCGGAATAGTACTTGATCAGATAATATATTAGCCTCTTCATAAAATTTTCAGGTAGATTTTTATTTGGTACAATATCCGCATCTGTGACCATAAAAAAACCCTTGCCGTATTTTTCTTGTAATTTTTTATTTTCAAAGAATACCATATGCCCAATATTTTCTTTCATATACTCTATGGTTACCCGATTTGAAATTTCTTTATAATATTCCAGCAATGGTGGATATGTGGAGCAGTTGTCTATAATGATGATGTTTTTATGGTTGCGGGATAGCCAAAAATCCACCTGCTCTTTCAGGTATTTCAGTTGATTGAAATTAATAATTAGAATTGGTATCTCATCGTGCCGGCTGATCTGCCTTCGAAGCAGGATATCTGTTTTAAGTTGTATTTGAAACATAGAGACTGTAAATCTCTTATGAAGCTGCGCTAAGATTTTTTTAATATTCGGATTAATGATTTTTTTTAAGATACGGAATCCATAAAATCTACTCAACTTTACCAATGCAGAAGGAGCTGGGTGAAGCTTGAAGAAAATTTTTTTTGCTGAAATAGATTGTTGATTATTTAGCATAATAGTAGAAAATTTATCTCTTTGATTATTGTTTCCATACGTTCGTATATGGGCAATGCAATTTTTGTAAAAAATATCTTCAGCTTTACTTTTAATTTCCTGAAGGTCTGAGTTTCCGGAGATGCTTTTTGTGGTTTCTTTTATAGTCACTACAGTTTTTGATAGAAAATAAAACTGTGGTTTTGAAATGCCAAGCTGTAGCTGAATAAAATCGTCCGAGTGCCAAGCTAAAGGATATTTTTTGAATCCTACTTTCTGAAATGCACTATTCCGAAAGATATGCTCGCTCAGGCTGCTGTTGATTTTTCCTTCCTGCTTCTCTAGGAAAAAATCAATAATGTTGTACATGCCTTCTATAAAATTAAGGCTCTTCGAATGATGTACTTGCTTGTTCTCATCGATGATGATACTTGCTGATTTTATAAGGTTTACATCTTTCAAGTTGTCGTATTTTAAATAAAATTCTTCCACAAAATTCTCCGAAATCATATCATCGTCGCCCAAGATTTGAAACCATTCTTCCTTTACATTCTCCAAAATTCTTTCCCATTGCATGGCGAGATTTTTGCCACCAAGATTTTCTTTGTAATTAAAATAATGGTAATTTCTTTCCAGGAAATATTTTTCAATCAGCGGAAATGGATCATCCGGACTTGCATCGTTTCCGATATACAAAGTGAACCTTTTATCAGTTTGGGACGCAACGGATTTCAGGGTTTCTTCAAAGAAATCCGGTTTGTAGTAGGGTATGACGATGGCGAGGAGGTTTTGCATTATTTACCAATTAGAGATAACAATTTATCGATAAGTCTATATCTTCGAGAACTTAGTTTGTTCTGTTGTGATTCGATTGTTTTTCTTAATAAATCTGCCTGCTCAGATTTATGGTTTAGTAAATGTATAGAGCCTAAATGTTGGTGAAAAAAATCTAAATGCTTTCTCTCAATATATTTATAAATGGGTTCTTTAGTTTTAGTGTCGAGATTGGTAATCATCGAAGATTCTTTTATTCTATAATAAAAACCCAAGTAATCCAACTGGATAACTTTGCCTCCGGATTTTAGTAACGCTATTAAAAATTCCCAATCTTCAAGTCCTTTTTTCATGTTCTCATCATAACCACCTACTGCGATAAATTTATTTTTAGTAAAAAAAAAGGAACAGAAAATGATATTGGTAGCTGCAAGTTTTTCAATTGAGAAAGTCGGCAAATCCCAAGCTCCTTGCTGTGCGCCAATTTTTTCTGCTTTGCAATATATTACAGTATAAGATTCTCCGAATTCTTTTTCAGCCAGCTCCAAATATCTGTCTCCGATTTTATCATCTGCATCCAAAGGGAGTATCCATTCTCCCTGCGCTGCTTTTATTCCTGCATTTCTAGCAGAGCTCAAACCGCCGTTTTCTTTTTTAAGATATTTAAACCGTGGGTCTTTTTCCGTCCATTTTTTTACAACTTCTTCGGTATTATCTGGCGAACCGTCGTTGACGATAATGCACTCCCAGTTTTGATACGTCTGCTCCCGAACCGACTGCAGGCACTCATCCAAATACTGGGCCTGGTTGTAACAGGGGACGATTACCGAGATTAATGGCTGCGCTTTATTTTTCTCTGGAAGTATATCTTCTTTTACCATAATTCAATGTTTTTGGCATGCATCGGCAGGTACCCATGTTGGGGCTGGTTGGGGAAGTTGCTCCAGATTCTGTCCGGGTTCAGAAAGTAGAGGTCAGCTGCTTTTTCTATTCGCAGTTCGAGCAGTTCCTGCATGTAGATGTTTTTTTTCAGATCCGGCAGGTTTACCCAGACATCCACCATGTACTCTCCGGCACGCAGCGGCAGTTCATTAAAAGCCAGACGGACATGGTTTTGCCCCGGTTGCACCATCATGGGTTTGTGCTGAAATTCGTTACCAAAATTGGTAACGCCCTCGCCATAATGGTTCTTCAATTCCAGGTTGAACTCAAATGAAGTTGGCGCGGACAGAGCATTGTCGATGTCTATCTGTACTTCGAACGGCAGACCCTGCTCAAGGGTGAAAGTCTGCTTTTGATTTTGAATAAATTTAATGTTTGTAACTGATATCCCGGACTGCGTTACCTGAAAATTAATCTCTTTATTGCTCCACTGCTGGTTGTTGGTCTTCAGATAGTTCGTAATTACCTCTCCTGTAGATCCAATCTCCTGTATTGAACCCTGTTTTAACGAGATGGCACTCGAACAGAGCCTGTTCACAGCGCGCAGATCATGACTCACAAACAGCACCGTCCTCCCTTCGCCTTTACTCACATCGCCCATCTTGCCAAGGCATTTTTTCTGAAATTCGGCATCGCCAACTGCCAAGACCTCATCCACAATTAAAATTTCCGATTCCAGATGTGCAGCTACAGCAAAAGCAAGGCGAACGTACATTCCCGAGGAGTATCTTTTTACAGGCGTGTCGATGTATCTTTCTACACCGGAAAAATCTACGATTTCATCAAATTTCCGGGTGATTTCTTTTCTGGTCATCCCGAGGATTGCTCCGTTAAGGTACACATTTTCACGTCCGGTCATTTCAGGATGAAAACCGGTTCCTACTTCAAGTAAGGAAGCAATTCTTCCGTTGGTATAAATTTTACCTGTGGTCGGTTTGGTGACTTTACTTAAAAGTTTTAACAGTGTAGATTTCCCGGCACCGTTTCTCCCAATAATTCCGACAGCATCACCCTGTTCTATTTCAAAATTGATATCGCGGAGCGACCAAACATATTCGCTTTCGCCTTTGGTGGCTCTGTCGTTGGCTTCACCAATTTTCAGATAGGGGTCTTCTTTTCCACGGATCTGATGCCAAAAGCGGTTCAGGTCATGCGAAAGCGTGCCGGTGCCCACCTGTCCGAGGCGGTACTGTTTGGATATGTTTTCTGCTTTTAGTGCGAGCATTTTTTTTTAAAGTTATGGTTGTTATGGTGGTTATGGAGGTTATGGGGGTTATGGAAGTTATGGTGGTTATGGGGTAATGGAGGTTATCGGATTTGCCCGGCGCCAATTTTTATTGCTACTTCACTTTATCGTCTTCATCACTACATCACTTCTGTTACCATTCTCACTTTATTACTTCCCGTCGCCCTGTTGCTTATTCTTGATGGATTTTATAAGGTTGGACAGCATTATACGTATAAATATTATTTTGTCAGTAATTTCTTTTGCTTCTTTTATATAATTAAGATTTTTAGCGATTTCGTACTGTGTTTCCAGTTCAGACAGGGAGCCAATAGAAATGTATAGAAACTGTATAAGTTCTTTATTGCCTTTTCGGGCAAAACCTTCTGCAATGTTGGAAGGTATGGAAATGGCACTCGCCGAATTTGGGATTTTAACCCAAATTTTTCAGATTCGGGGAAATTTTCAGAAAGCCTGTATATCTCAGTTACCAATACCATCGCTTTCTGCCAAACTTGCAAATCTTTATGAGATCTTATTTTTTCATCCATAACAGGTTATGTATTAAAAAAAAATTACTTCAATTGTATCACCATCTCTTTTAACCTCATCACATCCAGCACTTCCATCACCTCCTTACACCGTGTCCATAAAACTTTTCTCGACCTTATTGAAGATTACGGTGCCAACGGCAAGGAGTACAAAAATAATCACCGAACTGATGGTAAGCATCACCGGTGAAAAGTCACCGGCACCGAGCCAGCCATACTTGAAACATTCAAAAATACCGGTCAGCGGATTATACATGGCCAGTTTTTTCCAGATTCCGGAAAGTGCAGAAATGGGATAAATCACTGGGGTGGCGTACATCAGCAGGCTTACCCCGAAACTTAAAAGCATCTGCAGGTCGCGGTACTTGGTGGTGAGGGAAGAAAAAATCATTCCCATGCCCAGTGCAAAAGCTGCCATCAGCAGTATGAGCAACGGAGTGGCCAAAATCCAGATATTGGGCTCTATTTTTGCCTGAATGAGGTAATATACCCACGCGACCAAAAAGAGCGCAAACTGAACCCCGAATTTCATAAGGTTGGATATCACAATCGTCAGCGGCATGACCAATCTGGGGAAATATACTTTGCCAAAGATGGCCGCGTTTCCCGTAAAAACATTGGACGTGCCCAGCAGACAGGATGAAAAATAATTCCAAAGCGTAATCCCGGCAAGGTAAAAAAGTACCTGCGGAATACCGTCCGTGGGCAATTTGGCAATGCCGCCAAAAACAACAAGGTAAACAATGGTGGTAAAAACAGGGTTGATGAAAAACCAAAGCGGCCCCAAGATTGTCTGTTTGAAGCCGGAGACAAAATCCCGTTTCACGAACATGTAAATCAGGTCTTTGTAACGCCAAACCTCACCTAATTTCAAGTCGAACAGGGAGTGCCTGGAATCTATGGTTTCAGTCCACTGCTGCTGTGGTTCAGTCATTTGTGTTATTTTCCGCAAATTTAAAATAATTAATCCAATAATTCACCAGGGGTTCTTTCTGCAGATATTTTGGCCAAGATTAAACCTGTTAAAAACAGCGGCACATAAAGCCTGGCTTCGTATAAAATGCCGGTGTAAAAACACATTACAATATACGGGGCGGAAAGCGAGTGAAACACCAGTATATTTCTGGTCTGTTCTTTTCCGTTTGAAATCAAGAGCGTGAAAGCGAAAAAAGTAATCCAAAATAGTAAGCCGAGTATATTTTTTGGCTGGGTGAAGTTTTGAAGAAGCAAACTGCCGTCGTTGGTGGTGAAGATTCCGGCCATCAGCCGCATTACGACATATACACTGAGGAAAGTCCCTGCCAGGGCAGCTACCGGAATGATGGTTTCCTTTTTCAGTCCGAAACGTGAACAGAGCAGGGTGGCTGCCAGTGAAACGGAAAGCGCTGCAGATTCACGGTTCAGTGTGGAAACAGCAAGGATTACTGCCAGCAAAAGAAGGTTTCCGGAGGATTTGTTATCCAAATACTTCAGGAAAACCCAGAAAAACAGGAGCAGAAAGAAGTAACTGCTCACATCATAAGGCACAATCACAAACTGCGAAAGCGCAATCACGAACATGGACAGGGTTGCCATCAGAAGTTTCTCGGAGGCGGTTGCTGCAAACTGTTTCGATTCGCTAATCAGCACCATCATGACGGCAGTTAACGCCGAGAAAACAGTGTTCAGCATATAAAAAGCCAAAAACATCCGCGGCTCCGAATCCGGATTCAGGAACTTCACTTTAAAAACACTGTAATCCAGATTCAGGGTTCCAAGTAAGTCGTAAATGCAGAGCAGAAAATGCACGCTCAGGATTCTGTACTGATATATTCCGCCTGAAAACTGTTCCTGAAAGGTAGAGTAATTCAATATTGCGGATGAATAAATATTCCCAAAAGCAAAATAGACAAAGGTGTTCAGCAGGAATGCCAACACGGTTAAAAATAAAATGTTTGTAATTTTGCGGGATTTCATCAAGTGTTGTTTGTTTGCTGCTATTTCACGGTGCGTCTTCCAATACTCTTGTAAAAAAAACCGTTGCTTTCGGGGAGCTCCAGGGGGAACATATTGCGACCGTCAAAGATTGCCCGGTGGTTCATTCGTTCGGCCATCATTTTAAAGTTCGGGTTTTTAAACTCCGGCCATTCTGTCGCGATGAAAAGGCAGTCTGCACCGTCAAGCGCGCTGTACATATCTTTGGCGTAGGAAATTTTATCGCCTAAGATTTTGCGTACATTTTCTTCTGCAATTGCATCATAAGCCACAATTTCGGCTCCTTTTTCCAATAAAATTTTAATATTGTCTAAAGAGGAAGCTTCGCGGATGTCGTCGGTATTTGCTTTGAAAGCCAACCCCCACACTGCAATCTTTTTTCCGGTGAGGATTCCGTCAAAATATTTCTCGATTTCGGAAACCAGAATCACTTTTTGCTGTTGGTTTACGCTTTCCGTCGCTTCCAGAATTTTAAAATTAAAATCTTCCTGTTTTCCGGATTTAATTAAGGCTTTCACATCCTTTGGGAAACAGCTTCCGCCGTAACCGATTCCCGGGAAAAGGAAACGGTGTCCAATTCTGTCGTCACTACCCATTCCAAGGCGGACTTTGTCCACATCTGCGCCTACTTTTTCGCAATAATTTGCGATTTCGTTCATAAATGTGATTTTGACGGCAAGGAAAGAGTTGGCAGCATACTTGGTAAGTTCAGAGGACTTTTCATCCATAAAGATAATTGGAACGCCGGTGTTTGTAAAAGGCTGATAAATATCTGCCATGATATCGCGGGCTTTTTGGGAACTTGCTCCCACCACCACACGTGCCGGATTCATAGAGTCTTCCACGGCAAAACCTTCCCGAAGAAATTCAGGATTGGAAACCACATCGAAAGGGATGTCGGTTTTTGCAGCGATGGTTTCACGCACTTTATCGGCGGTTCCCACCGGGACTGTTGATTTGTTTACGACAACCTTATATTCCGTCATCATTGCGCCGATATCGCCGGCTACCTTCAAAACGTAGGAAAGATCTGCGGAGCCGTCTTCCCCGGGGGGCGTTGGCAACGCCAGATAAATCACTTCACTTTTATCGAGCGCTTCTTTTAGATTTGTGGTGAAAAAAAGCCGGTTGGCCTGGATGTTTCTTAGGAACATTTCCTCCAGGTTGGGTTCATAAATCGGGACTATGCCCTGCTTCATGCCTTCCACTTTTTTTTCGTCTATATCTACACAGTAAACAGAGTTCCCCATTTCTGCAAGCGTAGTTCCGGTAACCAGACCTACATATCCGGTGCCAACAATGGTGATATTCATTTGCGGTTATATTTATGCAAAAGTAAAGAAAAAGAATGATGTTTCTAAAGTGTGGTTTGCAGGCTCGGATAAAAAAAGGTCCGCATGCATGTACGCCTGCGGACCAAAAGTTATGGAAATGATATAACTTATTTAACCATCAGTTTCACTGAAGTGGTTTTCCCGTTACTGTCGGTAACGGTAAGGATATAGATGCCGCGTCCGAACGCTGACAGGTCGATATCCAGTTGTCTTCCGGAAGATTTTTTCGTCATGATATTTTTTCCGCTCATGTCGAAAACTTTAGCATCGAGCTTTCCGGCATTTTGTGCAGCCATAATGGACCCCAAGTGAGGATATTTGCCGCATAAAAAATAATTTGCTATATTTGCATCGGATTAACGGGAAACAGATGAAAAGGCTTCGAAAGAAAGCCTTTTTTCGTACCGATAACTCAAATTAATTAATGGAATTTAGAAATAAAATAGAGCAGTTGCTGAACGATTTCCTTGCGCAGAGAGAAGATCTGTTTCTTATTGACCTTAAGATTTCTGCGGCAGATGATATTACTGTAATCCTTGACGGGGACGATGGTGTCAGTCTTCAGGATTGCCTGGATGCCAGCCGTGCGATCGAATTCAATATGGATCGGGAGGAGCATGATTTCAGTCTTCAGGTGATGTCGGCAGGTTTGAGCGCGCCGCTTTCTATGCCACGGCAGTATGCGAAAAATATCGGGAGGGATCTAAAGCTGTTGCTGAACGATTCTTCCGAAACCGAAGGTGAGCTGGTTAAGGCTGATGACGAAAAGATAACTCTGATTCTCCGCTACAGAAAACCGAAAGAGGTGGGGAAAGGAAAAATGGATGTGGTAGAAGAGAAAGAAATACCTTATTCCGAAATCAAAAAAGCAACGGTAGTAATTAAATTTTAACAGGTTCAGGATTTAAACCTGAAGCACGGAACTTTGAACTTTAAACTAAATTAGTAATGAATAATATAGCTTTAATTGAAGCGTTTGGTGATTTTAAAGACGAAAAAAGCATCAGCAAGATCGACCTGATGGCGATTATAGAGGATGCATTGAAAACACTTTTACGAAAAAGATTCGACTCCGATGACCATTTTGATGTGATCGTGAACCCGGATAAAGGTGACTTCCAGATTTTCCTTAACAAAACCATTGTGGAGGATGAAATGTCAGAAGATGATGATCTTGAAATCGAAATTTCAGAAGCAAAGAAAATCGACCCGAGCTTCGAGGTGGGTGAAGAATATACGGTAGAAATCCCGATCGCACAGCTGGGAAGAAGAAATATCCTCACGCTGAAGCAGATTTTGGCTACAAAACTTCAGGAACATCACAATGCGGTGCTTTATGAGGAGTTCCACGACAGGATCGGCGAAATTGTTGTGGGTGAGGTGCACCACATCCGCCACAAACACGTAATTTTGTTGGATGATGAAGGCAATGAATTCATTCTGCCAAAAGAAAACCAAATTCCGTCCGACTTTTTCAAGAAAGGGGAAAATGTGCGTGCCATCGTAGAAAGCGTTGATTTTAAAGGAACAAAACCTCAGATCATCGTTTCCAGAACCGCACCTAAATTCCTTGAAAAACTTCTGGAGCTGGAAATTCCTGAAATCCAGGACGGCACGATTATTCTGAAGAAAGTGGTAAGAATCCCGGGAGAGAAAGCAAAAATCGCTGTGGACGCTTATGATGACAGAATAGATCCGGTTGGGGCCTGCGTGGGCGTGAAGGGTTCCAGAATCCACGGTGTAGTTCGCGAACTTAAAAATGAAAACATCGACGTGATCCAGTGGTCCAAGAATCCGGAAATCATGGTGAAAAGAGCGTTAGGAAACGTGACCGTCAATAAAATTGAAATCAATCCGGAAGAATCTTACGCGCTTGTTTACACGCCGGTAGAGGAGATTTCAAAAGTGATCGGGAAACAGGGCCAGAATATCAGGCTGGCATCGTGGTTAAGCGATTATGAAATTGATGTGTACAGGGAAACTTCTGAAGATGATGACGTAGAATTGGATGAATTCTCTGATGATATCGAACAGTGGATTTTGGATGAATTCAAGAAAGTAGGCCTTAACACCGCAAAATCTGTATTGGATAAAGATACCGAGAGCCTTCTGAATATGACCGACCTTGAAGAAGAAACCATCGAGGAAATCAAGCAAATCCTTAAAGAAGAGTTTGAAGATTAAGCATTTTTTTAACAAGATACGTCTTAAAGCAAACCCAACTCTTCACAAAACTAAAAAATAAAAAGTACATTTTATAAATGCCAAAAATTAGATTAAATAAAGCGGTAAAGGAATTCAATATTTCGATGTCCAGACTTGTGGAATTTCTGCAGGCCAAGGGCTTCGAGGTAGATGCAAACCCCAACGCTCAATTAGAAGAAGCGGCATACTCTGCACTGAAAGTTGAATTCGCTAAGGACAGCGAACAAAGAAAAGCTTCGCACGAGGTGGTGATCTCCAAGGTTCCGGAAGAAAAACTGGAACTGGAAACGGAAGAGAAAAAACCTGAAGTGATCAAGGCAAAAGCAACGCTGAGACCGGAAACCAAAATCCTGGGTAAGATTGACCTTAACCCTAAAAAAGAAACTCCGGATGAAAAACCTGCGCCCGAACCTGAAATTCAGGAAAAGCCTAAAGCAGAGGAAAAGAAAGAAACAAAACAGGAATTCAACATTCTTGGTAAAATTGATCTTTCACAAATTGAATCTTCTTCTAAACCAAAACCAAAATCTCAGCCTGTAAAAGAAGAGCCAAAAGCTGAAGTAGCAAAGGAGGAGCCTAAAGCTGAGGCGCCGCAAACCGCAGTGCAGGAGGAAAAACCGGCCGTACAGGAACCTGAGAAAATTGAAACCCAGTATCAAAAACTTGACGGCCCTAAAATCCTGAAAGAGAAAGTAGACCTTTCCCAGTTCCAGACCAAGCCAAAAGAGGGCGGCGCCAATTCTCAGAAAAGAAAAAGAAAGCGTATAGAAAAACCTGGAACTGCGCAGACAGGCAATAACCAGGGTGGAAATCAGCAGGGCAACCGTCCGCAGGGGCAGGGCGGAAACCGTCCGAACCAGGGTGGTAACAACCAGAACCGTGGCGGGAACAATAATAACCGCAACAAACCGGGCGGCAGAAGAGGTGAACGCGTGATGCCGGTTGAGCTGACGGACGAGCAGGTTAAAAACCAGATCAAGGAAACCCTGGAAAAACTTACCAGCAAAAGAGGTAAATCCAGCAGTTCCAAATACAGAAAGGAAAAACGTACCTTCCGCCGTGAGCAGGACGAGCTGCAGCAGGAGCTTGATGCACAGGACAAAACGCTCAGAGTCACGGAGTACATTACGGTTGGCGAGCTTGCAGCGCTGATGGATGTTAGTCCAACGGAGGTGATCTCTACCTGTTTCTCACTTGGTGTGATGGTGACGATGAACCAGCGTCTTGAAGCCGATATCCTGCAACTTGTAGCCGATGAATTCGGTTATGATATCCAGTTCTCTGATGCGGATCTGGAAGAATCTGCAGAGGAAGAGGCAGAAGATTCAGCAGAAGATTTATTGCCGAGAGCGCCGATTGTTACGGTAATGGGACACGTAGACCACGGTAAGACATCATTGCTCGACTATATCAGAAAAACCAACGTAATCGCCGGAGAATCCGGAGGTATCACCCAGCACATCGGTGCATACAACGTAAAATTGGAAAACGGACAGAGGATCACTTTCCTCGATACGCCGGGTCACGAAGCCTTTACGGCGATGCGAGCCCGTGGTGCCCAGGTTACCGATATTGTAATTATTGTTATTGCTGCAGATGACGATGTGATGCCGCAAACCAAGGAAGCGATCTCCCACGCGCAGGCGGCAGGTGTACCGATGATTATTGCTCTGAATAAAGTGGATAAGCCCAATGCCAATCCGGATAAGATCCGTGAGCAGCTTTCTGCCATGAACATTCTGGTTGAAGAATGGGGCGGAAACGTGCAGGCGCAGGAAATTTCAGCAAAATTCGGTAATAACGTAGATTTGCTTTTGGAGAAAGTGCTCCTTCAGGCTGAACTGCTTGAACTGAAAGCCAATCCTAATAAAAATGCACAGGGTGTGGTTATCGAAGCATCTTTGGATAAAGGAAGAGGCTACATTTCCACAATCCTGGTAGAATCCGGGACTCTGAAAGTAGGGGATTATGTTCTTGCCGGCAAAAACCACGGTAAGATCAAAGCGATGCTTGATGAAAGAGGAAAAGCCATGGAAGCCGCGGGGCCTTCAATCCCGGTGACCATTTTAGGTTTGGACGGCGCGCCAACAGCCGGGGACAAATTCCGGGTGTATGCTGATGAAAGAGAGGCCAAAACCATTGCCAACAAGAGAGAGCAGCTGCAGCGCGAGCAGTCGATCAGAACCAAGAAACACCTTACGCTTGATGAGATCGGAAGACGTATTGCCCTGGGTGAGTTCAAGGAACTTAATATCATCCTTAAAGGTGACGTTGACGGTTCCGTGGAAGCCCTTTCAGATCAGCTGCAAAGGCTTTCAACAGAAGAAATCCAGGTGAATATCCTTCACAAAGGTGTGGGTCAGATCACTGAATCTGATATTCTTCTTGCAACCGCTTCTGATGCGATTGTGATTGGTTTTAACGTAAGAGCCGGTGCCAATGCCAAAGATCTTGCAGATAAAGAAGAGATTGAAATCAGAACTTATTCAATCATCTACGATGCCATCGATGAAGTAAAAGAAGCGATGGAAGGTATGCTTTCCCCTGAGATCAAGGAGCAGGTGATCGGTAACGTCGAAATCAGGGAAGTTTTCAAGATTTCAAAGGTTGGAAGTATTGCCGGCTGTATGGTTCTTTCAGGAAAAGTAACACGAAATTCCAAAATCAGGCTTCTGCGTGACGGTATCGTGAAATTCGACGGTGAACTTGAAAGTTTAAAACGTTTCAAAGACGATGTAAAAGAAGTAACCAAGGGCTACGAATGTGGTTTGAACATTAAAGGCTACAACGACATCGAAGTGGGCGACATCCTTGAAGTTTACGAAGAAGTTGCCGTTAAGAAAAAGCTGAAGTAAGTTCAATTATAAATACCAAAAAAAGGACATCTGGATATCAGGTGTCTTTTTTTATTTTGAATGATTCTAAATAGCAATGTTTTATGTAGTTTTTTGGCAATGCGTTGGTTGTGATTATATTAAGAAAAATTTAGTAGTTGCGATTTTTTTTTGTTTTATTCCGAAAGCCACCTTCGATTACGGTTCAAAATATGATTTTTTGAATGTTCCGATTTTGCTATGTTAATTTTTTTTAACACTTTTGTAGAAATATAATATTAAATTTTGTTAATATGAATGTAAAATTAAGAGTGGCAACAATGGGTGCTCTGTTCTTTATGGCTGGTAACGCCGTATTTGCGCAAACAATAGCGCAAGATACAGCTAAAACTAGAGACATTGACGAGGTAGTTATCGTCGGATTTGGGCAGAAAAAAACTGTTCAGGAAGTAACCGGTGCTGTAAGTACTATGAAATCTGAAAAAATCAAGGATATTCCGGTGGCTTCAGTGGATAAAATGTTACAGGGACGAGTAACTGGTGTCCAGGTGGGCAGTTCATCAGGTCAGCCGGGTGGTATGGCGAGCGTACGTGTTCGAGGTGTTTCATCAATCAATGGTATAGTTTCTCCTATTTATGTTGTTGATGGGGTAAGAGTTGCTTCTGGCGACTTGACTACAGGAAACACTACCGCAAACATCCTTGCAAATATGAATCCTGATGATATTGAAAATGTAACGGTACTAAAAGATGCGGTTTCTACAGCTGTTTATGGTGCTGATGCAGGATCTGGTGTAATTATTATTACCACTAAATCAGGAAAAAGAGGAAAGCCTAGATTCAATCTTTCCATGAATGCGGGTATGAACGACCGTGCAGTAGAAGGACATAAAGGAATGACAATGGCGCAGTGGAGAGAATATCTAGCACATGCTGTTATGAACACCTATAATGCAACACCTTCTTGGGGTCAGACTTTCAATAACATTGGAGAGGTTTATACATTCCTTGAGCAAGGAGGTGAAGGTGCAGATTTGCAAAACATTTTCACAACTGATGTAGATACGGATTGGAGAAAGGTAACCCAAAAGACTGGATACCAGCAAAATATTGATTTAAATGTTTCAGGTGGTAGTGATAAAATAACCTACTATTCATCTGCGAACTATTTTACACAAGAAAGTATTGTTAGAAATTCCAGTTTTGACAGATTGGCATTTACAACAAAAGTTGGCTATCAGGCTACTGATAAACTAAAAATTAATACTGATTTTCAAATTTCTCATTCTAAATTAAGAACTTTGAGTCAAGGTGGGGCATTTGCGAATCCGATTCTTGCGCAATATTTCAATAGACCGTCAGACCCAATTTACAATGAAGATGGTTCTTGGTATTGGGCACCATCCAATTCAAGATTATCTAATGGATTGTATAATATTCCTTATTTGCAAAGAAATAATTATGCGAAAGGAGGTACTTTAAGAGCTTTTGCAAATCTTGGTATTGAATATAAGTTATTTAGAGACTTAACTTACAAATTTGTTTTTTCTCCTGAATATATTAATATTGAAGAAGATACTTACTGGAATCCTCTTCATGGAGATGGTTATACTTATGGTGGTTATCAAAGAACATCCAATAACAGATATTTTAATTTCAATGTTCAAAATATTCTAGACTGGAACCGTAGATTTGATCTGCATAATGTAGGTGCAACCTTAATCCAGGAAGCATGGAAGTCTGATAATAAATTTCTTGCAGCTACAGGTATTACTGTGGGTACGCCAACCCTTCAGACTTTGCAAAATTTCGTAGTTCCTTATGGTTATGATGGTACTAAAGGTGTGTCTTCTAGATATGGATATGCTGTTACTGGCCACTATGATTATGACAGACTTTTCATATTAGACGGCTCATTTAGAAGGGATGTGCTTTCACAGTTTGTTCCTGAAAAGAAAGCTGGAAATTTTTGGTCGTTAGGAGTTGGAGTTGATTTAGCAAGGCTAAATTATATTAAAGAAATGGATGCAATTTCAATGATGAAATTCAGAGCATCTTATGGTAAGTTAGGAAACCAGGTTAGTGCTAACCCTTATGCCCTGTATACTTATACAAGCAATTATAACGATTTTGCAGCTGGTGGATATTCTGGTCTTTACAATCCTAATCTTTCTTGGGAAACAGTTAGACCGTTTAACGTTGGTCTGGATTTAGGGTTTTGGAATAATAGATTAACACTAACAGCGGAATACTTCAACAAAAAGACTGAGGATTTGATCTATAATCTTCCTTTATCCGGATCACAAGGTTTGACATCTTATGTTGATAATATTGGAAATTTAGTAAATAAAGGTATGGAATTCTCTTTAAATGCTGATATTTTCAAAGGAGACAGAGACCAATTTAATTGGAATCTTGGATTTAATTTGTCTACATTAGACAATGAAATTACTGAGTTATATGGTGGTGATGTAAATACATCAACTACTACATTAAGAGTAGGAGAAGGAGTTAGAACATGGTACCTCAAAAAGTGGGCTGGAGTAGACCCTGCAAATGGAGATCCGCTTTGGTATTTAAATGGTATTGATGGTGAAACCACAAACAATTACGCTTTAGCAAAACAAGCAGTTCAAGGTTCTATGTTGAGTAATGTTTACGGTGGAGCTAATACTGCTCTTTCCTATAAAGGATTTGGTCTTGATTTGCAGTTTACCTATGGATTTGGAGGTAAAATTCTTGATGATTGGGCACAATATATGTGGTCTGATGGATATTATACAGATTATTATCCAGGTTATGGTGATATCATGGGTAACTTCTGGACTCCTGAAAATCCTAATGCAGCTAATCCAAAGCCAATGTATTATTATGGAAATAAAAATTCATATAGAGTGTCTAGTAGAGTTTTGTATGATTCAGATTTCATAAGATTAAGTAATGCTAAGTTTTCATATTCTTTTGATAGACAATTGCTTACAGGTACTGGATTAACAGGGGCACAGATTTATGTAATGGCTAATAACGCTTGGACTCATGTTTTTGACGAAAGGTTGAAATTTGACCCTGAAATTAACTTAGCTGGGTCTTCAAATTTAGGTCTTCCGATACTTAAATCATTTTTATTAGGTGTTAATTTAAATTTTTAAAATATAAAAAATGAAAAACATATTTAAAATAGGATTTGTAACTCTTGGAATGCTATCTGCAGCATCTTGTAGCAGTGACTTTGTTGACAGAGAGTTTCAACAATCCGTTATTCAATCAGATTTAACCTCTCTTCAGGAAGTACAATCCTTTGTAAGGGGTGCTTATGTTTCTATGAGATCATCAACATATTATGGACGCGATTTCCTCGCGTATGGGGAGATACGTTCAGATGAGATGTTCAGTAATGGAGGCAGTGGGTATTATAATACTGTAAGACAGTACACTATGCTTTCAAGTGATGCATATGCAAGGGATACATACAATCAAATGTACACAATGATTGGAAAAACCAACATTGTAATTAATACAGATCTAAATAAATTGAGTGGAACCCCTCAAGATATTCAAAAAGCTGAATATTATCAGGGTCAAGCTTATGCACTGCGTGCTCAAGGTTTCTTTGATTTATTAAGACTTTATGGACAAAAATATACTGGAGGAACACTAGGTATCGTTACGCCATTAAAATATGATCCTAAGGCACTTCAAGCAAGAAGTACAATTGCGGAAACCGAAGCACAGATTGAATCAGACTTCAATAAAGCGCTATCAGTAATGACTACTAGATCTTCGTATGATACTCCATCAAACAAAACCGAACTTTCAATTAATGCCTTGAAGGTTTTAATGTCAAGATTCTATCTTTATAAGGGAGATTATGCAAGAGTAAGAACATTAATTGCTGAGGTTTATGGTAAATATACTGTAGCACCAAAAGATCTACTTCAGCCTACGTTCGATTATACACTTAGGGGTGCAGCTCCAAATGCGATCTTTGAACTTGAAGTTGGTACTGATTCTTCTTTGAGTACCTCTTCTTATAATCAAATCTTAAGTTACAACGGGTATAAAAACCTTGTTGTTTACAAATCAACGTATGATCTTTACTCAACGGCAGACGTAAGAAGGAATCTGATCTCACTAATTTCAGGTACATACTATCTTTCTTATTCAACTAGAGGTAAATATTTAAACAGGACTGGTGCTGATAATATCAAGATGATCCGTTATGAAGAGGCTCTTCTAAATGGTGCTGAAGCTGAACTTAATGGTGGGAATGCTGCTACAGCTCTTAAATATTACAACGAGATTATCACAAATCGTGGACTTCCTGCAGTAACTGCCGTAACACTTGACATGATTAAACTGGAAAGAAGAAAAGAACTTCTTGGAGAAGGCTTCAGACAGTGGGATTTGTTAAGATGGGGTGATTACTCTTTCAAGCCAGCAGCGGTTAGCAAAGATTTGCTTGCTTTCCCAATTCCAAGATCTGAAACGGATATATCTGGTACGCCAGTTGTTGCAAACCCTGGTTATGACAACTAATCTTTAAATTTAGCACGTATTAAAATAAAATGGCTCTCAAATTTGAGAGCCATTTTTATTTTAAGCATTTAAGAAAGTAATGAATTTTTTAACATCATCTTCCTTGGTGAAATTTATATTGTTTTTCTTTACAAAATCTTTAGTTCTACTTACATCGACAGACGGTATGTTGTATTGAAACCAGCTTTTTAATTCCTTTTGGCTTTTTGGAAGTTTGAAATAATTACCTTTATATAATACTATAAACACATCTCTCTTTTTTTCAAATTTTGGATTCTGCTGTTTAAGGTAAGAGTTTGTTGTATTGTTATTATATTCCACAATATGAATCTGCTCTTTTTTGTAAAGTCCGAATTTATCTTCGATTTCTTTTACCACTTCAACAAGGTAGCCATTTGTTGAGGTCCCATCTAGAATATAATTTCTCAAAACGTAAACCTTATTCAAACCGGTGAAAATGATGCGCATGTCACCTGACTTTATCACATAATTAAGATTATTGCCATTCTGAAATTCCATTTCATCTTCATAGGCGTTGTAACGCACGTTGGGTACATGTTTATTGTAGCCATCGACTGTGATAGGAAGAAAGTGTTCATTAAAATATGGCGATCCATCAATTCCCTGATAAGATTTAAAGTTGGTATTGGTCACATCAAAGACACTGCCCCTTGAGTTATTGAAAGCTTCTAGGTCTGTTTTAACTTGTGTATAAAACACAGTTGGCATTAGTAATAAAATTATTATTTTTTTCATTATTTAAAATTTTTTTAACAAAGATACCCAAATATTAATAATATTAGCTATTAATAATAATTGGAAGTTTTTTATTAAAATTTAAATCAAACACTGCAGCGTTCTTAACTACTTTAGATAATGAACTCACAATGGAATTTGTGGGTGAAGGTCACCGTACAAGAGATCTTACCCGTCTTTTATTACCATTCCCGAAACATGGCTCAGCGCCACAAGTTTCACTGAATGATGTTGGTAATATTTGGCCAATACCGGCGCTGCATATATAACTGAAATTCTAAACAGCAGAAGATTGGAGCTATGGGGAGAAGGTTTTAGATTCTTGGATCTGAAGAGGCTTTCATTGCCTTTGGACAGAACTGGTGCATATGTTGTGACTTCAGTTGTGAATAATGTGATGACTGTCCCTGGTGATGATAAGAAATGGACTTGGTTAATACCACAATCTGAAATTGATAATTCTGAAGGGCTTGTAGTTCAGAACGAATTATAGAATCGCAATTAAATTTTTCAATATAAGTAAAAGCCTCGCTATAAGCGGGGTTTTTTTTATTATATAATTTTTAATTAAAATTACTATTCATTGGTAATTAAGAGCTAAACTTAGTTGAGTTATATGTTATCCATAAATCAGATTGACAACTTCAATTATCGTATTTGTATTAAAAAATGTTAAAGACATATACTGTTGTAAATGAGGCAAAAATAGATGTTTAATCATTTTATACCATTTATGTCTATTTAAAATTCATAATATCAAGTAGATAAATGTTAATTTATTTTAGAATAAATTTGCGTTTAACATTTGTTAGTTTGAGAAATTATTAACATATTTGCTCCGAATGTATAATAACTGTTAATATGAGTGTAAAATTAAAAGTGTTAAGTGCGGGTGCACTGTTTTTCCTGGCTCAGGGAATTAATGCACAAAGTGACACGACCAAAGTCAGAGATATAGACGAGGTGGTGGTAGTGGGATACGGTACCCAAAAGAAAAAAGACGTTACCGCAAGTTTATCGTCTGTAAAAGGTGCTGCCTTAGCAGACAAGCCAGTACAAACTTTTGATCAGGCTTTGGCGGGTAGGAGTACCGGTGTGCAGATTACGGTGCCAAGTGGAGTTTTAAATGCTGCTCCCGTTTTCAGGATCCGTGGGGTCAATTCAATTTCATTAAGTTCTTATCCGTTGGTGATTGTAGACGGTGTGCCCAGCTTTACGGGCAATAACAGTTCTACAGATGCAGCAAGTAACCCTTTAGCATCCATTAATCCGGCAGATATTGAAAGTGTTGAAATCGCAAAAGATGCCGCTGCAACAGCGATTTATGGTAGCCGTGCTGCCAATGGTGTGGTTTTTATTACCACAAAAAAAGGTAAAAACGGTAAAGCCAGAGTGAATTACAGCAACTGGCTAAGCTTGTCAAGCCCTTACCGTTTGCCGCAGACTCTGAATGCTGAGGAATATATCAAGTATAAAACTATGGCCGCCGCAAACAATCCGGCAGCAAGTGCTGTAAATTTCACCAATATAGACGCGGCAGGAAGAACTATAGATACAGACTGGGCTGATATTGTTTACCGCACAGGTGTTTCTTACAATCATAACATTAATGTTTCCGGAGGTATGGGAGGTACTTCCTACTACTTTTCAGCAGGTTATACCGATCAGGAAGGGATTGTGCAGAAAAACGATTTCAAAAGAATCAGTGCGTTGCTGAACGTGGATTCTAAAATCAGTAGAATATTTTCATTAGGAGGTAAACTATCATTTTCTAATGAAAGAAACCTGGCAGCTGCCAACTCCGGATCTTTGGCAGGCGGCGCTTTTGGTACCGGGGGTTTGGGACGTTTACAGTTTGTGCTTCCTTCAATTCTTCCTGTTTATAATGCTGATGGTACCTATAACCTTAATGGTGCAGCCATTGGCCACAGCCCATTTATGAATGGGGTAGGCAGTAATATAGGATATTATAATCCACAGTTTTTATTGGATAACAACAGATCGAACAGTGAAAACAACCGTGTTCAGAGTAATGCCTATTTCCAGGCAAAACCTTTTGAATGGCTTACTGCACGTACCCAATTCGGTATAGACTATCTTCTGACAGATAATGATTTGTTCTGGTCACCAAAGGCTGGGGACGGCTTCAGTTATGGTGGTTACGCTCTTGGTATTAGCGATAAGAACAAAACAATGCTATGGACGAATACTTTGCAGGCAGAAAAAGATTTCGACAGGCATAACCTCAATGTTCTTGTGGGTAACGAGCAAACCTGGGGAACCTACTCAAGCTTTGGTATCCAAAGAGATAAAATTGCCGACCCTGAATATGACGTGGTACAGGCAGGTTTTGTGAATAACAATCCGATCGGAATGGGTAAATCCGAAAACTACCTTGTATCATTCTTCGGAAGAGCAAACTATAATTTTGACGACAGATATTACATCAGTGGAAATATCCGTCAGGATGAATACTCTGCACTGTCAGTCAAAAAAGGTAGATTCTGGGGTGTGAGTGCCGGTTGGGAGGTTGCAAAGGAGCCTTTCTGGAGCCAGATGGGGGCTGAAAATGTTTTCTCCAGTTTCAAATTAAGAGGCAGTTACGGTAAAGTAGGAAATATTGGCGGTATTGGCGATTTCCGTGCAAGCTATCTGTATGGTTCAGGGCTGTATGGCGGTGCTTCTACGCTGTTATTTGGACAGGTGGGTAATCCTGATCTTCACTGGGAAACCAGTAAGAAACTGGATGTTGGTGTCAGCTTTGCCATGCTGAAAAACAGACTTACCGGTGATATTACTTATTATGACAATAAGATTGATGATTTAATTTTGTTTATACAGCAGTCTCCGTCAACAGGTTTACCAACATCTGTGCCTCAGAATATCGGCAGTATGTATAATAAGGGCTGGGAATTCGATCTTAAAGCGGATGTGGTAAGAACTGCAGACTTTAGCTGGAACTCAGGATTTAACATTTCTTTGAACGAAAACAAAGTAACGGCTTTGGCGCCTGATATGCCAAACCTGCAGACTGCTACTTCAGGACTTGAAACGGTTAACCGTACTATGCCAGGTTATTCTATCGGCTATTTGTTTGTGGTGAAAACCAACGGAGTTGATCCCCAAACCGGTAAAAGAATTTTTGTCAACAGCAAGGGCGAAAATGTTTATTATCAGTATTATGCGCCAGCCGGTACCTATAACTGGTCATTAACGCCGGACGGCACTACCAGGACTAACGCGGTTTCTATTGCAGACGGTTATATGGCTTACAATACTCAGCCTAAATTTTATGGCGGTTTCGACAATACATTCCGCTACAAAAATTTTGACCTCAATGCAATGCTGACGTTCCAAGGTGGTAATTATGTTTACTATGGATCTAATGCCGGTCTTCACGATCAGCGCTGGTGGAATAACCATGTGGACGTACTGACAGATGCGTGGATGCAGCCGGGCGATACGGGTAAAAAATATGCAAAGCCTGTATTTAATGATAACGTTTCAAACGGTTCGTCGATGCCGCTGGATGTCAATGTCTTTAAAGGCGATTTTATCAAACTGAAAAACTTAACGCTGGGCTACAGTCTGCCTAAGGAAACGCTTAGCCAGTACAATATCAATAACATTAGGGTTTATGTAAGCGGACAGAATTTGGCAATCATTACCAAATATCCTGGTCCGGATCCGGAAGTGTCATCCAATGGAAACATACAGACCGCGCCTGGTGTGGACAGAAACACTGTTGGCAATGCAAGGACGGTTTTATTTGGATTAAATGTAGGTTTTTAACATCAAATTAGAATTAAAAATGAAAAATAAATTAATAATAAGCAGTTTGGCATTAGCTGCATTGCTAACATCCTGTAGGGATGAGAATAAGCTTTATCCGGAGAATCCAACAAGTTTTTTGGATAATCAGGTTTTCGCTACAGCTTCAAGAATTCAGAGTCAGCTTTTAGGAGTTTACGGATCCTTCAAGCACGGTAATCAACACGGAGGTCGGTATATCATTTACAATGATATAAGGGGAGAGGATATCCTGTCGCAAACATCAAACCTGGTGACAGCGGCTGATATATTTGCTCAAAATCCAACAAACTCCTCCAATTCCATAACAAATTTCTGGACGCAGTCTTATTATACCATTAACAATGTAAATCTGTTTATAGAAGGTATGGACACACAAGGCAAAGCTGTTGTTGGTGACGCGCTTTACAAAAATTATGTTGCGGAGGTTAAAGTAATCAGAGCGTTAAGTTACTACGGTTTGCTGCAGTTTTTTGCAAAACCTTATGCTGACGGGGCGGGCAGCAAGCCAGGGTTGCCTTTAAGGCTTACTGCCGTTAAGGGCGCCGGCAGTTCGCAATTGGCCAGAAGCACAGTTGGGGAAGTTTATGCGCAGATCTTGAAGGATTTAAATGAAGCAGAAGCCGATTTGCCGCTGAACTACAGTGGTACCAGCAATGTAACCCGTATCCACAGAAATACGGCTATCGCTTTGAAAACCAGAGTTTATCTTTCTATGCAGAAATATACAGAGGCTGTTGCGGAGGCCAACAAAATTGTTTCTGCAGCAGCACCTTTTACTGCAACATCAGGCGTGGCAAACAGGCTTGAGCCAAATATTGCAAATGTCTTTTCAAGTTATACCACCGCCGAATCCATTTTCTCTTTACCGATGACGGCTACAGCAGGTGACTTTCCGGGGACCCAAAACCAAATCGCTTATTATTGGACACCAGCTACGGGTGGCGGAGTAGGAAACGGTGAATATTCACTTAATCCTGCCGGTATTTTAGCAAATACGACACAGTTCACAGCTGCTGACAAGCGTCGAGAGTTTGTGCTTTCAACCGGAAGTGGATCTTCAGCGAGACTTTGGAATATGAAGTTTAAAGCACCAAGCCCATATACGGATTGGGTGCCGGTCATCAGATATGCTGAAGTCTTATTAAACCTTGCAGAAGCTAAAGTAAGGGCAAGCAACGCAGTAGATGCGCAGGCGATTGCTTTACTGAATGCTGTTCACGGAAGGTCGGATGCTGCAAAAGTTTTCACCGCCGCTGATTTTCCAACCGCAGCAGACTTCCTTACAGCTGTTGACAATGAGCGCAGAATGGAATTCATGGGTGAAGGTCACCGCACCAGAGACATCACCCGTTTGCTAAAGCCATTCCCTGCACACGGCGGAGCTCCTGCGAAAGCACTGAACGATGTTGGATATATTTGGCCTATCCCGGCGGCAGAGCTTTCATTAAACCCCGCTATGACTGATAACTAGTTCGTTTTCAAGTAAATTTTTCAAAAGACCACCTTCGGGTGGTTTTTATCTTTCCAAACCGTCAAATAGACATTTAGTCACTCATCTATAATCCCCGCCACCCGGCGGGGTTTTTTATTTAACCATAATTGCTAAATTTGTAGCTCACACTTTTTACATGAGATACATAATTCTGCTGCTTTTTGCCTGTCTTGGGCTGAAGGCGCAAGTGATCAATAAAACCGATTCCAACCAGGTGAAAATGGATGATACCCTGGTGGTGGACAACGGTAAAAAAGATTCACTCAAAATATTTAAACCAACCATTTCAGATTACCGGTTCCGGACGCAGTTCGGTGAGCAGAAGGTTTTTGATACCGCGTTCACCGTTCAGAAATCTTACATCTATACCCAGTACAACAACCGTGATAATTTTGGCAAGGTGCAGTTTGCAAACATCGGTTCGGGTTTCCAGAATTTGGTTTATTACAATAATCCGGAGCGCAATCTTTCCCTTCTTCCCGAGAGAAAATCGCATTTCATTCTAGGTATTGGCGATATAAAATACTATGATGTAAAAACGCCTACAACATCGTTCATTTATCACACGGCAATGCGAAACGGTGCCGCGCTGCAGACGACTTACACTCAAAATTTTGGTAAAAATCTCAACCTCGCAGTTGAATATATGGGGCTGCGTTCACAGGGATTTTACAATAACAGTCTGGCGGCAAATAACAGTGTGGTGTTTTCGGGACATTTTAATTCCGAAAATAAAAAATATGAAGCGTTTGCGCACTTCATTCACCAAAATGTCAACAATGAGGAATATGGAGGAATTTCTGATTTAGACATCTTCCTTAGTGGCGATTCGAGGTTTAAAAGCCGCGAAAATCTTGAGGTAAATCTCAACAGTTCAGATTCGCGGTATTCTTACAGGCGGTACTATTACAGCCACAGTTTCGCGCCGTTCAATCCGGAGCGTTATCCTTTCAAAATTTCTCATACTATTTTTCATCAGGGGAATAAATATTACTTCAATCTGGGAAGCGGCGATTCAGCTTTCTTTGGCGCTCTCATTCCCAACCGCAGCCTCAGCAGCAAAAAGTTTTCCGAAAACCTAAGCAATACCGCAAGCCTTGTCTTTGATAATGAAAAATTTAAGCTCGACGCAGGCATCAGGCATCAGCGCATCACTTTAGGAGCAAACAATGCAATACAGAGTCCCGAATCGGTGGCAGAGACCGAACTGAAAGAAAACCGTCTCGGGGCTGTCGGACATTTGAAAATCAGTCTTTGGGAAAAGCTGGCCTTAAATTCTTCTTTGGAATATTCGAACGGAAAACAGTTTGGCAATTATCTGCGTTCGGCGAATCAGTTAAAATTTGAGCCAATTCCGGATTATTTTGTTGATGCGAAAGTTAATTTTCAAAGTGCGGCGCCTAGTTTCAATTATCTGCTGAATGTTTCACCCATTACAGGGCACAACTACAATTTCACGGATTTTAAAAATGAAAGCATTCTTGAAGTCGGTGGTACTGTTGGTTTAAAATGGTTTGATGCTCAAGTGTTTGCCAATTATTTCAGGATTGATAACTACGCCTATTTTACTTCTGCCGGTCAACCGCAGCAGAGCGGCTCATCGCTCAATATCTCGCAAATTGGCGGTGATGCCACATTCAGTTACAGCAAATTTCACCTGAACACCCGGTTGCTTTTTCAAAGCAATTTGAGCAATAAAGAACTTCTGCCGGCACCAAATTTTGTGGGAAGAGCAAATATTTATTGGCAGAGTAAGGCTTTCAAGGATGCTGCCGAGATCATGACGGGGCTTAAAGTTCACTATTTTACAAAATTCGCGTCACGGGATTTTTCTCCGGTGATCAATGAGTTTGTTCTGCCGGACTCGAAAGCATACTCCATTGGCGGGCAGCCGGTCTTGGATGCGTATTTTAATATGAAGGTGAAAACGATGCAGTTCTATGTGGAGGCGCAGAACTTTACTACAACTTTTATTCAGAACAGGACTTACACTGCACCGTATTATCCGTTTTATGATTTCAGGTTAAATATCGGCATTGTCTGGAACCTTTTTCATTAACATTAAATCTTTGATTTTCAGTTAATGTGTTCTGGAGAAAGCATCCTGGAGCACAACAAAAAAAAATAATGTGACGATGGGGTATAAGACCTTTAGTTTAAATTCAAAAAATTAAAATCGAATTTGAAGCATTTAAAAAACATACCCTTTCAGGAAATTGAAAGCATTCCCCAGTTGATCAAAGATTTTCTGAACGGTAAACTTTTGGATTTTAAAGAAGATTTATTCAGCCCCGAAAATTTTAGACAAAAAATTTCAGGTAAGAAATCCGAGTTCACTGCCCATAAGCGCAACATTCTGTTTGAAGTTCTAAGTGACCAGCTTTCTAAGATTGAACTTTCAGAGCATCAGGAAGCCAACCTCAGCGCTCTGCAGAATGACAATACCTTCACGGTGGTCACAGGGCATCAGCTGAACCTGTTTACGGGGCCGGCTTTTTTCATTTATAAGATCTTGCAAACCATAAAAACGGCGGAATATTTAACTGAACACTTCCCTGAAAACAATGTTGTCCCGGTATTTTGGATGGCCACGGAGGATCATGATTTTGAGGAAATCGACCATTTTAAAACAGAAAACAATTATTACGAAATCAAAGGGAAATCCGGAGGTGCAGTTGGAAGAATTCAAATTGAAGACCAGTATTTCATTCGTGAATTTGAAGAAGAATTCAAAGATTCAGTCTACGGGACAGAACTCATGCGTTGGATCAGGGAGGCTTACTCGCCCGGCAATACGCTTGCGCAGGCCACCACAATTTTGGTGCACCGGCTGTTTTCACAGTACGGTTTGCTGATCATTGACGGGGATGACCCCAAGCTGAAAAATGAAATGAAAGAGATCTTCAAGGCGGAACTTATCGATCAAAAACTTTTTCAGTGCTCCCAGGATAAAGTAAATTTCCTCACTGAGCATTACGGTAAAGTTCAGGTTAATCCCCGCGAAATCAACCTTTTTTACCTCTCGGAAACCCGCGACCGAATTGAATATGCCAACGGAAAATACAATGTCGTGGATAAGGAAATTTCCTTTACAGGAGGCGAGATTTTGCACGAGCTCGAAACTTATCCGGAGAGATTTAGCCCTAATGCTTTGATGCGCCCGGTTTATCAGGAAAAAGTGCTTCCAAATCTTGTTTACATCGGTGGTAATGCCGAAATCATGTACTGGATGGAAATCAAGGATTATTTCCGCGAAATCGACTTGCAGTTCCCGATTCTTATCCCAAGAAATTCAATGCTGTTCCTGAAGGAAAAGACCCTTAAAAAAGCTGAAAAACTCGACCTTAAAACTGAAGATTTCTTCAGAAATTTCACTCAGGTCATTAACCAAATTATTCTTAAAAATTCACGGTTAACTTCACTTCTTGATGCAAAAGAAGATGCTGTAAAATCTGTTTTCTCAGAAATTAAAGAACAGGCTGCGGAAACTGATGTTACTTTCAAAAATCTTGTTGCAGCCGAAGAAAAACGTCAGCTTAAGTCTTATGAAAGGATGAGAAAGCGGCTTTTGAGGGCCGAGAAAATCAAACAGAGCGAAAAACTTTCCCGTCTCGAAAAACTTTTCCTTGAGGTGCATCCTGCAAAAAACTGGCAGGAACGGGTGCTGAATTTCAGCGTGTTTTATGCTGATGAAGGCCGGGATTGGCTTCAAAATTGTTACAGCACAATGAATGTAGAAAAATCGGAATTATTTATTATTCAGATTTGATTTTAAAGGCTTATTTTTGCAAAAATAGAACTCACAAAATGGTAAAAAAGATCTTATTGTTATCGGCGTTTGCGATGTTTTCGGCGGTTAGTGCCCAGAAAAAGCATACTGTAGCAAAGGGCGACAATCCATATAATATTGCCAAGAGATACGGAATTACACTGGATGAACTTTTGAAGCTGAATCCCGGTGTGAAAGACGGTAAAGTGAACATTGGCGATGTACTGGTAGTGGATAAAAAATCTGCAGCCACAGCAAGTGAGAGAAAAACTGCCGTGCCTTCGACACCGAAAAACAGCGGTGAAATGGGATACATCACGCTACAGCCGAAACAAACGGTTTACGGCATTACCAAGCAGTACCATATAACCGAAACCGAACTGAGAGCTATAAATCCTAACCTGGATTCCAATATGAAAATTGGGGATAAGGTGGCCCTGCCATTGGAGAAGATCAGAAAATACGGTGCCGGACAAACCCAGGAAGCTGCTAAAGCCGCAGAAACTGCTACTGCGAACGGGACCGTTGTAAAACAAAATGCTGATGCAGATTCGTATGTCGTTCAGCCTAAAGACAACTACTACAGGATTACAAAAAACTTCAATATCACTCAGGACCAGCTTTTTGCAATGAATCCGGGTCTTGAACAGAAGGGTTTGCAGCCTGGCGATGTGCTGAAAGTAAAAGGAAGCGCAGCGAAAGCTGCAGAAACGATACCAGAGCGGGCTTCCCAAAGCCCATCACCTTCGGAGACGGTTACGGCTGTTGCAGATGATTATGTGACTTATACCGTAAGAGATGGTGATACCGTTTTCGGAATCTTGAACAGATTTGGAGTTTCTCTGGATGAACTGCTTTCTCTGAACCCTGAATTATCAAACGGTCTGAAAGCGGGAATGGTCTTAAAAATCAAGAAACTTGATGCCCAGTACGTCAAAAAATCCGGCGATGCGCTGAACGTGGTGATCATGTTACCTTTCGGGTTTGATACGAATGACAGCAAATACAGAAGCATTTCAACAGATTTCCTTACCGGTGCGAAACTTGCGATCGAAAGGAATGCGAAAAGCGGTCAGAAGCTCGACGTGAAAGTTGTGGATGCGGGTAATGAAGCTTCTTTCAAAAACAGCCTTACACAGATCAATAAGAACAATACAGATCTAATTATCGGACCTTTTTTCAAATCGTCAGTGGTTGAAGTTTTGAATTACGTTCAGAAAGAGAAAATTCCGGTTGTTGCACCTTTTGCAAATTCGGAAGATCTCTATGGTTACGACAACCTGATCATCGTGGAAACTACCGGTGATTCTTACGCAAAAAGAATCGTGGAAGAGGTGGGTAAAGTGTATTCTGACCAGAAAATCTATATCGTTTCAGGTTCAGATAAAGCCGATGCCAACCTTGTAAAATCCGGTTTGGAGAAATCCTTTAAAAATCCAAATATCACGATGGTGAATTCACCACTCGATATACAGCTGGATAAAAACATGATGACTGGCCAGTCTGCGCCGGTGATTGCAATCCTTGCTTCGAGCAATGAGGAGCTTGGCAATGCCTTTACCAGCAGGATTATCCAGATGAACAGTGAGGTTCCGCAAACCAAATCTTTCAGTCTTGCTTACAGCTCCAGCTTTGAGAAAAAGGAAAAAGAGATTGGGCATTTGGTTTATCTGATGGACCGAAAAATCAACACAGAAGGCAGTTTTGAGAAAGAAATTCTAGGTGATTATAAAGAAAAGTACTGCAAAACGCCTTCGAAATATGCTGTGATCGGTTTCGATGTGGTAAATGATATTTTAACCCGTGAAAACAAGAAAGGAGAAGTTTTCAAACAGATCGGAAAGGTACAGACACAACTGGCAACAAAATTTGAATACGTAAGGGCCAAAAAGAATGGCGCATATATCAACACCGGGTACAGAGTAGTGAGGCTGGAGCCTCAGAACTAAGAAATTCTGTTTCAGTGTAAATATTTGATGAAAATAGTATGAAGAAAGCATTAGTTTTTCCCGGTCAAGGTTCTCAGTTTGTCGGGATGGGAAAAGAGTTGTACGATTCCCGCAGAGATATTAAGGACCTGATGACCACTGCAAATGACATTTTAGGCTTTGATATCTTGTCGGCAATGTTCAGCGGTACCGAGGAAGACCTTAAAAAAACAAGCGTAACACAACCGGCAATTTTCATTCATTCCGTAGCAGCAGTGAAAGCCATCAACGCGATTGGTGCCGAAATGGTTGCCGGGCACAGTTTGGGCGAATTCTCTGCCCTGGTTGCCAACGGTGTTCTGTCTTTCGAAGACGGGCTTCGTTTGGTTTCCGAAAGAGCACAAGCAATGCAGGAGGCCTGCGACGCAAATCCAAGTGCTATGGCGGCGGTTTTAGGTTTGGAAGATTCGAAAGTAGAAGAAATTTGTGCCCAGATCGACGGAATTGTGGTGCCTGCCAACTATAACTGTCCTGGCCAACTCGTGATTTCCGGTGAGACCGCGGCGGTAGAAGCTGCCTGTGAAGCATTGAAAGAGGCTGGAGCAAAAAGAGCTTTAAAACTTCCGGTAAACGGAGCTTTCCATTCGCCTTTGATGCAGCCGGCGCAAGACAGACTGGCCGCAGCGATTGAAAAGACCAAGTTCGGTAAGGCTACAATGCCGATTTACCAAAATATAACCACTACGGCCGTTACCAATCCGGATGAGATCAAGAAAAACCTCATCGCTCAGCTTACAGGCCCGGTAAAATGGACGCAAACCATTCAGAATATGGTTAAAGACGGTGCCGGAATCTTCATTGAAGTTGGTCCGGGTAAGACGCTTCAGGGTTTAATTAAGAAAATTGATCCCGAAGTTACTGCTTCCTCAGCACTCTAGAAATTATGGGTAAGATATTTTCACCCGGAAAATTATTACTCACTTCAGAATATGTCGTTCTCGACGGAGCTCTTGCTTTGGCTGTTCCAACACAGCTGGGGCAGGAGTTTTTTTTTGAAGAAACCGACGATGGCAAATCGGTTATTTATTGGGAGGCGTACCACCAAAATCAACTTTGGTTAAAAACAGAAATTGATTATAAAAACGGAGGGATTCTGCATGCAAATCTTAAGGAGCCTGCCGAATTCATTTTAAAGGTTTTAACGAAAGTTGCTGAGCTTTCTGAGATTAAATTTAAAAATGGCGTTTCGTACCGCTTAAAAACCAATCTTCAGTTTCCGTCCAATTTCGGTTTGGGCAGCAGTTCAACCCTGATGAACAACCTTGCCGAATGGGCAGGAACCGATGCTTATTTACTGAGCGATTCCACGCTTGGCGGAAGCGGATACGATATTGCCGTAGCAAAAGAAAAAAATGCGATCTTATTTCAGATTAAAGATCAAACCCGTATTTCAAACCCCGTCTCTTTCAATCCTGAATTTTCAAAAGACCTAATTTTTATTCATCTGAACCAAAAACAGGATTCCCGGGAAGGCATCAGTCTTTACCGCTCCAAAACAAAATCTCCCACGCTGATCGATGAATTTTCTGAAATTACTGAAAAGGTTCTGGTTGCCCGCAATATCGATGAATTTTCATTTCTGATGGTTGAGCATGAACGAAAACTGTCAGAATTTTTGGGTTTGCAGACCGTTAAGGAAAAATTTTTTGCGGATTGCCCTTCCTTTGTGAAAAGTTTGGGCGCCTGGGGCGGCGATTTTGTGATGGCTTCCCGGTTTAGCGGTTTCCGGGATTATTTTTCGGGAAAAGGTTTCGGTACAGTTTTTTCGTATGCTGAATTAATAGACTGATTGGCAATGCGTTACTGCCAATTTAAATTCTTGCGAATTCTGATTAATATCAGTAACTTTCAGACATTCTAAACTTTCAGATAATTGTAAATTTGGTACACAAAATAAACAGAAATTTAAATTGTATTTATGAAAAACATTAGAATCATTCAGGAACTGCACGAATTGGGGATTACCGGCTATCGGGAGGTGTCGTATAACCCAAGCTACGAGGAACTATACCAGGCAGAAATGTCTGAAAAAAACAAAGGGTACGAAAAAGGCGTTGTGACTGAATCTGGTGCTGTGGCGGTAAAAACAGGAATTTTTACCGGACGTTCGCCCAAAGACAGATATATCGTACTGGATGATGTTACAAGAGATACGATTAACTGGGACGGAAAAGTGAATTTTCCGACCACTCCGGAGATATTCAAGTCCTGTAAAGAGAGAGTTCTTGAACAGCTGGCAAGCTCCAACAAACTTTATGTGGTAGATGCTTTCTGCGGTACAAACCCAGATACAAGGCTGAAAGTAAGATTTGTGATGGAGGTGGCCTGGCAGGCACATTTTGTGACCAATATGTTCATCCGTCCTTCAAATTATGAACTTGAAAACTTTGGCAAACCGGATTTCATCGTCATGAACGGTTCTAAAACTACAAATCCAGACTGGAAAGAGCAGGGCTTGAACTCTGAGAACTTCGTGATGTTCAACCTTACGGAAAGAATTCAGATCATTGGTGGTACGTGGTACGGCGGTGAAATGAAGAAAGGAATGTTTGCCATGATGAACTACTACCTTCCGCTTAAAGGAATGGCCTCTATGCACTGCTCAGCAAACGTAGGAGAGGAAGGCGATGTTGCTTTGTTCTTCGGACTTTCCGGAACAGGGAAAACGACACTTTCTGCAGATCCTAAAAGATATCTGATTGGTGATGATGAGCACGGTTGGGATGATAACGGTGTCTTCAACTATGAAGGGGGCTGCTACGCAAAAGTAATCGACCTCACTGAAGAAAAGGAACCGGACATCTTCAGAGCCATTAAAAGAGATGCTCTTCTTGAGAACGTTGTGGTACACGATAATGGTGAAATCGATTACAAAGACGGCTCAATTACCGAAAATACGCGTGTTTCATATCCGATCTATCACATCAATAAAATTGTGCTCCCTTCAAAGGCCGGTCACGCTAAAAAAATCGTTTACCTATCCGCTGATGCGTTCGGTGTATTGCCGCCGGTTTCAGTGCTGGATGATGATCAGGCACAGTACCACTTCCTTTGCGGTTATACTTCCAAACTTGCCGGTACCGAAAGAGGGATTACCGAGCCACAGCCTTCATTCTCCCCGGCTTTTGGTGAGGCTTTCCTTACCCTTCACCCAACGATGTATTCTAAAACGCTGATCGGGAAGATGCAGGAGCACGGTGCAAAAGCTTATTTGGTAAACACCGGATGGAACGGAACCGGTAAACGTATTTCACTGAAAGATACCAGAGCGATTATTGATGCGATCCTCGACGGATCAATCGACAGCGCTCCAAAGACCAGAATTCCAATTATGAATCTTGAAATTCCTACGGCCTTGCCAAATGTTTCTGAAGGAATTTTAGACCCGAGAGACAGCTACAGCGACGTTTCCGAATGGGAAGCGAAAGCTAAAGATTTAGCTGCGAGATATATCGAGAATTTTGAGCAGTACTGTGATAATGATGAGGCTAAAAAATTGGTAGCTGCAGGGCCACAGTTGTAATAAATCTATTTAAATTTGTACAGATGAATCCTCGAAGTTCGCTTTGAGGATTTATTATTTTCTGAACTGGAATTTCTTATTTTAAGCTTAAAACCGCAAGTCTGTAACCTTTGGTTCCAAATCCGGAAATCAGCCCATTTGTGTAAGGTGCGGTGACCGATTTCTGTCTGAACTCTTCCCGCTGATAAATATGGCTGATGTGCACCTCTATTTTAGTTTTCTGAATGTTTTTCAGGCAGTCTGCAATCGCATAGGAGTAATGGGTATATGCACCCGGATTTATGATCAAGGCGTCAAAATCAGCCTGCTGTAAATGGTCTATAATTGCGCCTTCGGAATTCGACTGGAAATACGAAAATTCATCACTGCTAAATTCAGCTTTCAGCTCGCCTAAAACATCTTCCATGGACTTGTTGCCATATATTTGCGGTTCGCGTGTTCCGAGAAGGTTGAGATTGGGTCCGTTAACAATAAGAATTTTCATGACCTGAAACTTTAGCTCAAATATAGATAAAAACAAAAAACCTTCAGAAATTTTCTGAAGGTTTTTTTTGTAGCCCGTAGGGGACTAATACAAACGAATTCAATATAATTGTACTGCAATCTTAATTAAGCTGTTAGAAGTACTTAACGATGATATCTTTTTTCAGCAGTTTAAAAACTCTTTCAGAATTTGTATTAAATAATACAGAAATAATACAAATATTATTTATCTTTGAAGTGTAAAAAGATAGATAATGGCTTCAGTTAATTTCTTACTGCGTTCTGCAGTTAAAAAAAATGATCCTTTCACTGCAAGATTACAATTCAGTAATCCTTCAAAAATTACAGATTCCAATAAGTTTGGTCTTGACTTCGTAGAAGTGAAAACAAGAATATTCGTTTTTAATCCGGAAGAGGTTAAGGAAATGCCTTTAGTAGATGGCCAAAGATTTTGGAAGGAATTTAAGAAATACAAAGGTTCTGATATCAATATTAAGAATCGTATTGAAAGAATAAATTCAGAGCAGAATAAATTCAGATCTTTTATACTTGACAGATTTGAAGCTGCATATCCTGAAGGTTGTGATTCATTACCAAGTAAGGAATGGCTTTCTTCAGTAGCTAAAGAATATTATGATGATATTATCAGAGCTGAAGCCAGGAAGAAGAACCTGGAGAAACCAAACGAACTTATATGGCACTTCGACAACTATATCAAGGTGAAAGGTTTAGAGTTGAAGCCAAGAACTATCTTGAAGCTTCAGGATACTAAAAAAATAGTAGCAGGCTTTGAGGAATTTCAATCTTCAATAAAAGGATATTCTTTCCAGGTATTAATTCCTGATGTAGATGAACTATTGAAATATGATTTAGTTTCCTATCTGCAGAATAATATGCATTATTCAAAAAATACCATTGCCAAAACAATTAAGATCATTAGAACTATCTGCAATTATTCCAAAAGATATGGTATTGAGTTAAGCCCAATGTATGAGGAATTCAGAATGGCTTATGATGATAAGGATGTAGTTTATCTTTCATTTGAAGAACTTCAGACAATTAAGAATGCTGATCTTCCGGATGAACTTGATAATGCTCGGAAATGGCTTTATATCAGCAGTTTTTTAGGCCAAAGGATTTCTGATTTTATGCGCTTTGAAAAAACTATGATCCGTAGAGATGGTACTGCTTACTTTATTGATTTTGTTCAGGCAAAAACTAATAAAAAGATGGCTTTGCTCCTTCACCCGGAAGTAGTTAAAATTCTTAAAGAAAATGATATGAATTTTCCTGCAGCTATAGATGAACCTGCTTATAATGATCAGATAAGAAAAGTTTGTGAGCTTTCCGGATTAACAGAGAAAGTAAAAGGTTCAATCCTTACTGAAATTGATAAAGGAGTTTGGAGAAATGTAGAAGGAGTTTATCCAAAATATAAACTGATCAGCAGCCATATCGGAAGAAAATCATATTGCACCAATTTTTATGGTAAAATTCCTACTGCTTTAATACTTGAAGTTTCAGGACATTCTGAAGAAAGAACTTTGCTGGAGTATATCGGTAAGAAGGATGCTTCGAGATCTGAAATGATTAAAAACTATTATCAGAATATTGATATTACAAAAGATTAAAATACATACTATAGGCGTATTTTGCGTATTATCCGTATTTTGACATATAAACAAATGAAAATCAAGCAATTATAAATCAAAAAACACGCGTATTTTGCCCGTATTTTAAGTGTATTTTGTCCGTATTTCGTAGAAATTAACTTTTAAATTTAAATATTATGTACACACAAGAAACAAGATTAAACAGATTTGGAACTAATCAGATTATGTTCAGAATTGAATCAGAACATATGAGAAGTACAGAACCAGGTGCAGGAATTATTTCCGGTGATGAATTGAACTGCTATTTCTATAATAATATCCAAATTGAAGATGGTAAGTGTTATCTGTTAGAATGGATGGAAGCAGAAACAAAAGAAAAACATTTTTTTGTTAGAGCTGCAAAATTTGAAGGGGAGTACATAAAGTTTTATTGTGTGAATCCTGAATTTTCAGAAGGGGATTTTTTTTGCAAGCCTGAAGAACTAAAAGATACTTTCACCGGTATTGCAGTTGTAGAATCTTATTCCAGGTGGATGATGCGGAAAGAAGACATGGATGAATTATGCAGTTAAATTAAGAAGTAAAAGATAGTGGTATGAGTGAAAAGCAAACAAATGATGAAGATCTTTGGATTGAATATTTAAAAGTTTTAGAGGAAATTCAAAGTAAGGTTCACTTTCATTATGAAGTTATAGGATGCGTGGAATTGTTCCTTATTCAGGATACGCCAGCAAACTTCGATTTGAGTTATTTTAGAGAGGAGTTTTGCGGATCCTATTGGAAAATAAATGGAATAACCATATTTAATCCTTTGATTTACCTCAATATCAAAACTGCTGATGAAGAACAATTTTCAAAATTCAGGCAGGCTTATTTTGATGGTTTCAAGTACTTTGCTGATAATTTTAGAGCGATTGATCCAAGCGAAAACCATATCAGAACCTTACATGATCATTTTATAGATAGGTGGCGACATTACTATGGTTTTGCAAGTACACTTGTACATTATGAAAATATTACTGATTCAGGTTATTACTGCGGAATTTTAGCAGCATATGCGGATTATGAAACTAATAATATATTAAGATTCAGACAATTATCTGATCATATTTTTGCTGCAGCTGATGTAGAAGGTGTGAACCAAAGAAAGAAGAGATTAGTCAAAAGTATAAAAGAATACTTTGGTAAGGATGTAAGCATGGAGGGCAGAGAAAGAATAATCAGGGAGCTTAAGAAAAGAATAAAGGCTGGAGATTACAAAAACGCCGGTAAAGATATTTCTGAACTTGCAAGCAAGAGAACTTTAGTGGATCCATTTCGACTAAAACCATTCTTGCGCCTGATTACGGAAGATATGAATGAAAATGAATTTAATTCGTGCTATGTGCAAATAAGTGAAAATTATCGTGATGAGCAGAAGTTGGCTAAAACACAGAAAAACAAATAATTACACGATTTATTTTTATTTAAATTTTATTAATAAAAAACAATAAATACAGTCAGCATATGACGTGATTATCTTTGAAATGTGAAAAGAAAAACCACCGGCCGAAACCGATGGATAAGTATCAAACGAAGGATTAAAGATTGCACCCCTTAATCTTCTTCAAAGATACAAATTCCAAAAGTTTCCAAAGGTGGTAAGGTTAAACTATTAAACTTATTACTGATGGAAAATCCATTTGCTGCAATTGAGAAGCAGCTCGCAACAATCAATTCAAAACTTGATCAGGTACTGCAGGAAGGTAAAGATGCGCAGCCGGAACTATTAACCAGGAAGGAATACCTTAAGAAAAGAGGCATATCTGATACTTCGCTATGGCGTGAAGAAAAGGATGGTCTTATTGCACCGGTGTTTATTGGAAGAAAAAAGTACTATAAATTTCCAAACTAACAGCCATGAATGCGGTAAGAATGAATGTAGATCAGTTGAAGGAATCAATCAAAGAATCTTTCAAAGATGATCAGCAGAATATTCCGCTGGAAGTATTTCCTGAAGTGGTACGTGAAATTATTTCTGAAAAAACAAAGCAGAGCTTGGCGGTGGAATTCTTATTTGCTTCAGCACTTGCAGCGGTTTCTATTGCTATTGGGAATTCTTTCAAAGTAGAATTAATTCCGGGAATGTTTACAAATGCTTCGCTGTATGTATCGGTAGTTGCTGAAAGTGGCAGCGGAAAAACCGAAGGCATAGAATCTTTTCTGAAGCCTTTGCTGCAGATTGAATCAGAAAACAATAAGAGATTTTTAGAGGAGGAAAAGCAATACCAAAAGAACAAAGCGCTTCCATTAGATCAGCAGCAGGATATTCCAAAGCCCTACAGAAAGCAGCGTATAATGCAGGATTTGACTGCAGAAGCATTTGCTGATAGGATGGAAAAGAATCCAGGTGGATTAGGGGGATATGTAGATGAAATAAAAGGCTTTGTGACTTCACAAGGACAGTACAAAGGTGGAAAAGGTAATGATAGGCAGTTTTGGCTTTCAGTGTGGAATGGAAAGAAAGCAATGAAAGACAGAGTTAATCAGTCTATTTTTATTGAAAATGTTTTCTTCACGCTTATTGGTGGAATTCAGAAGGAAGAAGCCAGCGAACTATTTATGAAAATGTTTTCTGATGGATTTGCACCGAGATTCTTATTTGTTGTGGCTGACAATCTTACACCATTAAAATGGAACTTGGACCCGGTAGATGCAAGTATGGATGCTACATGGGATAAGATAATCAGATCAATAATTGAAATGCAGCCGGAAAACAATGAATCCAGGCTCGTAAAATTTGAAAGAGATGCCGCTGAATTACTTGTTAATTGGAGAAATAACCAAAGCCGGGCAAATAACTTCGCAATGCGCTTATTTGATGCAAAACTGCAGATATATGCAATCAGGTTTTCTTTGGTTCTGCATATCCTGAAAAGGGCAGTAGAAGGTACTTTTTATGATGATGATCTTATTGAATTAGAAACTGCTGAAAATGCGCTTAAGTTGGTGAAATACTTCCGGGATAATGCTGAAAAGATGACCAAAGCCATGAAGCTGGATGATCCTTTAGAATCTTTGGATGCCAATAAACTGACTTTGTACGATATGCTTCCGGATCAGTTTACTACCGGTGAAGGAGAGCAGATTGCGAAGAATAACAAATTGTTAGGGCATACGGCCTTTAATACTTTCCTGAAAAACAAAAGGCTTTTCAAGAAGTTAGGGCAGGGTAATTACGAAAAACTTATTGCAGATGGAAACGATAATTAACTACAGATTCAAGCTGGATAGATCTTCCAAAAAGTATATCTGCCCACAATGCGGTAAAAAGGAACTTGTCAAGTATAAGGATGCTGCAGGAAATTATCAAGGGGATGAATTCGGCCGATGCGACAGAGCTGACAAATGCGGTTATCTGCGTTATCCTGATACTGTTTCTGAAAGTACTTCCGATTATGTGGCACCAGTGAGAAAGCCACAAGTTTACTTTCCTAAAGAATACCTGCAAAAAACCAGGAAGAACTTTGATCAGAATGTATTTCTGCAGAACATGGAAAAGGCTGGTATTCCTTCAGAGAAAATCAAGAAAGTAGAAGATTATCAGGTGGGAACAATTACCAAAGGTAAGTATGCCGGTGGTATCTGCTTTCCTTACATTGATAAGCATAATAGAGTGCATTCTGTTCAAGTGAAAGTCTTTAATTCTGAAAATAAAACTATTGACCAAAATTGGCTGCATTCTATTCTCTATTATCATTTTAAAGCTTCAGGAAATATTCCGCAATGGCTTACAGATTACCATAATAACGAGAAGAAAACAAACTGCTTTTTTGGTGAGCATTTACTCGAAGTATATCCTTCAAAGGAAATAATTATTGCAGAAAGTCCAAAGAATGCCATTTTAGGCAGTTTCATTCTGCCGGAATACTTGTGGATGGCTTCAGGTTCTTTAAGTACTTTAAGCGTAAACAAACTGCGTAAACTGAAGGGAAGAAAAATACTTCTGATTCCTGATACTTCACCGGAAAGCGTAGCCTTTGATCAGTGGAAACTTATTTGTGATGAAGCAGTTGAAGCAGGGATAAAAGTGCAAATGTGCAGGTTTATCGAAGACATGGCTACAGAAAATCAGAAAGCTGCCGGATATGATATTGCTGATTATGTGATGGATTTACTGAAGGAAGATCCGAAATTATTTAAGGCTGCTTCAAAAGAGATATCTGCACCGGTTCCGGCCAGGAAGGAATATAATTCTGATAATCTAAAAGCATTTGCCGGTGAGATTCTCGAAGAGTGCGATTCCTTACCAGCTGAAGTATTACTGAACAAAATTAGAGATTCAAAACATTTTGCTGGCGAAAATCCTATTGATGTAGTTTCCCAAATGCGCTTAAAAAACATTATAGACTGCACCAGCTTTAACACTTATTTTTTATTCAATTCAACACCATTCTAAAAACACAAATGATGATATACAAAAACAATTCTCGCAGCTATTGGACAATTCAAATTGATAATTATACTTGGCTGCTATGCTCACCGGGAATTATCGTAGAAGCAAATAAAGATCAAAGGGATGCATTTATCAGGAAATACTATTACGTTAAAATGCAGCATTCAATTATGAAGGATCCGGAAGTTTACAAGGCAGCAAAGCAGAGATATTTGGAGAGTTTAGCAAAGTGGAGGTTCAATAGGCAGAAGCCTTTCTTTATTACTTATGATGAACCCGATAAACAAACGGAAAAATAACGGAATCTATGGAAACAAGAAAAGAAAAACTTCAAGAAGTAATTAATGAAATTAATACTGCTTTTGACAGTAAAGAATTTTTGTCAAAATTATCTGATGCAGCAAAATTAGAAATATTTGAATTATCAATAATTGAGGGCGGTTTGGTTAATCTTTCCGAATCTACAAAAAAAGAACTTCAAAAAATACAAAATAATGGAAACCAGGAAACAGAAATTACAGCAGATAATCGGCAGTAAAGATGAATACTTCTTTATGTACGCTGATGATCGAATGATGTTCTTCAGGAACAGAATAGAAATTCCCGAAGTAGATTACCGGCAGGAAGTCAGATCCGGAACCAAAGTAGAAATGCCTTTGTTCTTTGATCAGGAAGTTAAAAAGCAGTTTAACCTAAAAACCTTTGAAGATGAGCAGGAATAAGGATGGCACCTTCGCACCTGGGAATCCGGGAGGAGGCAGGCCAAAAGGCAGTAAGAACAAGCAAACAGAAAATATCAGGCAATTCTTTATTGATTTCGTAGATAGGAACAAGGAAGAGCTGCAGAATGATTTCGAGATATTAGAACCAAAGGAAAGGTTCAAGTACATTTTTGATATGGCTAAATTCTTTCTGCCGACACTCAAAGCAGTGGAGTTTGGAAACATCCTGGATGAACTTACAGAGGATGATTTTGAAAAATTATTAAATCAAATTAAAGAACAATACAATTTAAATTAAAAGTACAATTATGAAAAAATTCACTATTCAAGAAGAGTTACCAAAAAAAGGGAAATTAGAACCTATCCACATTGACGAGATGCGTCTAAATTGGGAGAAGGAAAAGCTGCAGCGAGCAGAGGAAAGCCTGAACAAGTTTGTGCAAGTGGTGCAATCTGTTTTAGGTGATCTTTCAGCAGCCAAATTGAAAAGATTACATTTAGAAAGTAATGAAGTGGTGCAGGAAGAACTTGCCAGCAGATTTCAGTTTCCAAATGCTTCTGATCAGTTTAACCTGGATGCATTAGGTATTAACGTGGAACCTATTTACGAAATGAGAAAAGAGTTTGCACACACCTGGAGCAGTTATTCATTTCAGTACAAAGATGGAAAATTTATTGCTGATGAAGATCAGGCAGTATTCCAGCAGTTTTACACCTATGTAGATACACCGGAGAAAAAGAAGTTTATTTCACTATTAGAGCAGCAGGTGGAGCTTTACAATGAATTCAAGGCTGCTGGTTTAATACGTAGCTATACACATCTTCGTGAAGTCTTTTATCCCAATATGTTCACCATTGATATTTATGGGAATATGAGTGTAAAGACAGACAGATTACCATCTTTGTTAAGTTATGTAGGAAGATATATCCAAATCAGCGTTTGATTGTACGCTTCATATTTTGGTGGCCGCTGGGAAATATCCTGGCGGTTTTTTTTATAGTTGGCCAGCACATTTTTATGCCAGCTTTATGAAATACGCTGAAAATACACCTAAAATACACCCAAAATACGCTATATTTCAAATTTGTAAAGATATGATTATCAGTTATATAAAGGTTAAATACGCAAAATACGTAAAATACACCTATATAAAGTATTTGAGAAATAAAAAATCCACCTGGAAACCAAGTGGAAATTTGTAAAAAGATAATGGTATTTCTGTGGGGGAACTACCGCAGCAAATATAAGAATATTTCAAATAGAAAAGTTTAATTAAATGTTTGTTTAAATTTTTTGCTTTTAAGGAAATATTGAATTTTTAGTACTAAAATATTGAAATAATACAAAAATAATACAAAAAAGGCACTCACATAAAATGTAAATGCCTGATTAAAAAGTGTTTGATACTTTTTTTGGTAGCCCGTAGGGGAATCGAACCCCTCTTGCAAGAATGAAAATCTTGAGTCCTAACCGATAGACGAACGGGCCGCTGTATAAATTACGCTAATTTATTAACGTGTTTAGTCAGTTTGCTTTTCAGGTTAGCTGCTTTGTTTTTGTGGATAATGTTCTTTTTAGCAAGCTTATCCAACAAAGAGATAACTTTTGGCAGTTGCTCTGTAGCAGCCGTCTTATCCTCTTCATTTCTTAGTACTTTCACAGCTGTTCTGGCAGTTTTGTGATAGTATCTGTTACGCAGTCTTCTTGCTGCGTTTTGTCTGATTCTCTTTAGTGCTGATTTATGATTTGCCATAATTGTTTCTCAATTGTGGGTGCAAAGATATAACTATTTTTTATTCCTACAAATTTATTTTAAAAAAAATTAAAAAAACTTTCATCATTGTTCACCCGTTCTTTTCACCGCCATAAAACGCGGCTTTTGAAAAGAAACCGCCTCTCGATAAACCCGCCAAAGCCACTTGCTGCATTATCTCCCGCAATGCCTGTTTGTAGTCCTCCGCGGTTTTTGGCTGATATTCATCAACCCAGTCCTTTATCATAATTTTTCAATGGCTTTTATTAAAAACTTCAGCGAATCCTCTTTTGGCGCTCCGGAAATCCAACTCTGCATTTCTGCGGTGTTTAATTCCTTTAGTTGGTTTTCATCCATCCTCATGTTTTCCAGCATAAAGGTTTCGGCAGAATCCACGCTTCGGAGAATAATTCCTGGCGTTGTAACCACTTTATCCATAATTGCTTTTGCCGCCGTTGCCATTAAAGCAAATTGATTCGCACGCAGTTCTACTTGCTCAATCCCGAAAGCATAATAAGGCGCAGGAATTTTTATGAACTCAAAATTTCCAAGTTGGTTTTTGAAATTTTTGGAACGCTTCAAAGTCATTGATACAATGCTGAAAACTTTTTCAGGAATAATTCCCCTGAATGAAAGTGCTGACTCAGCAGAGATATAACTCGGGCCATAAATAGCATTTGCAACAGCGAAAGGCTCCGGAAGCAGTTCGGAATTAAGGGTATACAGACCTTTTTTTAAAGATAACAATTCTCCTTTCTGAATCATTTCGTGAATTTTGTCGTTGGGTCTTTTGTAGTTTTTCAAAAGCGACAGCATAACCGAATGAGGAATCGGCTGAGAATGTAAGGCTGATATTTGTTTTTCAAAATCCACACTACAAATGTAAAAAATATAACAGATAATCGGATAATTTCCGATTATCTGTTTTCAAAATTACATAATTTTAATGTTGCTTGTTTAGTAATTTAAAAAAAATTGAAGCCGATGCCGTAGAATTTTTCACATCGGCAAGGCAGATAATAATCAGCGTAAAAAGGCAAGGGGTGGGACTATAATTTTAGCAACCAGTCACCTTCACTATCTTTTTTTGGCCGAAATCCATAGCGACAACGGCAAGAATCAAATTCTATTGTTTTATGGGGTAAAGGCGGATTCTCAAACAGTTTTTCTAACTCAATTACTGTGTTGTCGTATTTTTCACATTCTGTTCCACTGACAGAAAGAATAACGCATTCGACTTCGAAATATTGGTAATTTAAAAAACGTCTGTTTTCGTTCAGTTGTGAATCCAATGCTAACTTTCTAAATTCGATAACTTGTTCGTGGTTTCCTTCTTCTTTTGAGAAATTTGCCATTGAAGGATAAATAAGAGAGAATTGATGCGGTTTGGTTGTTGGTGATTCTAACAAGAAATTGAATTTTGACCAAATGAATTCCTTTAGAGGCTCAAATGTAACGATATAACTGTTGTTAAATTCTTCAAGTAGAATTTCTTTGTCGTAGCCACAATTAACCAACTTGTTAAAATTTTTGTATTTAAATGAAACAAATTTTTTAATGTATTCCATTTCTTCCGATTGTTGTTCGGTTAGATAATAAAAGTTATCATTATTCTTTTTAACAAAGACGTATTGTTGGCAGTTTTTGCACTTAAACTTTCGTGTCTTTTGTTCGTCCGGTTCATTGTTGCAATTGGGACATTTGCATTTTTTATTAAAATGCGCTAATCGACGTTCGAGTTCAGTTTCGTCTTTTTTAAGATAATCTCCAAAAAACATATTCATAGGTTTTATTCAAAATTAACAAAACCTAAATTATTAAGGAACATTCCCAATAATCTTTGTTAGACTTTCATTGTTTCCATATCATACACTCACAAATTTAAACGCAGTTGGTGTTTTGGGTAATTCCTTTGCTCGAACCTTTGCCGACTGTTCACCGGATTTTGAACCGGATTTGTTTTTGTATTCCTGATATTGGGGTAATGATAAAATAACGCTTATTATTGATAAATAGGGCGTTTATTGTTTTAAGTTCGGGCAATAAAAAAACCGTTTGGTTTAAACGAGTTTGTGAGTTGTAGCCTATAGGGGAATCGAACCCCTGTTGCAAGAATGAAAATCTTGAGTCCTTACCACTAGACGAATAGGCCAATAAAAATTTGGGCCTGCAAAAATATCGAAAAACTTTTGAATTCCAAAATCAGACAGGCGGCAGGATTATTTTACCACCTTTTGAATTACGGTATTTTGGATTCCTTTTTTGTCAAGGTCTTTCTGTAGGTCTATGGCTTCCTCAAGTGATTTTGCATTTCCGTAGGTGTAGTAGAATACTCCGTTGACCTTCTCGCGGATCAGTTTGTCTTTCAGCGTTTGAACTGCATAAGAATTACTGCTCAGTTTGTCTTTCGTAGCAGCAACTTCTATGGTGTAATATCCGCTGCCCAGTTTCTGGTTGGGTACAAAACCGATGGGAACAGCATTTTTGAATCCCGCATCTTTTGCTGTTTTCAGGTTATTATCACGAACAGAGGCCAAGTTGGTATTGGCGTAGTAATATTTATACAGATTACCTTCTTTGATCGGAAGGACGTAATTCAGACCTTTCAGCGCCGGATCTCCGGAGTTGTATTTGCTTGGTGAGCTCATCAGCAAAATCCTGAAATCGTTTTTCAGTGGCTGTTCTGCCGGCTTTTCGGGTGCCGGGGTTGCGGCTACAGAACCTCCTCTGCGGTCATAAGCTTTTTTATAGCTCATAATTCCGTTGTAGATGCTCTCAGAAATCTCGTTTTGCCCAATTTCTGATGCAAGATAATGTGCCTCATCATAATTGCTTATAAATCCCATTTCCACCAGAACGGAAGGCATCGCATTCATCCGGAGAACGTGGAAGTTTTCCTGTTTTACACCACGGGAAAGCCTTTTGTCTTTATTGGCGAACTGGTCTTCTATAAACCCAGCCAGAATAGTGCTGGCCTCACGGTAGCGGGCCTGCTGAAGCTTCAGCGCAATCAGAGATTCCGGTGAAGTAGGATCGTAAGATGCAAATCTCTGGCGGTCCTGAGCATCGAGATAAATCACCTCGTTCTCTGCTTTGGCCACGTTCAGGTTGGTGTTATTTTGAGCTACCCCCAGCAAATAGGTTTCTGTTCCGTAAGGGGAGGTTTTTGTATTGGCATTGACGTGGATGGATACAAACAAATCGGCTTTGCTTCTGTTAGCCAAATCAGTACGCTCTGTAAGTGATGGATAAACGTCGGTCTTTCTCGTGTATATCACCTTGAAATCTTTATCTTTTTCCAGCATACGGCCTACTTTTAATGTTACTGAAAGCGTGATGTCTTTCTCGGCAATGTAGCCAATATCGGGATAACTTCTGTTGGAGCCGTGGTCACTTCCGCCGTGTCCGGCATCGAGTACAATAGTAAATTTTTTCTGGGCGCCCCCAAAAATAAAAAGGAGCAAGAACGCAAGGGTAAAATATTTGGTGAAAGTTGGAGTTTTAATATCAGTATTCATTATTTAAGTAAAAATAATTAATTTTGAGCCCATTATTAATTAATATAAAGCGAATCAAAATCGGCTTCAAAAATATATTACAAATTTTAATTATCCTAATTTTTAACAATTTTTTAGCAATATTAAATGCTCAAAATTTGCCTAAAAATGAGAGGGTTACCACATCTGTTTCCCAAAAGGATACCGTAATTGCAGCCAACGAGCAACTCCGGGATATCGTAGAATTTACATCAGATTTTCAGCGGACAGATCCGCCAAAGAAGATGACTTACCTCAATAAAAATGCGGTAGTCACTTACCAGGATATGAAAATCATGGCAGATTACATCTCAATCGACTGGAGTACCGGTAAGGTATTCGCCCGCGGAAAGCAGGATGAAAAGGGAAGGGTTACAGAACCCGTAATTACAGAACAGGCCGGCAAAAAGTACGAAACAGATTATTTCGACTTTAATTATAAAACCAAACAGGCGATCGCCTACAATGCCAGAACAGAGGAAAGCGAAGGCGTAATCGTGGCTGAGAAAACAAAGAAAGTGAATGACTCGGTGTTCTTTATGCGCCGGGGTAAGTACACCACCGATGAGTACTTTATCAAGAAAAAAGATACCATTGCGGATTACTATCTGCTCGCTCCAAATATCAAACTTATTAAAGGGAAAAATAAGTCGCAGGTAATCACCGGCCCTGTTCAGATGTACATTGAGCGTGTTCCTACACCTTTGGCGCTTCCTTTCGGGATCTTGCCTTTTTCTGATAAAAGGACTGCGGGGATCCTTATTCCGAGCTTTGGGGAAAAGCAGGATGTCGGATTTTTTCTGAATGGTTTGGGATATTATCAGCCTATCGGTGAACATTTTGACGTGAAGGTTTTGATTGATTTCTTTACCAAAGGAAGCTGGAACATCCGACCGGAAGTCAATTACAAGAAGAATTACCGGTATAACGGTAATTTTAATTCAGAAGTCGGAACGACGGTTCGGGGAATCAAAGGCCTGGATGATTACAGCAAATCTTCAACCTACCGCATCGGCTGGCGGCATCAGCAGGACTCAAAAGCAAATCCGTATTTCAATTTTTCAGCATCCGTGGATATCGTGAGCAATAAGTTTTACAACAACACGATCAACAACAACCATATCTTTAACCAGAGGGTTCTGAATACACAGCAGAACTCTACCATCAGTGCTACAAAACGTTTCCTTACATTACCTGTAACGATTACAGGAGCAGCCTCCTATTCGCAGAATTTTGCGGATAATACCGTAAATCTTCGTTTACCACAGATGAACGTCGCCATTAATCAGTTTTATCTTTTCAAACCAAGAAACGGCGGCATCAGGGAAGGCTTGCTTGAGAACATCACCGTTAACACCGGTCTTAATTTCTCAAATTTTGTAAGTAATGTGAAGGAGCGCGATATGTTTAAGGCCCAAATGTGGGACAATCTGCAAACCGGCTTACAAAACAATATTTCTCTCGGTACCAATACAACTTTAGCAAAATATTTCACTTTTTCCGTCTCGGCGCAGGCCAATAATGTTTTAACGACTAAGACTTTGACCAGGAATTATAATCCCGTAACGAACGAGGTGGAAAATGTTTACAATAAAAAAATAGCAGGATTTTCAACCTTTTCTACCAATGCGAGCCTGCAAACGACACTTTACGGAATGCTCAATTTCCGGAAAGGCGCACTGATTGAACGGGTTCGCCACATGGTGACGCCAAGCATTGGTTTTACCTATCAGCCCGATTTCGGAGAATCGAAATGGGGTTATTTCAGAAATTATTACGATGCCAATGGGCAGCTGACGCCATATTCCATATTCGACGGCGGCATTTTCGGTGCCCCAAGTGCCGGAATGGTTGGAGCGCTCACTTACAGCATCGGCAATAATATCGAGATGAAAGTCCGCTCAAAGCAGGACTCCACGGGAATTAAAAAAGTAAAACTTTTCGAAAGTCTCAATATTGCCGGTGGTTATAACTTCGCAGCCAAAGACCACAAATGGTCAATGATCAGCGTGAATGGCCAAACCTCGTTACTGGACGGTAAGGTGAGTTTAAATTCCAGTTTGGTCATCGATCCGTATGAGACGGTTTACAATGAGTTGGGTGTGGGAACAAGAACTGAAAATTTCGGAAAATTCAATCTTCAGGGATTCAATGTGCAGTTTGCCGTGCCTTTAAGCGATGCGCTGTTCAATAAAGATAAAAAGAAACCGGAAGAGCTTTACAACACCCGGGGTGAGATCCGAAATGAGAATTATTATTTTGATAATTATAACTATGCACATTTCTCACAACCGTGGTCGCTCAATCTTAATGCCAATTATGCCTATACAAAAGGGATGACGAGATTCGGGAACAAAGTTGCATCTGTAGGAATCGACGGCAGCTTAAAGCTTACACCATTCTGGAATATCAACGGTAGCACGCACTACGATTTCATTACTAAAAAACTGGCGTACACCAGATTGGGTTTTCATCGGGACCAGAGGAGTTTTATCATAGATTTCAACTGGGTGCCGTTCGGCCAGTACAAGGTGTATGATTTTTATATCGGAATCAAGGCGAATATCCTGCGCGATGCGATTAAATATAAGGACCGAAGCTTCACTGATCCGGGTGCAAAATTCTAATTTTTAAGATCGTAAACATAGTATTATATTTGTTGGATAAAAAAATATCGGTATCGTGAAAAAAATTATCTCTACTACCAACGCTCCGGCTGCAATCGGACCTTATGCACAGGCAAATTTTGCAAATGGGATCCTTTATATTTCCGGGCAGATTCCTGTGGAACCCTCTACGGGGAAACTTGCTGAAGGCATCGAAAAAGCAACTCATCAGGTTATGAAAAACCTTGAAGCGATTTTGAGCGAAGCCGGTTTGAGTTTTAAAAATGTAGTGAAGTCAACAATCTTTCTGAAAAATATGGATGATTTTGCGGTAATGAACGATATTTATGCGTCTTACCTCGATGCCGAAAATTTCCCTGCGCGGGAAACGGTTCAGGTTTCGTGCCTTCCAAAAAATGTTGACATCGAAATTTCTATGATCGCTCATCAGTTTTAGTTATTGATGAATTTTTTAAGGAACACTTTAGGCGTAATTGTGGGTCTGGCTGTAGCCGGGCTTATCATTTCTGTTGGGATCAGGATCAATCCGGACTGGATGACTTATGAAAAATTTTCGCCATTTCAGAACTGGGAAAAGTTCCTGTTTTCGATGCGGAATAATACTGCTTTTTGGGTGTTTCTCTTATTTCTTTCGGGGATTGGGGCGTCTGTTGGTGGCGTTGCTACTGCGATGATCGTCAAATATGCAAAAGTTGCCTATGCGATTTTAATTGGCTTCATTCTGCTGTTCTGCGCCATGCTCGACATCATCATTTTCCCTTATCATCCAACGTTTTATAAAATCAGTATTTTCCTTACGTTTTTTCCTTTTGCCTGGCTTGGCGGTAAAATTACTGAAGTAATTTATGAAAGAAACCGGAAACGGAAAATCGCAGAGAAAATAAACAAATAAAAAACAACCTGTCTTAAAACCAAGTAATCTGGGCTGAGAATGGTCTAAAACGGAAACCTCTCCACCAAGAGCTCGAGAAAAAACACAAAAAAGCCGTTTTCACAGTTGTGAGACGGCTTCTTTACTTTTTTATAAATTAAATATTTTAGTTTGGCATTCTGAAGCCTTGTGTATAAATTCTTCCGTACTCATCCACATACTTGATTTGTACGTTTCCATTGAATCCGTTCAGGATTTTTTCTACATCTTTCTGTGAATTTACAGGCTTGCCGTTTATTTCCATAATGATGTAATTGTCTACGATGCCGATTTTAGAAAGTTCGCCACCATCAATGACGTTCCTCGCTAACACGCCGCTGTTCAGCCCGTATCTAGTTTTGAAATTTTCGCTTAGTGGCTGAAACTCTCCACCAATTTTTTCGCTCACGGTCAGGTCGGCTCTTGTTCTCGCAGAAATACCACCTTTCTGGTCTTTCAGTACAACTCTTACAGTCTTCTCGGCCCCGTTTCTTAAAAAAGTCACGTTCACAGCGTCACCAGGCCTTTTACTGCCGATCGCCAGTGAAAGATCTGCAAAATCCGTAATCGGAGTACTGTCTATTTTTGTGATGATATCACCCTTTCTTAAGCCTGCATCTTCGGAACCGCTGTTTGCAGTTACTTCGCGGATATACATGCCGTTGCCCGGCTTAAGGTTGGTTTTAAACTCTCTGTTATATAGTGCCACTTGCTGGTCATCTGAAAGGTCAAGCGTTCCTACTCCGAGGAAACCTCTCTGTACAAGTCCGAATTTCTTGATGTCCTCAACAATTTTTCTTGCTAAATTAGAAGGCACTGCAAAGCCATAACCGGAGTAATATCCTGTTGGTGAGGCAATGGCAGAGTTAATTCCGATTAAATCGCCATTGGTGTTTACCAAAGCACCACCGGAGTTACCCATATTAATCGCCGCATCGGTTTGGAGGAAGCTTTCAATTGGATTTGTGGCTTCGCCTTTGCTGCCAAGGATTCCAATTCCTCTGCCTTTTGCAGATATAATACCTGCCGTCGCCGTTGAATTAAGACCCAACGGATTTCCTACTGCTAGAACCCATTGCCCAACTTCCACTAAATCTGAATTGGCGAAATTAAGGTAAGGTAGCCCTTTTTCTTCAATTTTTAAAAGTGAAATGTCTGTGTTTGGGTCTGTACCAACCAAAGTTGCGATGTAAGACTTTCTGTTGTTCAGCACGACTTCAAGTTTGCTCGCTCCAGCAACAACGTGGTTATTTGAAATAATATATCCATCCGGAGAAATAATGACACCGGAACCCATTCCTGAAGGCATGTTGTCAGGCTTTTGCTGCTGGCGTTGTCTGCCCGGCTGCCCGAAGAAGTACTCGAAAATATCCTGCTCGCTTGATCTTCCAGCGCTGCGGTTCGAATAATTTTTAATGGTCACTACTGCAGGAACCGTCATTTTTGCGGCCTTAGTAAAATCTTCACCGAGCCCGGACATATTCATTCCGGCAAATTTGGTGTCATTGGCTTTTGTAAAGTAGGAATAATCCTGAGTGTTGGCGTTATTGCGCTCAGAGAATTTAATCCCTCCAAAAACTGTGGCGCCTGAAATCACGCCAACCATTGCGTAAGGTAAAAGTTTTTTCAATTCATTCTTCATTTTATAATCTCTTTTTTTCTTTTTTTTACTAAACAGTTATTTGATATTTGGGTAAACAAATTTAATGCTAAATAAGTGTTATATAAAATGCAACTGTTTCATTTTTAACTATAATTTAACAAGAATCGTACTAATTTAGAAGTTTTTATAATAAACAACGCAAAAATCTTTAGTTTTAAGCAGAATCTCCCTGTCAATATGGCTGATAGCGGTGCGATAAAAAGTCCAATTATTCAGAATTTTAAAAAGCCTATCTTTGCAAAAATTTTCAAGAATAAAAATGACGCAAAGCGGAAAAATAGAATTAATGGCTCCTGCAGGTGATTTCACTGCGTTGCAGGCGGCTCTGGATAATGGTGCTGATTCGGTTTATTTCGGTGTGGAGCAGCTTAATATGAGGGCCCGCGCCTCCATGAATTTCACCATTGATGACCTTCCTGAAATTTCCAGGAGATGTAAAGAAAAAGGAGTACGGACTTATCTTACCCTAAACACTATTATTTATGACCATGACCTTTCGATCATAAAAACACTTCTGGATAAAGCAAAAGCAGCGGATCTGACGGCGGTAATCGCTATGGATCAGGCGGTGATTGCCTACGCGAGGCAGATCGGGATGGAGGTTCATATCTCCACGCAGATCAATATTACCAATATCGAAACCGTAAAATTTTACGCGATGTTCGCCGATACGATGGTGATGAGCCGCGAGCTTTCCATATCGCAGATCAAAAAAATCTGCGACCAGATTGATCGCGAACAGATCAAAGGCCCAAGCGGAAATTTGGTTGAGATTGAAATCTTCGGTCACGGCGCACTGTGTATGGCGGTTTCCGGGAAGTGTTATCTCAGTCTGCATTCTCATAATTCCTCTGCTAACCGGGGTGCGTGCAAGCAGAACTGCAGAAAGAAATATACCGTGATCGATCAGGAATCCGGTTTTGAAATCGAGCTGGACAATGAATATATGATGTCGCCGAAAGATCTGTGCACCATCGGATTTTTAGATGAAATTGTGGATGCAGGCGTAAAAGTCCTGAAAGTGGAAGGCAGGGGAAGAGCGCCGGAGTATGTGGCCACCGTAACCAAATGCTATCGGGAAGCAATTGATTCCATTGCAGAAGGAACATTTTCTCAGGAAAAAGTTGATGAATGGATGAAGCAGTTGGAAACCGTTTATAACAGAGGTTTCTGGAGCGGCTATTATCTTGGGCAGGAACTGGGTGAATGGTCACCAAATCCGGGTTCAAACGCGACCCAGAAGAAAATTTATATCGGAAAAGGAAGGCATTTTTACCCAAAATCCAATATTGCAGAATTCCTGATTGAAGCCTATGACCTAAATGTGGGAGATAAAGTCCTGATTCAGGGACCTACAACCGGTTCACAGGAAATGGAAGTTGCAGAACTGATGGTGGATGGAAAAGGAATGACCGAAAAAGCTTCAAAGGCTGATGTTATCACCTTTAAAACACAATTCAGAGTGAGACCTTCGGATAAACTGTACAAAATCGTGCAGGCATAAAGCAATGGTGACTTAAATTTCGAATCTCGAATTTATATGGTTATTATCACATTACAGCGCGACAAATGCATCGGCTGCAACTATTGTGCAGAATTTGCGCCCGAGTATTTCCGGATGTCAAAGAAAGACGGGAAATCCGTATTATTGAAATCTACCGACAAGAAAGGGTTTTTCACTTTGAAAACACCGCTTCCTGATGCATTTGAACCTTGTGAGAAAGCTGCGAAAGCGTGCCCGGTGAAGATTATTTCAGTAAAAGAAATTTAAAAAGGATGACCAAAAAAGAAATCAGAAAAAAATATCTTGAAATGAGAAAAACCTTGTCAGATGATGAGGTTTTGTCTTTCTCTGAAAAGATTTTTAGAAATTTTGTCGATAACTTTGAAATTGAACCACTTCAGAAAATTCATATATTCATTTCCATTGCAAAGTTCAAGGAGGTACAGACCGAATTGTTTATCTTGCATTTTCTGAAGAATGGTATTCAGATTTACCTTCCGAAAATAGTTAATGATGAAATTATTGCTGTGGCATTCGACGAAAATACAGAAATGGAGGTAAATTCCTGGGGAATTGCTGAAACTGTGCCGGATGAAGACGCCGGTGTGACAGATTTTGATTACATCATTACACCGCTGCTCTACTGTGATCCCCACGGAAACAGGGTTGGGTTTGGCAAAGGCTATTATGACGGCTTTTTTGCGAAAATCAGCGGGAAATGTAAAAAAGTAGGTGTTGGCTTTTACTCACCAAATGAAGTTGTAGAAGATCTGAATCCGCATGACATCCCGCTGGATTATCTTGTAACACCGGTGGAAGTGCTGTCGTTCAACGGTTTGTTGTAAAAATTCAGGAAATAGAATTTAAATTCCTTTTTAAATTTCTTTGGCGCAGACATCAGAATATATTGGGCTTCACGCTGTTTGGTTGCGATTGCTTTTTTGTTTGCATCAAAATATTCCACATTGAATTTCGCAAAATTAAGCGTATCCTTTTTATGAATTTTCTCGAAAACTTCGAGATCGCTCACCCGTGCATTTTTTACCTTCAGGCTGTCGAGTTCGCTCAGCAATGGTTTCAAAGTCGTGGAATCCGCTTTGTGGAAATATCCTAAAATCTGGCTGTACATAGCCGTGTCTATTTCAGTGTCCTGATTTCCGGAACTGTACAATATCGACAGGTCAATCACTTCCTGAACTTTTTGCTTGGTAATGGCGTTTATAGCTTGCGCGCTGTCCATTTTGGTTTCCGGGTAGGTGGTTTTATTATTGTTGTATTTCACTCTTTCAAGGGAAAGTTCAGCTTCTTTCTTACACGCGATTACTGCAAAAACTGCAATAAGCAATATGAAGAAGATATTATGGTGTTTCATTACTGATGATTTTGAATTTTATTAATACAATTTTACCTTTTTCCATTTGGGTATCAATAACCTCCATGTTTTTCAAAGATGTAGTCGGCGTAGTGACTAAGGTGATATAGCGCCGCTTGTCCAAAGTTTCCACGCCATATTTGTCATTATCGTATACCTGGTAAATCAAGGCATTATCACTGATCAGGTAATTCAGCCTTTCCCTTTTACGTTTGATATCCTGCTTTGAATTGGAGTAGTAATAAAGCATAATGGCGTAATCGTTAGGCTTCAATTCTATGGTTTCACTTTCGGGAGCTGTTTCCAGATTCCTGACAATGCGGTCTGTTTTGTAATAGGGCGATGAAACTTCCATGACCAAGGTCTTTGAGCTTGGATTTTTATAGACAAAAGGTTCGTTTGGTTTTGCAGTATAAAGGATAGGCGACTCATTTTCCTTGAAAATTTTCACCTGCAGATCACCGTTAATTTTTGAATTCCGGTCCGCGTCGATAAATGTGTAGTAATATTTTTTTGAAATAAACTGGTCTTTTAAACCTAGAAATCCAACTAAAAGCGCTAAAATTCCAGAAATCCCATACCAAAGGTTCTTTTTTACAAATTTTTTTACCCTTGGTTCTGCTTTACTTTGGGAGAAGTTCGAAAAATCTTCATTTTTAATATGTTCCTGATTGTCAGTACTGTTGTTTTGTAAAACGGCTTCTAATTGAATTTCTTCGGCCTCATTTCCCGTTGTTTTTCCATCAGAAGCCAGATTTTGGGCATTTCCCGGGTCAGATTCGGTTTCTGCTGTCTGAACTTCTTCACCCGATTCCTGTTCCCTCAGGATTTCATCTGCGAAAAGATGGTTCTTTTTAAAATCGTACCATGACGCGTAGCCCGCATAAACAGACAGCAGATTGAGTATGTCTATCCTCGGAAGTTTTGTTGCCGGCGTGGACTTGAAATAGGTGTAAAAAGACTTCTCGCTGATGTTTCCTTTCGCGATTTTTCTCAAATCTTCCTGGAAATATATGATATCAATACCTTTCCAATGAGAAATATCTTCACTGGATGGGGTATGATTCGTCAGATATTTGGTTTGAATCTCTGATTTCAGCTGTTCAAAATGTAGTAAGTCTAAATCTGCCAAAATATGTAAAAACGTTTAAAACGTTGATTGTCAATAATGTTATTTTGTAAAATGGTTTTACAAAGATATTACAATTAATTTTCTAACACAAATTTTCTCACCGCCCTACCTTTGTCCTGTTCAAAATGATTGAACAAAAGTGAAACAAGAAAATAAACAAAACAAATTTAAATTATTTATTATGAAAAAATCATTGTTCGTAGCAGGTATCGCTGCTCTTGCTCTTGTAGCTTGTAAAAAAACTGAAACTGTAGAAACTGCTAACCCTGCTGATTCAGCTGCTGCTGCTACTGTAGATTCTGCTGCTGTTGTTGCTGATTCTGCTGCTACTGTTGTAGATTCTGCTGCTACTGCTACTGTAGACGCTGCTAAAGATGCTGCTGCTGCTACAACTGCTGCTGGTGCTGAAGTAGCTAAAGATGCTGCTGCTGGTGCTGCTGATGCTGCTAAAGGTGCTGCTGACGCTGCTGCTGGTGCTGCTAAAGATGCTAAAGAAGCTGTAAAAGAAGCTACTAAATAATTAGTACTCACAATTAAATAGAACCGTTTCGCTCAGCGAAGCGGTTTTTTTCTGAAAAACGATCCCTTCGCGTAAATATTTTATATATATTTGCACGCCTTAAGGAGAAAAGAACTTTTAAAACAATAAATTTATTATGAAAAAATCATTATTCGTGGCTGCTATCGCTGCTTTGGCTCTTGTAGCTTGTAAAAAAACTGAAACTGAAACTGCAGCTGAAAGTACTGTAGATTCTACTGCTGCTGTTGTTGATTCTGCTGCTAACGTTGTAGATACTGCATCTACGGCTGCTGTTACTGATTCTGCTGCGGCTGCTGCAACTGGTGCTGCAGTTGTTGCTGATTCAACTGCTGCTGCAACTGCTAAATAATTAGTAATTCAGTTAAAAAAATAACCGTCCTGCTTTGGACTGCCCCCAAAAAGTTAGACACTTTTTAGGGGCATTTTTTATGGGGAAAAGTAAATATTCAGTAGACTTTAAATTAAAAGCTATAAAGAGATATCACAAAGGTGACATTGGAACAGACGATTTAGGAAAACGCATTGGAGTTTGTGGTTCATTGGTTCGTAAATGGATAAAATTTTATGAACTTTATGGAGTTTCAGGACTTGTTCGGCTTTCCAATACGCATTACACAAAAGATTTTAAATTAAAGATTTTATCAGTAATTGAGAAAGAGAATTTAAGTTTAAAAGAAGCGTCGAGAAGGTTTAATATTCCTGCGGAGTCCAGTATTCTTAGTTGGCAGCGTAATTACAAAAAAAATGGTATTTTAGGTTTAGAAAACAGACCCAGGGGAAGACCTAAAACCATGAGTAATTACAAGCGAAAAAAAAAGAAAACAGGCAAACCCTTAACAAGGGAGGAAGAACTGTTGGAGAGGATTTATTATTTAGAAGCCGAGAACGCCATTTTAAAAAAGTTAGACGCCTTAATTCAGGAAAGGAAAAATCCAAAGCCATCGAAGAGTTAAGGCAGGACTTTGATTTAGCAGTACTGCTGCATTGTACATCGATGGCAAGAAGCAGTTTTTATTACTATCAAAAACGATTTCAAATGAAAGATAAATATGCGGAAATAAAAGAAATGATTAAGCAGATTTATCATCGTCACAAAGGAAGGTTGGGCTATAGAAGAATTACTTTGCTTTTGAAAGAAAAAGGAATTTTGATTAATCACAAAACTGTTTTACGACTTATGAAAATATTAGGTTTAAAGAGTATTATCCGAGTGAAGAAATATAAATCTTACAAGGGAGAGCAAGGGAAAATTGCGCCCAATGTTCTACAGAGGAATTTCAAATCGGACACTCCTAATCAGAAATGGGCAACTGATGTTACAGAGTTTAATGTATCGGGTAATAAACTTTACCTATCTCCAATCATCGATTTATTTAATGGTGAAATTGTCAGTTTTGACCTATCTGAAAGACCTGTGTTTAGCCAAATCATCAGGATGCTAAAGAAATCATTCAGAAAAGTAAAATCTACACAAAACATCATTCTACATTCTGATCAAGGTTGGCAGTATCAAATGAAACATTACCAAAACTTGTTAAAAGAAAAAGGTATTATTCAAAGTATGTCCAGAAAAGGAAACTGTTTGGACAATGCGGTGATAGAAAACTTTTTTGGAACAATAAAATCAGAAATGTTTTATACCAGAAAGTTTGGTTCCATTCAGGAACTTAAGATGGAAATAGTGAAGTACATTCACTATTACAACAATGATAGAATAAGACTCAATCTCAAAGGAAAGAGTCCGGTACAGTACCGAACTCTTTCCTTTGAGAATATTGTTTAATTTTGTCTAAACTTTTGGGTGCAGTCTACTTTGGGACGGTTTTTTTATGCTCTTTTAAAGGCGCTGCCTCAGGATTTCATAGCAGGTAATGGCGACGGCATTGCTCAGATTCAATGAATCTATGGTTCCCGACATAGGGATCAGGGTGTTTTCTCCTTTTCCTTTCCAAAATTCAGATAGGCCGGAATGCTCTGTCCCAAATAACACTGCTGCTTTTTTGGTGAAATCTCTTTCACTCAGCATCTCAGCATTTTCAGCCATAATAGTCGTGTAAATACTAAACTTATTTTTTTGCAGGAAATCGTATAATTCCTCATTGGATGTTTGAAACACATTCATTCCGAAAAGGCAACCAACGCTGGAGCGGATAACATTGGGATTGTAGAAATCAACTTTTGCATCGGTCACGACGAGGGCATCGATTCCAAAAGCCTCGCAACTTCTCAAAATGGCACCGAGATTTCCCGGTTTTTCGACACTTTCAACCACAATGACTGATGCATTTTCTTTAGGCTGAAAATTGTGGAGATTATTTTCTTTAGTTTTATAAATGCCAATGATGCCTTCGGAAGTTCCACGGTAGGCGATTTTTCCGTAAATTTTTTCTGAGACATAATTGATTTTTCCTTGCGGAACTTTCCCGTCAAAAATCTTTTCACAGATGAAAAATTCGGTCGGCTCAAAACCAAAAATTTGCGCCCTTTCATTTTCCTGCCTTCCTTCCACGATGAAAACTCCTGCTTTCTTGCGGTCCGAATTTTTGGTTAAAAGTCGCGTGAGGGTTTTTATTTTCTCGTTCTGTAAACTTTCAATCATCATTTTTCTTCGGTAAAATCGATCTCAATTTTAGAATTTTCAATCAAACTTGCCGGCAGTTCCTTTTTGTTTTTGATTCCGAGAGATTTCATTTTCTGGGTTTGAGTAATCAGGTTATCCCGGCCGTCGTACAGTTGTTTGTAGGCTTCTGAATAGGAATTTTTTGCCTGATCGATATTTTTTCCAACTTTCTCGAGGTTCTCAACAAAACTTACAAATTTGTCGTAGAGCTTGGCGCCGCGTTCCGCAATTTCCATCGAATTGCGATTTTGGTATTCGCGCTTCCAAAGGTCCGCAATAAGCTTCAGTGATGTGATTAAATTGCTTGGGTTTAAAAGTAAAATCCTTCTCTCGTAAGCGAAATTCCACAGATTCTGATCGGCCTGCATCGCTGCGATATACGCCGGTTCGCTTGGGATGAACATCATGACGAAATCCAGTGATTTGCCGTAATCGTCATAGGCTTTTTGCGAAAGTTGGGTGATATGGTTTTTCACCGAATTCAAATGCTGGTTGAGCTTCATTTGGTAAACTTCACTGTCGGTTTCGTCCACCAGCTCGGTGAAGGCGGTGAGGGAAACTTTGGAGTCGATAATTACATTTCTTTCGTCGGGATATTTTACTACAGCGTCGGGACGCATTTTCTTCCCGGAGAATTCTGAGAAAAGCACTTTATTATCCTCGTCCTTCAGCTGATGTTCCAGGAAATACTCGCGGCCTTTTACCAGGCCGGATTTTTCCAGAATGCTTTCCAAAATCATTTCGCCCCAGTTTCCCTGGGTTTTGCTTTCTCCTTTCAGCGCGCGGGTGAGTTTTTTGGCGTCTTCAGAAATCTGCTGGTTCAGTTCCGCAAGTTCACGCACTTTTTGTCCCAGAGAAAACCGTTCCTTGGATTCTTTGTCATAAGTTTCGTTGACCTTATTTTTAAGTTCCACGATTTTTTCCTGAAACGGTTCCAGAATGGTTTTCAGGTTTTGCTGATTCTGTTCAGTAAATTTTTCGGTTTTTTCCTCCAGGATTTTATTCGCAAGATTTTGAAATTCTACTTTTGCAACTTCCTGCATTTTTTCGATTTCTTCTTTTTGGGAATCGAGAAGTTTCTGCAGATTTTCGTTTTGGGCTGAAAGTTCAGATTTTAAAGCAATTAAATTCTGTTTTTCTATTTGAAGTTCTTTTAACTCAACAGTTTGCCTGTTGTTGATCTCGTTTTGCCTGCTGATTTGCTGGTTTTGGCTTTCGTTCAAAGCATTAATTCTTGCCATATCATTCTGCAGTTGATTTAGCACCTCGGTTTGTCGCACATTGGTTTCTTTTTCCTGAAGAACTGAGCTTTCAAGAGTCGAAATTTTTTGCTTATAATTTTCAAGATCTGAACTGGAGCGGATAAAATTCTGATTGATTTCATCATAATCCTTTCGAGGAACACTGGATGATTTCAAGGCAAAATATAAAATAAGGGCACCGAGAACGGCACCGAAAACAAGTCCTATAATAAGAGAGGTGGTTTCCATTTTTCAAAAATACGGATTATCTCGTGCAGATTTTACAGATTTTATCCGCATAAAATATTTAGTAAAAAATTTACGGATTTTCTTTTTGCAGTTTTTTCATGGTATTTCAAAGTGTCTAGGAATTGATGCAGCAAAAGATGTAAGGAATGAACAACTTTTTTTTCATTGATTTTTAGATTTATAAAAAATAAAAATCGGTAAGATGATGACGTACAGCAGAATCGACCACCCTACGATTAAAAGGCTTCCGATGTCGATATTATTTCCTAATGCCGTCTGTTTCGCTCCGTACAGTTTTTGGCTGAAATAGGCTGCAGTTGCTCCTAAAACTAAGACGATTAAAAAGAAGATCAAGTAGTTGGGTGTGGAAATCTTCCTACGAATAAATATTAGAAGGAAAGGTACTGACGCTATTGCAATATGTAAAATCAGGTCGGGCATATTTTTAATTTTCAATTCTTAAAAATTCTTTTGCCAGCTCGATCATTTTTGGATCGCCGGTGTATTTGCCGCGTTCGTCGGAGAGTTTTACGGTTGGGATCCAGTCACCGTTGTCTGCCTGCACACCGATGAGTTTCATTACGATGTTCATGGGTTTCAGGCCCACATCATTGGTGAGATTGGTGCCAATTCCGAATGAAATGCCGATTTTACCTTTGCAGTAACTGGTGATTTCTTCCACTTTTTCAAGATTCAAACCGTCAGAAAAAATGATATATTTAAACAGAGGATTGATACCGTTATTCTGATAATGGGCAATGGTCTTATCGGTAAATTCGAGTGGATCGCCGCTGTCGTGCCGAACGCCGTCGAAGAGTTTTGCGAATTTCTTGTCAAACTGCTGGAAGAAAACATCCGTTGTATAAGTATCCGAAAGTGCAACGCCTAAATCGCCACGGTACACATCCACCCAATGCTCGAGTGCGAGCTCGTTGGCCATTTTGAAACCATATTCTGCTGCGTGAAACATAAACCATTCGTGAGCGTGGGTTCCGATAGGTTTTATGCCGTATTTCATCGCAAAATGTACGTTGGAGCTGCCAATGAATTTGGAATTTTGATTTTTTACCAAGGCTTCCACTACCAGATCGTGAACTTTATAGGAATGCCGTCTTCGTGTCCCGAATTCTGCGAAAGTAACGCCAAGCTGATTCAGTTTTTCTGATTTTTCAAGGGTGTTGCGCATCACTTCTTCGTTATTGTCGCGCTCCATATGGTTCATTTCATAATGCAGCTCGGAAATAAGGGCGAGAAGCGGTACTTCCCATAGAATGGTGCGGTACCAAAGGCCTTCAACCCAGACTTCAATATCGTTCCCGTTTTGTTTGATGTGTACCTCAGAAGGATCGTAGTGATAGCCTTCCAAAAAATCGAGATAAGGTAAATCGATATACGGACAGGTGACGCGCAGGTATTCTTTTTCGGCTTTGGTAAGTTTCAGTTCCGCCATTGCGCTGACGGCTTTTCGGAGCTCTGTATCGAAGCCTTCCGGGAAATGATGTTTCCCACGGTTGATGAACCCGTACTTTACGCGTTGTTTTGGGAAAAGTTTCACCACGGCGTTCTGCATGGTTATTTTATAGAAATCGTTATCGAGGATGGAGTGGAGCCGTACTTGTGACATTTTAAAAATTTAGATTAAAGATAAAAAAAATCGCCCGAAATGAGCGATTTGATTTATACCATATATATATTGTGCTATTTTCCGAGGTAAGCGTTGTACATCCAAATTTCTTTTTCCTGTTCGGTGATGTAGTCGCTCATTTGCGAGTTGGTGCCTTCGTCCCCGGCTTCTTCAGTGATATCTAAAAGTTCTCTTTGAAGGCTGATAATGGTTTTGAAAGAATCAAGAATGTTTTCTACGAATTTGGTTCCGTCTGACACTTCTTTGCTTTCTTTAATGGTTGAAAGTTTCAGATAATCAGAATAGTTATGGTTGGGTGTTGCGCCTAAGGTGAGAATTCTTTCGGCGATTTCATCAATTTTCAGGACCAGATTGTTGTACAGTTCTTCAAATTTTGGATGAAGGGTAAAGAACTGGTCGCCTTTGATATTCCAGTGAGCACCGCGGGTGTTTTGGTAAAATATGGAATAGTTGGCTATAAGTACGTTAAGTTTTTCTGCGATTTTTTGACAGTCTTTTTCATTTAGTCCGATAATGTTAGAATTGTTCATAATAGTATTTTATTTGGTGCAAATGTAATCATGCTTATCTATTGCGAAGAACAAATACAATCGATAAAATCAATATTTCATTTTGGTGGTTTATCATAACCAGTGCTTGATGCTATCAATTTGAATTAAAAAATATTTAAGGTGTTGATATTGTGGAATAAAAAAAAATCCTTACTTTTGCAGCCTAAAATAAAAAGCATTATATGCCTACTATTCAACAATTAGTTAGAAAAGGAAGAGCCACACTTGCCAAGAAGAGCAAATCGGCTGCCCTTGAAAGCTGTCCACAAAGACGAGGTGTATGTACGAGAGTATATACTACTACACCGAAGAAACCTAACTCTGCACTAAGAAAAGTGGCTAGGGTAAGACTTTCTAACGGTAAAGAAGTCAACGCTTATATCCCGGGCGAAGGACACAATCTTCAGGAGCACTCGATAGTATTGGTACGTGGCGGAAGGGTGAAAGACCTACCGGGAGTACGTTATCACATTGTAAGAGGTGCCTTAGACACTGCAGGTGTGAATGGAAGAACTCAGAGAAGATCCAAGTATGGAGCTAAGAGACCAAAACCAGGACAAGCTGCACCAACAGGTAAGAAAAAGTAATCATTAATTATTAAGAAACGAAACAATGAGAAAAACGAAAGCGAAAAAAAGACCGTTGTTACCGGATCCGAAATTTAATGATCAACTGGTAACGAGATTCGTAAATAACCTGATGCTTGACGGTAAGAAGTCAATCGCATTCAAGATTTTCTACGATGCACTTGATGTCGTAGAAAACAAAAAAGGTGATAACGAAAAATCATCACTTGAAATCTGGAAAGATGCCCTAACCAACGTTATGCCGCACGTAGAAGTACGTTCGAGAAGAGTAGGTGGTGCTAACTTCCAAATCCCAATGCCGATCAGGGCCGACAGAAAAATCTCTATGGCAATGAAATGGTTAATCAAATATGCGAAAGCCAGAAACGACAAATCTATGGCGCTTAAATTAGCTGCTGAGATTATCGCCGCTTCAAAAGAAGAAGGTGCTGCTTTCAAGAAAAAATCTGATACTCACAAAATGGCGGAAGCTAACAAGGCTTTCTCACACTTCAAATTCTAATCTGAAATGGCAAGAGACCTTAAACTTACAAGAAATATCGGTATTGCTGCACACATTGATGCGGGAAAAACCACTACTACAGAACGTATCCTTTTTTACTCCGGTAAAAACCACAAAATCGGTGAAACCCACGAAGGTGGCGCTACAACCGACTGGATGGAGCAGGAGGCAGAAAGAGGAATTACCATTACTTCTGCTGCGGTAACTGTAGACTGGAAATTCCCAACCGAACAGGGCAAGCCGCTTCCAGATGCTAAAAACTACCATTTCAATATCATCGATACACCGGGACACGTGGACTTTACCGTAGAGGTAAACCGTTCGCTCCGTGTACTGGACGGACTGGTATTCCTTTTCTCCGCGGTAGACGGTGTAGAACCACAGTCTGAAACCAACTGGAGACTTGCAGACAATTACAAAGTTCCGCGTATGGGCTTCGTAAACAAAATGGACCGTCAGGGTGCTGACTTCCTGAATGTTTGTAAGCAGGTAAAAGAAATGTTGGGTTCTAATGCAGTTCCAATCGTTCTTCCAATCGGTGACGAAGCAGATTTCAAAGGTGTGGTAGATTTGGTGAAAAACCGTGCGATGGTTTGGCACGAGGAAAACCACGGTTCTACCTTCGACATCGTAGATATCCCGGCAGAAATGGCGGACGAAGTAAAACAATTCAGAGGTCAGCTGATTGAAGAAATTGCAGCGTACGACGAAAATCTTCTTGAAAAGTATATGGAGGACGAAAACTCTATCACAGAAGAAGAAATTCACACTGCTTTGAGAGCCGCTACTTTGGACATGAGCATCATCCCGATGACTTGCGGATCTTCATTCAAAAATAAAGGTGTACAGTTTATGCTGGATGCGGTTTGCCGTTACCTTCCTTCTCCAATGGATAAAGAAGCGATCGATGGTACCAATCCAAAAACTGATGAGCCAGTTTCAAGAAAACCATCTGTGGACGAGCCTTTTGCAGCTCTGGCATTCAAAATTGCAACAGACCCGTTCGTTGGACGTTTGGCATTCTTCAGAGCATACTCAGGAAGACTGGATGCAGGTTCTTATGTTTTGAACACAAGATCAAACAGCAGAGAAAGAATCTCGCGTATCTTCCAGATGCACGCCAACAAGCAGGAACCAATTGAATATATCGAAGCAGGTGACATCGGTGCAGCTGTAGGTTTTAAAGATATCAAAACAGGAGATACCCTTTGCGACGAGAAAAGCCCAATCGTTCTGGAGTCTATGGTATTCCCGGATCCGGTAATCGGTATCGCAGTAGAGCCTAAAACTAAGGCAGACCAGGATAAAATGGGTAACGCTTTGGCAAAACTGGCTGAAGAGGATCCAACTTTCCAGGTGAAAACTGACGAAGCTTCAGGACAAACGATCATCTCCGGTATGGGTGAGCTTCACCTCGACATTATTGTGGACCGTATGAGGAGAGAGTTCAAGGTTGAAGTAAACCAGGGACAGCCTCAGGTAGAATACAAAGAAGCTCTTACGACGGTTGCAAACCACAGAGAGGTTTACAAAAAGCAATCCGGTGGTCGTGGTAAGTTTGCAGATATCGTTTTCGAAATCGGTCCTGCAGATGAAGGAAAACAGGGTCTTGAATTCATCAACGAGATTAAAGGTGGTAACATTCCGAAAGAATTTATCCCTTCCGTAGAAAAAGGTTTCAAAGAATCTATGAAAAACGGTCCTTTGGCTGGTTTCGAAGTAGATTCCATGAAAGTTACCCTTAAAGACGGATCTTTCCACGCGGTGGACTCTGACCAGCTGTCTTTCGAACTTGCTGCCAAAATGGGCTTCAAGGAATCCGGTAAAAAAGCAAAAGCAGTGATCATGGAACCAATCATGAAGCTGGAAGTCGTAACTCCGGAAGAATACATGGGTGATATCGTAGGCGACCTTAACAGAAGAAGAGGAACCGTAAACGGTATGGACGACAGAAACAACGCTAAAGTAATCAAAGCTTTCGTTCCGCTTTCTGAAATGTTTGGTTATGTAACTTCGCTTAGAACACTTTCTTCAGGTAGAGCAACTTCTTCGATGGAATTCGAAAAATATGAAGCAGCTCCACAGAACATCGCTGAAGATGTAATTGCTAAGGCTAAAGGGTAATTTTTAAAATTTTTGAAATGTCACAAAGAATCAGAATAAAACTAAAATCTTACGATTACAATTTGGTAGATAAATCTGCTGAGAAAATCGTAAAGACGGTAAAGTCAACCGGAGCGGTAGTAAACGGTCCAATACCTTTGCCTACGAACAAAAGAATCTTCACAGTTCTTCGTTCACCGCACGTAAACAAGAAGGCAAGAGAGCAGTTCCAACTTTCTGCACACAAGAGATTGATGGATATCTACTCTTCTTCTTCTAAAACTGTAGATGCTCTGATGAAGCTTGAGCTTCCTTCAGGAGTAGACGTAGAAATTAAAGTGTGATGATGAAGTGGGAGGACGGAAGACGGAAGTCGGAAGTTTTTCTGCGGAAACAAAATACTTTGCTATGATAACAAATCCGTTCTCGAAAGAGAGCGGATTTTTTGTGATAATTCAAAAAATTGTAAATTATCAAACAAATGTGTGTTTATATGCTAAAATTTGATTTTTTTGATAAAAAACTTGCATAGTTTTAGTTTTAGTTTTAGTTTTATGCCACTAACATTAAAAACTTTTTATTATGAAAAAATTATTATTGGTGGCAACATTAGGAGTTGCTGGTTTGATGAGTGCCAACCATCGTGTTGAAATTGCAAAAGTGAAAAAGCAAAATTTTGAAACAAACATCAACATGAGTGGAGGTTATTGTGAAGTGACTGTTTATCGTAGAAACGCTGACGGTTCTTCCACACTTGTTGGTATTTGGGGTGGCTATGCAGATTCTCAAGAAGCTTGTGATGCTAAAGGTAGAAGCATTATATTTCAATTGGAAATAGGAACTCCGGTTTCAGAAGTGAAATAGTATAATTATCGTGATTAATATTTTTAATCACTATTTTTTTAAAGTTTTGGAATATGAAAAAAATAATAACATTATTTTTATTAATAATAATCACGTTATTCAATGGACAAACATGGAATATTTCATATGAATACAAAGTGAAAAATCTTTTGTTTAATGATGAATTTACATTTCCTGCATCCTTGATTGTAGATAATAAAGAAAAGAGTCTTTATACAGTTCAATTTGGAATTGTAAATCAAATTGATACTAAAGTTAACGCAGGAGCTTTTTCATTAATTGATAGGTCGAGTTATAAATACGTATTATTTTCAAATAAGCCTAATGCTTTTACTATTGGTGATGAAATAAATGGAAAAAAATATATATTTAAAGATAGTATTCCCGTTATGGACTATGAAATAAAAAATGAAAGTAAATTAATAAATAACATAAAACTATATAAAGCTGAAGTTTTATTTAGAGGAAGAAAATATGTTATTTGGCACGATCCTTATAGTAAAATTAAGGCTGCGCCATGGAAGTTTGCCAATTTTCCAGGACTTGCATATGAAATTTATGATGAGGATAACCTTTTTCGGTGGACATTACAAAAAATAGAAAAAAGTGAATCTGAAATTAGAAATCCAGTCGAAGCTCTTGAGGTTAATAATAATTTTCTATCATATGTGGAATATCCAAAATTAAAGTATCCATCAATTTATATTCAGGATGAGGTGAAAAATAATTCTATTAACAAATCCCAAAACCGGGATGGATTAGAAAAATTATTTGAATGGGAAAAATGAATTTTTTAATATCTTTAATCGTTTGTTTTTATTCTCTACATATTTATTCTCAACAATATGAAGCTGTATATGAAATCGTTTATAAGCCAAGACTAAATGATTCATTAAAATTGAAGGATAACTATGTTTTGAGATTTGATACACAAAAAAAAAGCTCTTTTTTCACCTCCTTAAACGAAGAAAATTCTTTAAATTTTAGTATTTATAAAAATTTTGAAAAGGAGAGTTTTATTAAATACGAATCTATTGTAGATGATTTATACAGTATTAATTATATATTTGACAACAGTAAATGGCAGTTGTTAGAAGATAATAAAAGAATTGAAGATTTCAATTGTAAAAAAGCAAAAATCATATTTGGTAACCGTATTTGGGAGGCTTGGTATACTATTGATATTCCGTTTCAAGATGGTCCGTATAAATTTTCAGGTCTACCAGGTTTAATAATAGAAATATATTCAATAGATGAAGATTATCGTTTTTTAATGAAAGGAATTACAAAAAAGGATCAACTTGTTATAACCAAATTACCAGCCACTAATTTATCAACTAGTAAGCAGGAAAGGGATGTTAAATCAAGAATAATTTTAGATCCAGCAATTTCTTACAGAAATAAAAGATTAAAGTTAGAAAATAGGAATATTGGAGTAAAGGTTTCATATAATGGAAAAGAAATTCCTCAAAAAGAAACTGAAAAAAGAATTGTCAAGAATTTTGAAAAGTGGAGAGAGGAGCATGACAATCCAATAGAAAAAGGTGATTTATGGATTAAATAAAAACTAAGTATTTTGTTCTAATAACTCGGAAAACGCATACATTCATTGTATGGCGTTTTTTTAAAATTAAAAATCAATCATGTCAAGCGAAAATCAGAATTTTTTCGAAAGGTTTTCCAATTGGGCTACCACTGCGACCGGAAGCCCCGCGGCATTTATCATTGCGGTAGCGCTCATTTTGGTTTGGGCCATTTCCGGACCTTTTTTCAATTTCTCTGAAACCTGGCAGCTGGTCATTAATACAGGAACTACCATTGTGACTTTCCTGATGGTTTTCCTGATTCAGAAGGGACAGAATAAAGATTCCAAAGCCATACAGATTAAACTGAATGAGCTGATCGCTGCCCACGAAAAAGCCAGCAACCGCATTGTAGATATTGAAGATTTAACCGAAAAAGAACTCGACAAACTACACCGCTACTACCAAAAACTCTCGGATCTTGCCGAAGAAGATACCGATCTGCACCAATCGCATTCCATAGATGCCGCCGAAGACAACCACGAACACAAACTAAGAAACCAGCAGATTCAGCAACAGATCGACGATGAAGATAAATAAAACCCTCTCAGTCATTGAAAGGGTTTTTTGTAAAAGCTATTTTCTCTTCATAAAATATCCAAAATACGAACAGCTTCCCATCAGGTGCCGCGCGGTTTCCGTGTCGGCATAGCCATTTTTCAATTGGGTAAAATAAGTTCTGTACTTCTGGTTTTTAGTTGCGGCTAAGTTGGCATCACGTGTTTCCTGTTTTTTCTCCCAGTCTTTGTCGTCATAAGGAATTCCCGGCTGCTGTGCCTCATACTGATAGTATTTCCCCTGCTCAGCACTCGCCATCTGGAAGAGAATTCTCGCCTTCTCTTCTTTATCAGTGGTAAGATTCAGAGCTTTTTGATAGTAATTTATCGCCAGGTCGAAATTGTCGGGCTTCACAAAATTTTGATCCATAAAATTCTTGTAATAATATTGGTAAGGCTGTTCCGGAGCCCAGAAATTAAATTTTCCACCGTTGGAATTGTCGATATCCATCACAAACAGTTCCCTGAAATATCCCAAAACTGAAGTGTTGTACATCAGATTACCGATCAGCTGACTGGCTTTTGCAGCCGTTGCATCGTTTCCGGTACTCATTTTTTTAAGCTGAATCAGTGCATCAGCCAATTCCAGTTTATTCATATTTGATTTAATGAACGGGAACGCGGTCAGGTTTTCTGCCTTCATGCTCACTTCTTTCGGGCTTTCAAAACTTTCCCAAACATTGTGGCCAAAAACCAAACTTGAAATATTTTTGAATCCGTTATAATTTCCTTCTTCGTAAACTAAGGGACTGATGGATTCCTTCGAGCCGTCCCAGTCGTAATATACTCGTGGGATGCCGCTGAAATTCGTGACTTTTTGATAATATTCTTTTGCTTTTTCAAAATTGGCCAGCTTCATTTCACGGTCGCCATAAATCAGATTGAAGAACGCATCTTTATTTCCTACATCATCCAGATTTTTTGCGATAAGTTGTTCAAAGGCATTTTTATTCGGCTTCCTGTAGAAATCTTCCACACTTTTCACCAGTTTTGAATCCGGGCTGTACTGCAGAAACGACAGTTTGTTGTTCATCAGGTACGACTTGGCATCTTCACCCTGCAGAAAATACCGGTTGGCCAAAACATCCTTCAGGAAATCTGAAGTTGAAGGTTTGGGATAATAAAACTGGTCTGTAACCGTGCTGTCCTTTTTGTCCTGTTCGCTAAAAAAGGAAGCGTATTTTTTATAAAGGGTATCTTCAAATTCGGGTGTGATCTTCGGTTGCGAAACAATCTCGTTCAGCATTTTCATCCGGTTGATCTGTTCAGCGTACTCAGGATTCTGAGTTTTTATCTCGTTTAATATTTTGCTGCTTTCAGAATGATTTTTATTCAGAAACTTCACATAGGCATCAGCAATCTGCCAAAATTCATCAGGTGATTTGTCCTTGGTTTTTTCAATGAATTTTTCAAGGTCGTCGATGAAGTTCACGGTCGTTTCTTTATAGTTGACCCACGCTTGTTCTTCGGTGTAGAAAGGAATTCGGTTAGGGTTCTTCAGCAGGTCTTTGTCGCTTTGGTTATTGTTTCTTTCGCTGGCTTTGTTCTCTTTTTTCGAACCGAAAAGATTTCTGAAAAAGTTTGAAATCTTATCCCAAAAACTTTCATTTTTAGCTTCCGGAGCTTTATTTTCTGAAGTTTGCGCTGTTGAATTTTTTTCCTGAATGGATTGATTTTGAGGCGTATCTTCATTGGGATAATAAACCTTCAGATAACTTCTCTCCAGTTGGTTGATGGCTCTTGCCGCCATTACTTTCAGCATTTCCGAGTTAGGATCCACTTCATTCATTTTCTCCATCATCGGCAGCGGATTGTTGAAACCGTCGTACGCCAGAAGAAAATAGGCCATGTTTTTTTCTTCGGGAGTTTTTGATAGATCCATTATATTTTTGAATGAAGCGCTGTCGGAAAGTTTCATTGAAGTAAAAGCACTTTCTCGGCGGCTTTTGCTGTTGATGAAAACTTTGAAGAAATTCCAGTTGGCTTCCTTACCCCTGTTCAGCCCGCGCTGCGCCCCAGCCAGTTGATCCAAAGCCCAGAAGTAAGGCGAGCTTTTTAAATTGAGCGGCTCCACATATTTCGAAAAGGCTTCCACAGCCTGTGGATAATTTCTGGTATAATGATTAAAACGTACGAGCTGATAACCGTACCGCAGCTTGATTTCAGGATTTTTTGCCGCATTGTAAAGCGAGGTCAGTGCGGAGACTGTTTTATTATAATCCAGCAGTGTGGCATTTTTTGGATTTTCATTTTCGCGGTAGTAAAACGAATCCGGGCTTTCCACGTAATTAATCTGCATATAAGGTTCCAGGTATTTTGCCTCAATCAGATAATCTATAGCCTCATAATTATTTTGGTATGTGCCTAATTTAGCGAGGATCGGGTTAGAGGAGTTTCCTTTTTTATAAGCATTCAGGTCGCTCATCGGAATTTTGTAAATCAGGTTTTTAGTTTCCTGGTAATGTAATTTATTACCAAAAAATTTCTGCCAGGTTTCTATATTCTCGTCCGGAATTTCATAATGTTCGTGCCCATAGAAGCGGTTGGAGTAGGTGAGCAGAAACGGCAGATAAGTTTTATCTTTTATAATTGATTGGGTAAACAGGTTGAAATATTCATAATCCGGATCGTACCATCCACAGGCTTTTATATTTTGGCTGTAAAGCAAGATGACAGCGGCTGAAAACAGTATTTTTTTCATAATTGTTATGTTTTTGTTCCTTTGTTATAAAATTTTGTATTCGGCAGCTCCGTGAAAAAAAATATTACAGGGTTCCCGAAGTTTTCCGGTTCACTGAAGCTTCAGTCTTTTAAAAATATTCGGTCAACAAATTTACTATCAAGCTGATAATAAACTATTTCATAATTCTTAATTTTTTTATCCAGGAACTTCATTACCTCTTTTAGCTGATTTTCAGATATTTCCTCAACCTTTATCCTGAAACCTTTGTTAAGGAAATTTCCAAAATAGAAGCCGTCTTTCCGAATTTCAATTTCATTTTCAGTAATTTTTTTAAATTCCGGGCGTTCCAGATCCTTTTTTGAAAGCGCATTAATCAGTTTATGCTTTCCGGCATGGTTGGTCACAATTCCCCACGAATAAATGGGTAACGCCACAGCGATATTATTTACTTGATAGCTTTCCAGTTTTGAAAGATAGTTTTTAAGCAGCGGAACATCCAGAATTGAATTTTTGTCAGAATTTTCCAACGGTGAAGAGGTGGAGTAACACATCAGGTAAACTTTTGAAACCGGCGGCACGCCCATCACTTTTCGGTCGCGCACTTGGTGAAGCCGCAGCGTGGAAGTTATTTCTTTTCCCGAAGTTTTCTTTAGTTCATTCAAGAATCTAAAATAATCATCGCGCGTTCCTGCGGTCCAGTCGCAGTCGATCTGGATTTCGTTGCTGGTTTTTAATTGATAATCGGATTTCTTTTTCTCAATTAGATCTGAAATGCTTTTAGCGAGAAAAGTAATTTCTTCCGGTTTGATATTCAAAAATGTGCGGTTGGTAATGAAAATCACCGGAACAGTCTGTTTGGCGGTTTTGAAAGTGTTGTCCTTGGTGATCACCGCTACCGGCTGAAACTTTGCGCCAACTTTATCCACATCAAAAAAGCGGACATATATATAAGGTGTCGCAGCTTTTTCTAAAGCCCTGTTTTCTATTGCGTTTAGGGCGAGTTTGGTTTTCCAGTAGTAGAAAGTGTAGGGATGGTTTTCTTCCTTGCAGGAGAAAAGAATGGAAAGAGAAAGAAGGAGAAAAATTTTTTTCATCGGTTAAATTTATAAAAATTCCGTAAGCCTTTAAAAATCAAAATATTTTCTAAACATTATTTGCCAGTTCAGAAATTATTCCTAAATTTGCACACTCATTTTAGGGGCGAAGTGTGCCTAACTGTGATGTAGAAATCACTTCAAAACCAAGATGAAACAAGTGTAACAATAACTATATATTAAATAATGTCAGGTATTATTGGTAAAAAAATCGGTATGACCTCTCTGTTTGACGAAAACGGGAAGAATATTCCTTGTACAGTTATTCAGGCTGGTCCATGCTCGGTTTTACAGGTCAGAACCGTAGAAAACGATGGCTATGTAGGCTTTCAGTTGGGTTTCGATGACAAGAGTGAGAAGAACGTTGGTAAAGCGTTAGCCGGCCACTTCAAGAAGGCTGGTTCTGCTCCTAAAGCTAAATTGGTTGAATTCCACCACGGATTTGATCATTTGAAAGTAGGGGATGAAGTAAAAGTTGACCTTTTCTCTGAAGGAGAATATGTTGACGTAACAGGAACATCTAAAGGTAAAGGTTTCCAGGGTGTTGTAAAAAGACACAACTTTGGAGGTGTAATGCAGCAGACCCACGGTCAGCACAACAGATTAAGAGCTCCGGGTTCAATCGGTGCGGGATCTGACCCTTCAAGGGTTTTCAAAGGTCTTCGTATGGCCGGCAGAATGGGCGGTAAGCAGGTAACTGTGCAGAACCTTCAGGTGTTAAAGGTAGATGAAGAACAAAATCTTTTAGTAGTAAAAGGTGCTGTTCCGGGAGCTAAAAATTCATATGTAATTGTAAGAAGATGGAACTAGTAGTATTAAACAACACAGGAAAAGAAACCGGAAGAAAAGTTACTTTCGATGACTCAGTTTTCGGAATCGAGCCAAACCAACACGCGGTTTACCTAGAAGTGAAACAGTACCTGGCTGCACAGAGACAGGGAACTCATAAATCAAAAGAAAGAAGCGAAATCACCGCTTCTACCAAGAAACTTAAGAAGCAAAAAGGTTCTGGTTCTGCAAGATACGGGGATATCAAGTCTCCGGTATTCAAAGGCGGGGGTAGAGTATTCGGTCCTAAGCCAAGAGACTACAGATTCAAGCTTAACAAAGCGCTTAAGAGATTAGCCAAAAAATCTGTGCTTTCTCAAAAAATGAGAGACAACAGCATCAGAGTATTAGAAGATATGAGCCTGAACGCGCCTAAAACAAAAGATTTCATCAGCGTATTGAACGCATTGGAACTGAACGGCAAAAAATCATTGTTCATCCTTCCGGAAGCTAATAAGAATGTATATTTATCTTCAAGAAACTTGCCTAAGACAAGAGTGTTGAACTACAACGAGATCAGCTCATACGATCTAGTAAACGCTGGTGAGATTGTTTTCTTCGAAGGTGCAGTAGAAAAATTCCAGGAAAATCTAAAGAAATAAATCATGTCAGTTATTATTAAACCAGTAATTTCAGAAAAAGCCAACTACCTTACGGATCTCCGCGGTGCTTATTCTTTCTTGGTAGATACCAAAGCGAATAAAATCCAGATCAAGAACGCGGTAGAAGAAGCTTACGGTGTTAAAGTAGCAGACGTTAGAACCATGATTTATGCGCCTAAGGTTTCTGCGAAGTATACTAAAAAAGGACTTCAGGTTGGTAAGACCAACAAACTGAAAAAAGCAGTGATTACCCTTGCAGAAGGAGAAGTAATCGACATCTTTTCAGTATAATTCAACTTGAAACGTTGAATATTGAACTTTGAACAAATAATAATATAAACAATAGTAATGTCTGTTAGAAAATTAAAACCTATCACCCCGGGACAGAGATTCAGAGTTGTAAACAACTTTGAGGAAATTACTACCAACAAGCCGGAGAAATCCCTCACGGTTGGTATTAAAAAGTCAGGTGGACGTAACCAAACTGGTAAAATGACCATGCGTTACACCGGAGGTGGACACAAAAAGAAATACAGAATTATCGACTTCAAGAGAAACAAATTCGATGTTGAAGCTACGGTAAAAACTGTAGAGTACGATCCAAACAGAACTGCTTTCATCGCTCTATTAGAATATGCGGATGGAGAGAAGAGATACATCATCGCTCCAAACGGTATCAAAGTAGACCAGAAAGTAATCTCTTCTGAAACTGCTGAACCAAACGTAGGTAACGCAATGAAACTGAAAAACATTCCGTTGGGTACTGTAATCTCTTGTATCGAAATGAAGCCTGGACAAGGTGCCATTTTGGCAAGATCTGCAGGTTCTTCAGCTCAGTTGACTTCAAGAGACGGTAAATACGCAATCGTGAAATTACCTTCAGGTGAATCCAGAATGATCCTTACGGAATGTATCGCTATGATTGGTTCTGTATCCAACTCAGACCACCAGCTTACTGTTTCAGGTAAAGCAGGTAGAAGCAGATGGTTGGGCAGAAGGCCGAGAACAAGAGCGGTAGTAATGAACCCGGTTGATCACCCAATGGGTGGTGGTGAAGGCCGTTCATCAGGAGGTCACCCAAGATCTAGAAACGGTAAACCGGCTAAAGGTTACAAAACCAGAAAGAAAAATAAAGTGTCTAACCGTTACATCGTATCTAAAAGAAAATAATTATGGCAAGATCACTTAAAAAAGGACCATTCATTCATCATACTTTAGATAAGAAGGTTCAGGCAAATGTAGAGTCTGGTAAAAAGACAGTAATTAAAACTTGGTCCAGAGCATCAATGATCTCTCCGGACTTCGTAGGACAAACCATCGCAGTACACAACGGGAAATCTTTTATCCCTGTATACGTTACAGAAAACATGGTAGGTCACAAGTTAGGCGAATTTTCTCCGACAAGATCTTTCAGAGGTCACGGTGGTAACAAAAATAAAGGAAGCAGATAATCATTATGGGATCAAGAAAACAGGATAGCGCAATCGCCAGAAAAGAAGCAAACAGAGACGTGGTAAAAGCCCGTCTGAACGACTGCCCTTCTTCTCCTAGAAAAATGAGGCTTGTTGCTGACATCATCAGAGGAGAAAACGTAGATAAGGCGCTTTACATTCTTAAATATTCTAAGAAAGAAGCTTCAAACAAATTAGAGAAGCTCCTTCTTTCCGCTATGGCAAACTGGCAGGCGAAAAACGAAGGTGCGGATATCGAAGAAGCAAACCTTATCGTAAAAGAAATATATGTAGACAGTGCAAGACAATTGAAGAGACTGAGACCAGCACCACAGGGTAGAGGTTACAGAATCAGAAAAAGGTCAAACCACGTTACACTAATCCTAGGTAATAAAGAAAATTAATTCAAGGTATGGGACAGAAGACAAATCCAATTGGTAACAGATTAGGTATCATCAGAGGATGGGATTCTAACTGGTTTGGCGGAAACGATTATGGAGACAGAATCGCGGAAGACTACAAAATCAGAAGATACCTTGAAGCTAGATTATCTAAAGGCGGAGTTTCCAGAATTTTTATCGAAAGAACTCTGAAGTTAGTAACCGTAACCATCACTACTGCAAGACCGGGACTGATCATCGGTAAAGGCGGACAGGAAGTTGATAAATTAAAAGAAGAGTTGAAGAAACTTACCGGTAAGGATGTTCAGATCAACATTTTCGAAATCAAGAGACCTGAGCTTGATGCAGTTTTAGTAGCAGACAGCATTGCAAAACAGATTGAAAACAGAATCTCTTACAGAAGAGCTGTAAAGATGGCAATGGCTTCTACAATGAGAATGGGCGCTGAAGGTATCAAAGTAATGGTATCCGGACGTTTGAACGGGGCAGAGATGGCAAGAAGCGAATCTTTCAAAGAAGGAAGAATTCCATTGTCCACCTTCAGAGCAGATATCGATTACCACATCGGTGAAGCTTTAACACAGTATGGTAAACTTGGTGTGAAAGTTTGGATTATGAAAGGTGAAGTTTACGGTAAAAGAGAACTTACACCACTTGTAGGCCAGCAGCAGAAAAAATCTCAGGGCGGAAGAAGCGAGAGAGGAGAGAGAGCTGAAAGAGGCGAAAGAAGACCAAGAAGAAACAATAACAATAATTAATCAGAAGTTAGAAACGAGAAATTAGAAATTAGAACTTCCGTTACAAGAACTGATTTAAAATTATCTAACATCTAACATCTAACATCTAACATCTAAAAGATTATGTTACAACCAAAAAGAACCAAATTCCGTCGTGTTCACAAGATGAAGATGAAAGGAAATGCGCAGAGGGGAGCACAACTTGCGTATGGAACTTTCGGCATCAAAGCAATTGACGGAGCGTGGATCACCGCAAGACAGATCGAAGCTGCACGTATCGCCGCTACGAGATATATGAAAAGAGAAGGTCAGCTGTGGATCAAAATCTTCCCGGATAAGCCAATTACCAAAAAACCAGCCGAAGTAAGGATGGGTAAAGGTAAAGGTGCCGTGGAATACTGGGTAGCTGTAGTAAAACCAGGTAAAATTATGTTCGAAGTAGGCGGAGTGCCTTACGAAGTAGCAAAAGAAGCTCTAAGGCTTGCTGCACAGAAATTACCGGTAGTGACCAAATTTGTAGTGGCTAACGATTTTGTAAAACCTGAATAATCTTTGATACAATGAAAAACGCAGACATCAAAAATTTAAGCGCAGGCGATCTACAGAACAAACTTGCTGAACTGAAGGCTGAATACACGAAACTGAAATTAGCCCACAAGATCAGCCCTGTAGAAAACCCAATTCAGATCAGAGATTTGAGGAAGACAATCGCAAGACTAAATACAGAGTTAACTAACAAACAATAATTTCATTTACAATGGAAAGAAATTTAAGAAAAGAAAGAATCGGAGTTGTTTCCAGCAACAAAATGGAAAAAACTATTGTTGTTAGTGAAACAATGAGAATGAAACACCCGATGTACGGTAAATTCGTATTGAAGACGAAAAAATATACCGCACACGATGAGAACAACGAGTGCAGCGAAGGCGATACAGTCCTGATCCAGGAAACCAGACCTTTGAGCAAAAATAAGAGATGGAGATTAGTAAGAATCATTGAAAAAGCTAAGTAATGTTACAGACCGAATCAAGATTAAAAGTTGCTGATAATACTGGTGCTAAAGAAGTATTGGTAATCAGAGTTCTGGGAGGTACCAGAAGAAGATATGCTTCAGTTGGTGATAAAATCGTAGTGACTATCAAGGATTCTACACCATCAGGAAACGCAAAGAAAGGACAGGTATCCAAAGCCGTAGTAGTAAGAACTAAAAAAGCAGTAAGAAGAAAAGATGGTTCATACATCAAGTTCGACGACAATGCTTGCGTTCTTCTTAATGCAGCAGGCGAAATGAGAGGTACCCGTGTATTCGGACCGGTTGCAAGAGAATTGAGAGACAAGGAATATATGAAAGTAATTTCATTGGCTCCGGAAGTACTTTAATTTTTAAAAATTTTAAGACAATGACAAAAGTTAAAATTAAAAGAGGAGATAACGTAATCGTTACTACCGGAAAAAATAAAGGTACCAAAGGCGAAGTTCTTGAAGTAATCAAAAAAGAAGGAAAAGACCCTAGAGTAATCGTTGCAGGTGTAAACGTAGTGAAAAAACACGTGAAGCCTTCAGCCTCAAACCCACAGGGTGGTATCGTAGAAAAAGAGGCTTCTATCCATATTTCCAACGTGTCCCTTATGGATGCAGAAGGTAAAGCTACAAAAGTAGGTTACAAGATGGAAGGTGACAAAAAAGTAAGAGTTGCTAAAACAACCGGTAAAAACCTTTAATTGTAAAAGACAATGGAATTTATAGCAAGACCTAAAAAAATATACAAAGAGAAAATTGTTCCTGCAATGATGGAAGAATTTGGGTACAAATCTGTAATGCAGGTACCTAAATTAGAGAAAATCGTTGTGTCTCAAGGTTTGGGAGCTGCTACAGCCGACAAGAAAATTGTAGACTACGCAGTGGAAGAATTAACAGCAATTACCGGCCAGAAAGCAGTAGGTACTTTATCTAAAAAAGACGAAGCAGCCTTCAAACTTAGAAAAGGTATGCCGGTAGGCGCCAGAGTAACCCTAAGAGCAGACAGAATGTATGAGTTCTTAGACAGGCTTACTTCATCAGCACTTCCGCGAATCAGAGATTTCTCTGGGATCAAGGCAGAAGGATTCGATGGTAGAGGAAACTACAACCTTGGTATTACCGAGCAAATTATTTTCCCTGAAATCGTGATCGACAAAGTGAAGAAAATCCAGGGTATGGATATCACTTTCGTAACTTCAGCTAAAACTGATAAAGAAGCTAAAGCATTATTAACTCACTTCGGTTTACCATTTAAAAAGAATTAAGAATGGCTAAAGAATCAATGAAAGCGCGTGAGCGCAAAAGAGAAGCAATGGTTGCTAAATACGCAGAGAAAAGAAAAGCTTTGAAAGAAGCCGGAGATTACGAAGCCCTGCAAAAGCTGCCTAAAAACGCTTCACCTGTAAGACTGCACAACAGATGCAAGCTTACAGGAAGACCAAGAGGATATATGAGAACCTTCGGTATTTCCAGAGTAACGTTCCGTGAAATGGCAAACGCAGGCCTTATCCCTGGAGTTAAAAAAGCAAGTTGGTAATAATTATTAACTAATCTGGACAGAAAAGTTGAAGATAAAAGAATCCAGAACCGAGAGCCAAGATTTTCGTCTTGATTCTCGTGTCTCGGATCCCGGCTCTCAAAACTATCTGTCATCAACCAATAACAACAAAAAAGAAAAATGGTAACAGATCCAATTTCAGATTTCCTGACAAGAGTAAGGAACGCACAAAGCGCAGGCCACAAAGTGGTGGAAATTCCTGCATCGAAAATCAAAAAGGAGATTACGAAAATTCTATTTGACCAGGGTTACATTACAAACTATAAGTTTGAAGACAACGCTGTGCAAGGGAACATCAAAATCGCTTTGAAGTATGACAAACTAACCGGTAAGCCTGCCATCAAATCAATCCAGAGAGCTTCAAGACCTGGTTTGAGATACTACGCAGGTTCTGCAGAACTCCCAAGAGTACTGAACGGTTTAGGTATCGCTATTATCTCTACATCCAAAGGTGTGATGACAGGTAAGCAGGCGAAAAATGAAAATGTTGGCGGTGAAGTAATCTGCTATGTTTATTAATTTTTTAAAATAAGGAAAATGTCAAGAATTGGTAAAGCAATTATAACAGTTCCGGCAGGAGTTACCATTACCGAAAACAACGGGGTAGTAACTGTAAAAGGACCAAAGGGTGAACTTACCCAAACCCTTACTGAAGGAATTACGCTGGAGCAGAAAGATGGCGAACTTACAGTAAACCGTCCCTCTGACTCTAAGCAGCATAAAGCGCTTCACGGATTGTACAGAGCGCTGATCAACAACATGGTTGTTGGTACATCCGAAGGCTTCGAAAACAAGCTTGAACTTGTAGGGGTAGGTTACAGAGCATCACACTCAGGACAGAAACTTGAGTTGGCTCTAGGTTTCTCCCACGGTATCTTACTGGAACTTCCAGCTGAAGTAAAAGTAGATACATTGACTGAAAAAGGTAAAAACCCAATTATTACTCTGTCTTCACACGACAAGCAACTTCTTGGAATGGTGACTGCGAAAATCAGATCATTCAGAAAACCAGAACCATACAAAGGTAAAGGTGTGAGATTCGTTGGTGAAAATGTGAGACGTAAAGCTGGTAAATCTGCTTAATAAATTTTAAGAAAATGGCACTGAATAAATTAGAAAAAAGAAACAGAATCAAAAGAAGAGTTAGAGGGAAAATCTCCGGCTCTGCTGAATTGCCAAGATTATCTGTCTATAAGAGTAATAAGGAAATTTACGCACAGTTGATCGACGATAAAGAAGGTAAAACCCTTGCATCAGCTTCTTCAAGAGCTTTGAATGCAACAGGAAGTAAAGTGGATATCTCTGTTGAAGTGGGTAAGGCAATCGCTGAAAAAGCTAAAGCTGCAGGTATTGAAAATGTAGTGTTCGACAGAAACGGTTTCGTATACCACGGCAGAGTAAAAGCTCTTGCTGACGGTGCGAGAGAAGGCGGTTTGAAATTTTAAATTATAGATTTTAAATTATAAATGATTAACGACATTATAAATTGAAGAAGAAGAATTAATCTAAAATCTAAAATTTATAATCTAAAATTAAAAATATATGTTAGGACTAGATAATATCGAAAAAGTAAAACCGGGAGGATTAGAACTTAAAGATCGTCTCGTAGCTGTAAACAGAGTAACCAAAGTAACCAAAGGGGGCCGTGCTTTCGGATTTTCAGCAATCGTAGTGGTTGGTGACGAGGCTGGCGTGATCGGTTACGGACTTGGTAAATCTAAAGAAGTTGCAACTGCTATCTCCAAGGCGGTAGAAGATGCAAAGAAAAATTTAGTTAGAGTTCCAATTACTAAAGACGGAACTATTTACCACGAAACTTCTGCAAGATTTGGTGGTGCTGATGTATTCATGAGACCAGCATCTCACGGTACCGGAGTTATCGCAGGTAACACCGTACGTATCGTTGTAGAATCTGCAGGTATCAAAGATATTCTTACAAAATCTAAAGGATCTTCAAACCCACATAACATGGTGAAAGCTACTTTCAAAGCGTTATTGGATATCAGAACTCCTGAGGAAATTGCAAGAATGAGAGGTGTATCACTAGACAAAGTTTTTAAACACTAAAATAAGTTTCAGGACAAATGGCAACAATTAAAGTAAAACAGGTAAGAAGTGCTATTGGGAGAACTAAAACCCAGAAGAAAACTCTTGAAGCTTTAGGTTTAAAGAAATTGCACCAAGTAGTAGAGCACGAAGCTACTCCCGCTGTGTTGGGAATGGTAGCAGCAGTAAGACACTTAGTAGAAGTTCAGGAAAACTAATTAAATTTAAAAAAAATGAAGTTAAACAATATACAGCCAGCTGTAGGTTCTACTCACAATTCCAAGAGAATTGGAAGAGGACAGGGAAGCGGTAAAGGCGGTACTTCCACAAAAGGGCACAAAGGTCAGAAATCCAGATCCGGTTACTCTCAGAAAATCGGTTTCGAGGGTGGACAGATGCCTTTACAAAGAAGATTGCCTAAATTCGGTTTCAACAACATCAACAGAAAAGAATTTAGAGGAATCAATTTAGATACCATCCAAAACCTAATCGATACCAAAGGAATTTCAGGTGACATCACTAAAGAAGTTTTGGTAGAAAACGGTTTGGCATCTAAAAACGATATCGTGAAAATTATGGGTAGAGGCGAATTGAAATCTGGTGTTTCAATCACTGCTGATAAATTCACGAAATCTGCAGAGGAACTTATTTCTAAAGCAGGAGGTAAAGCAATTACTCTTTAATCTTTATTGACGAAATGAAAGAATTTATACAAACAATTAAAAACATTTGGAGTCTTAAGGAATTGAGGGAGAAAATCCTTTTTACCCTGGGGATTATCCTGGTGTATAGATTCGCATCTTATATTTCCCTACCCGCCATCAACATGGCAGAGGTAGGGAACCTTTTGGAAATTTACCAAAATCAGGGGGGCAGCAAACAGGGAGCAGGACTTCTTGGTTTGCTTTCTTCTTTTACAGGTGGTGCTTTCAGCCGTGCGTCGATCATGGCGTTGGGTATCATGCCTTACATCTCTGCTTCTATCATCGTGCAGCTGATGGGTATGGCAATCCCGTATCTGCAGAAACTGCAGAAAGACGGTGAAAGCGGAAGAAATACCCTGAACCAGATTACCAGATGGCTTACCATCGCGGTGTGTTTGGTGCAGGCACCTTCATACCTTACCTCCATCACCCAGATGTTCCTGCCTTACGGCCAGTTTCAGTCTGCATACTATGTAGAGCCGAGTTCAATTATGTTCTGGCTTCCGAGTATTGTGATCTTGGTTGCAGGTTCTGTATTTGCAATGTGGCTGGGTGAGAAAATTACAGATAAAGGTATTGGCAACGGTATCTCAATCCTGATTATGGTGGGTATCCTTGCGGACCTCCCTACAGCTTTTGTACACGAAGTTACTACGCAAACAGGTAAAGGCGGCGCGGGAACCATCATGGTTTTGGTTGAAGTTTTATTCTGGATGCTTGTGGTATTGTTGGGTATACTGCTTTCTGTCGCGGTGCGAAAAATCCCGATTCAGTACGTGAGCAGAGCACAGGCAAGAGGTGGTGTAAACAGAAACCTTATGCAGGGTGCAAGACAGTGGATCCCGCTGAAGGTGAATGCTGCAGGTGTTATGCCGATTATCTTCGCGCAGGCACTGATGTTCGTACCAGGTCTATTGACGAAAGTAGATGAGTCCAATACATTTTTGGCAGGTTTCAAGAATGTATTCAGCTGGCAGTACAATGTGCTGTTTGCGATATTGATTATTGTATTTACATTCTTCTATACTGCAATTACAATTCCGGTAAATCAGATGGCAGACGACCTGAAAAGGAACGGCGGTTTGATCCCGAAAGTAAGACCAGGTAAGGAAACGGCTGATTATCTGGATGATATACTGTCTAAAATAACTTTGCCGGGTTCAATATTTTTAGCTATCTTTGCAGTCCTTCCGGCACTTGTATACGGAACTCTGGTTCAGACTGATAGGTTTGCGCTGTTTTTCGGGGGTACCTCACTGTTGATTATGGTGGGCGTAATTCTTGATACCGTACAGCAGATCAATACTTATCTTCTGAATCATCATTATGATGGATTGATGCAGTCTAAATTATCTAGAACATCAAACTTTTAAGGATTTAAATGGCTAAACAGAAACATATTGAACAGGATGGCGTGATCGTGGAAGCACTTTCAAACGCCATGTTCCGTGTAGAACTGGAAAACGGGCACGTACTGATCGCCCATATTTCAGGTAAAATGAGAATGCATTACATTAAGCTCTTACCAGGAGATAAAGTAAGGCTTGAAATGTCTCCCTATGATTTAACCAAAGGGAGAATCACTTTTAGATACTAATTCAATTTAAAAGAACACTTTTAATTATAATGCAAAAGGCCTAATGCCGATTGCTAAAACCAAAACAAATGAAAGTTAGAGCATCTATTAAAAAAAGAAGTGCTGATTGCAAAATCGTTCGTCGTAAAGGCGTTCTCTTTGTAATCAACAAGAAAAACCCAAAATTTAAACAAAGACAAGGCTAAAATTAAATTATGGCGAGAATTTCAGGTATTGATTTACCAAAAAACAAAAGAGGCGTTATCGGTTTAACTTACATCTACGGAGTTGGAAGAAGCACAGCTTCCCAAATCCTGAAAGCTGCCGGTATCAGCGAAGACAAGAAAGTCAACGAATGGAATGACGATGAATTGGCTGCTATCAGAAACTACATCACTGAAAACATCAAAGTTGAAGGTGAATTGCGTTCAGAGGTTCAATTGAACATCAAACGTCTGATGGACATAGGATGCCAACGAGGAATACGTCACAGACTGGGATTACCTTTAAGAGGCCAAAGAACTAAAAACAATTCTAGAACCCGTAAAGGAAGAAGAAAAACTGTTGCTAATAAAAAGAAAGCAAGTAAATAATCTTTAGAATTATTAAATAATGGCAAAACAAACTAAAGTAGTTAAAAAAAGAAAAGTAAAAGTGGAAGCGATTGGTGAAGCACACATCCAGGCGTCTTTCAACAATATTATTATTTCTTTGACAAATAAAAACGGAGAAGTTATCTCTTGGTCATCTGCCGGTAAAATGGGATTCAGAGGATCTAAAAAGAATACTCCATTCGCAGCACAGATGGCTGCGGAAAATTGCTCTGCTGTAGCTCACGAAGCGGGCCTTAGAAGAGTAAAGGTGTTTGTAAAAGGACCTGGCCAGGGTAGAGAATCTGCCATCAGATCCATCCACAACTCAGGAATCGAAGTTAGTGAAATCGTTGACGTGACTCCAATGCCGCACAACGGATGTAGACCACCAAAAAGAAGAAGAGTATAATAAATTAGAATTTTAAATTTTAAATTTTAAATTTTAAATCATCGGTTTATTATTGTAAAATCTAAAATCTAGAATCTATAATCTATAATCCTTAGAAAATTATGGCAAGATATATTGGACCTAAAACAAAGATTGCACGTAAATTTGGTGCGGCAATCTACGGAGACGACAAGAACTTCGAGAGAAGAAAAAACCAACCACCGGGACAGCACGGGCCGAACAAAAGAAGAGGTGCTAAAAAATCAGAGTACGCAAACCAGCTTGCTGAAAAGCAAAAAGCTAAATATACCTACGGTATCCTGGAAAGACAGTTTGCTAACCTATACGAAAAAGCTTCCAGAGCTTCTGGCGTAACCGGTGAAATCCTATTGCAGCTTTGCGAATCAAGACTTGACAATGTCGTATACAGAGCGGGTTTTGCTAAAACAAGAGCTGGTGCAAGACAATTGGTTTCTCACAGACATATCACTGTGAACGGGGAACTGGTAAATATCCCATCTTATTTACTGAAAGCTGGTGACGTAATCGCGATCAGAGAGAAATCAAAATCTCTTGAAGTTATTGCTGATTCATTAGCTTCAAAATCAACCTACGAATGGCTGCAGTATAACGACGAGAAGAAGGAGTGTACATTTGTAGCGGTTCCTGAACGAATTCAGATCCCTGAAGACATCAAGGAACAATTCATCGTAGAGTTATACAATAAATAATAAACCAATTTTTTGCTCAACCCACAATATGGCAATTTTACAATTCATAAAACCCGATAAAGTAATTCTTTTAAATTCTGATGATTTTAAAGGTCAGTTCGAATTCAGACCATTAGAGCCAGGTTTTGGGCTTACTATCGGTAATGCTTTGAGAAGAGTACTACTTTCTTCTCTTGAAGGATATGCTATTTCATCTATCAAAATTGAAGGTGTAGAGCACGAGTTTTCTACAATTCCGGGCGTGATCGAAGATGTAACCGAGATCATCCTGAACTTGAAACAACTTCGTCTTAAAGCTAAATCTGAAAACCAGGCCAACGAACAGGTTGTTGCTAAAGTTTCAGGGCAAAATCAGGTAACTGCTGCTGACCTTGGGAAATCTATGAACGGTTTCGAGGTGTTGAACGGCGACCTTGTAATTGCCAATATCACCAAAGACGTAAACTTCGAGATTACTTTCAATATTGAGAAAGGTAGAGGTTATGTTCCTTCCGAACAGAACAAATCAAACAATGCTCCACTTGGAACCATTGCCATTGATTCCATCTTTACGCCGATCAAAAAAGTACAGTATTCTATTGAAAACTACCGTGTAGAGCAAAAAACAGACTACGAGAAATTAATACTGGATATCGAAACTGACGGGTCAATCACTCCACAGAACGCTCTTACTGAGGCTTCAAAGATTTTGATCTATCATTTCATGCTTTTCTCTGACGAAAGAATCACTCTGGAGACAGAAGCCGTAAAGGCATCCATTCAGTACGATGAGGAAACTTTACACACAAGACAGCTTCTGAAGTCTAAACTTGCAGATATGGACCTTTCCGTAAGAGCCCTGAACTGTTTGAAGGCTGCTGAAGTGGAAACTCTTGGCGAACTGGTTTCTTACAGCAAGTCTGACTTGATGAAGTTCAGAAATTTCGGTAAGAAATCTTTAACAGAATTAGAAGAATTAGTGCATTCAAAAGGTCTGAACTTCGGTTTCGACGTTGCGAAATATAAATTAGATGCTGATAAATAATAAACAATGAGACACGGTAAAAAAATAAATCACCTGGGAAGAACTGCGCCACACAGAAAGGCTATGCTTTCCAATATGGCTTGTTCTCTTATTGAGCATAAAAGAATCAACACCACTGTAGCTAAAGCGAAAGCTTTGAGAGTATATGTTGAGCCACTTTTAACAAAAGCAAAAGAAGACACCACTCACAATAGAAGAACAGTTTTCTCTTATCTGCAAAGTAAAGAAGCTGTAACTGAACTTTTCAGAACTGTAGCACCAAAAATCGCTGAAAGAAACGGCGGTTATACAAGAATCATCAAAACTGGTTTCAGACCTGGTGATGCTGCAGATATGGCTATGATTGAGCTGGTAGATTTCAACGAGCTTTACAATCCAAATGCTGAAGAGAAAAAAGCTACAAGAAGAAGCAGAAGATCTACTGCTGCTAAGAAAGAAACTGTAGCTGCAACGCCTGCAAAAGAAGAAGCAAAAGCTGAAGAGCCGGTAGCAGAAGCTCCGGAAGCTCCAGCAGCAAACGCTGCTGAAGAAAAAACTGAAGAATAATATTCGCAGTTTTCAAATAGTAAAAAATCCGTTCAGAACGCTCTGAACGGATTTTTGTTTTAAGATATTTTAGATGAATGTAAAATCGTTGAATTTCAAAATTTACTCATTCACTTTTAAAATTCACCCGTTCACCCATAAATCACTGTCCTCTCGCTTTAGTCAGCTCAATCACATTTCCATCCTGCTCAATGGTTACGTTGTCGCCCTCAGATTTTACCAGGACGCTGTTTTCCTCGTACACCGCGCCGTTCGGAGTGGTTTCCTTTTGTTTTACTTTAATCGTTTTTTTATTGCTGGTGATGGAGATGTAGTTTCCGTCTTTGCCCGAGCTGGTAAATTTAACAAGCGCCGATGAGCCGTCTTCCGCCACGTAGCGGTAGGTTTGTTCTTGTGTTTGTGCTGATGCTCCGTTACTGTCTGCAGTTACGGTTGTTGTAGTATCGCTGTCAGCTTTTAAAACGCCGGTATTCCCGCTTTCCTTTTTACAGCCTACTGCAACCATTGAAAATGCCAATGCTGCTACAATAATTTTTCTCATAAATTAATTATTTTTAAGATTTCATTTAAATATAGGTAAGTGTCAAACCATATAAGTTTTGATCTTTAAAGATAATCAATGTCCGATACATTACAAATAATTTTGCTTTGCACAGTGATTCCGCTGGTTACACTCGTGGCCGCCAGAATCTTGCAGCTTTTGGAGGATGCAGATTCCGAAGGAGGCAAACCAGCATCATACCGCGACATTCTTTTTCGGCGTCCTGCGGTTTACGAGTTTAGGAATAACAGTTTAATATATTTTTAAGACAAAAATCACCTGTTATTCCCTTAAATATTCCGTAAATTTGTGTCACTTAAAAACACGAATACAAACATTAAAAAAATAAAAATGAGTTACATTTCGTACATCGAGGCAAGACAGATTTTAGACTCCAGAGGTAATCCTACTGTAGAAGTTGACGTTTTCACAGAGAGTGGTGCCATGGGCCGCGCTGCCGTTCCTTCGGGAGCATCCACCGGCGAGCACGAAGCTGTGGAACTGCGCGACGGCGGTTCTGATTATATGGGGAAAGGCGTGCTGAAAGCTGTAGAAAACGTACGTGAAGTAATCGCTCCGGAATTGGTTGGTTTACCGGTTTTTGACCAAAACCTGATTGATCAGATTATGATTGATCTGGATGGCACTAATAACAAAGGAAACCTCGGGGCAAACGCAATTTTGGGGGTTTCTCTGGCGACGGCAAAAGCTGCAGCAACTGAACTCAGAATGCCGCTTTACAAATATGTTGGCGGTGTGAATGCGAATACACTTCCTGTACCGATGATGAATGTGATCAACGGAGGTTCACACTCGGATGCGCCGATCGCTTTCCAGGAATTTATGATTATGCCGGTGAAAGCAGATTCGTTCTCACACGCGCTTAGAAAAGGTACTGAAATCTTCCATAACCTGAAAAAAATCCTTCACGACCGAGGACTTTCTACTGCGGTAGGTGATGAAGGTGGTTTTGCGCCCACATTTGCGGGAACGGAGGACGCTTTGGATACTTTGCTTCAGGCGGTTGAAAAAGCGGGCTACAAACCTGGTGATGATGTGATGTTCGCTTTAGACTGTGCATCTTCAGAGTTCTATAAGGACGGTGTTTACGATTACAGAAAGTTCCAGACTCCGGATTCAGCACAGTTCAGCAGCGCAGAACAGGCTTCTTATCTTGAAGAATTGGTTAACAAATATCCAATTATCTCCATCGAAGACGGTATGCAGGAAAACGACTGGGATGGCTGGAAACTTTTAACAGAAAAAATCGGCGACAGAGTTCAGCTGGTAGGTGATGACCTTTTTGTGACCAATGTTGAAAGACTTTCTAAAGGCATCCATGAAGGTATCGCCAACTCAATTTTGGTAAAAGTAAACCAAATTGGGTCTCTTTCTGAAACAATGGCAGCAGTGCAGATGGCTCAGCACAATAAATATACATCGGTAATGTCGCACCGTTCCGGTGAAACTGAAGATTCTACCATTGCTGACCTGGCTGTGGCGATGAACTGTGGACAGATCAAGACCGGTTCTGCTTCCCGTTCAGATAGAATGGCGAAATACAACCAATTGATTAGGATTGAAGAAGCGCTAGGTGAAACCGCAATTTTCCCGGGATTGGACGCATTCAAAGTAAAAAGATAATCTGGAGTAAGATATCCACGGTTTGAGCCTGCAGGAAGGTTCACGATTTTCTTAAAGAATATTTAATATGCAAAACATCGGAATTGTCTCCGGTGTTTTTTTTATTTGAGTGAATTGATAATCAGTGTGATAACTTTTTTGCAAAGTGAAGGTAATATATGATGATACCTAAGTATTTTTGAAATAGAAAAAATTAATAAAGATCAGCTGGCGATCATTTGATATATACGTTGTTTTTCCTTAATTTTAACAAAAAATTTACAAGAAAATGTCAGATAACAAAGTTATATTGAATTACGACGGTAAGGCATTCGAATATCCTATCGTTGACAGCACTATTGGTGACAGAGGAATTGATATTTCTAAATTAAGAGACCAAACCGGCCTTATTACGCTGGATTTGGGTTATAAAAACACAGGTGCTACCTTAAGCGAAATTACTTATCTGGACGGTGATGTTGGTGAACTTTACTACAGAGGTTACCCTATTGAGCAAATCGCCGAAAAATCCAACTTTACAGAAGTGATGTACCTGTTGCTTCATGGTGAGCTTCCTACACAGGAGCAGTTTGCTAAATTTGACGAGGGAATTAAAAAATACAACTATGTAGCCGAGGAAATGAAGAAAATTATCGACGCCTTCCCGCGTTCTGCCCACCCAATGGGAGTTTTGTCTTCACTGACGTCGGCACTGGTGGCCTTTAATCCAAAGGCGGTAGATGTTACCTCTAAGGAGGATATGGATCACGCTGCGGAAATGCTGATCGCAAAATTCGCACACCTTGCTGCATGGACTTACAGAAAAACTAAAGGTTTATCTCTGAACCACGGAGACAACAGCCTGAACTACGTAGAAAATTTCTACAGAATGACGTTCAAAATGCCAAATCAGCAGTTTGAGATAAATCCGGTTGTTGTAGACGCGTTGGATAAACTGTTGATCCTTCACGCTGATCACGAACAAAACTGTTCTACCTCAACAGTAAGAATGGTTGGCTCTGCACATACTGGGCTTTTTGCTTCTGTTTCTGCAGGTGTTTCAGCGCTTTGGGGTCCACTTCACGGTGGTGCAAACCAGGCCGTAATCGAAATGCTTGAAATGATTGAAGCTGACGGCGGTGATGTTGCAAAATACGTTGCAAAAGCGAAAAATAAAGAAGATAACTTCAGGTTGATGGGCTTCGGCCACAGGGTTTACAAAAATTTCGACCCAAGAGCGAAAATCATCAAAAAGGCGGCAGACGATATTTTAGATGCACTCGGAATTGATGATAAAGCTTTGGATATCGCAATGCAGCTTGAGAGGGTAGCTTTGGAAGACGATTATTTCGTAGAAAGAAAACTTTACCCGAACGTAGATTTCTACTCCGGAATTATCTATAGAGCGCTGGGAATCCCAACAGAAATGTTTACCGTGATGTTTGCACTGGGAAGATTACCGGGATGGATCTCTCAGTGGAAAGAAATGCGCTTGAAGGGCGACCCGATCGGAAGACCAAGACAGGTGTATCAGGGCGCACAGAAAAGAGATTACGTTGCGATGGAAAACAGATAATTGAAAGATTGATAGAAAGAAGAAGCCGTTTCACAATTTGTGAAACGGCTTTTTTATGTTTTTTTTCACCTCCTGATGGTAAGAGGTTTTCGTTTAGAGACTCTCAGCCTGCGTCAGTTGGTTTTGAGACATTTTCCTTTTGTCTTTATTTTAACCACTAAGCCAATAGTAAAATTAGAAGCTGGGCCACAAAAATCCTGAAAATCGTCACCAGTGGATAAACCTGAGCATAGCTTTGAAGAGGGATATCACTGTCCAGATAGCTGGTGCTGAACGAAAGCGCTGCCGGATCGGTATAACTTCCGCTCATAATTCCGGAAAGTTGCAAAAAGTTGATCTTCATGAAAAATCTTCCTATAATGACCATTAAAATCAATGGGATAAAAGTAATAGCCGAACCATAAAGCATCCATACCCAACCGTTATTTTGCACGAAATTTTCGTAAAAACCTTCACCGGCGTGTATGCCAACCGCTGCGAAGAACAGGCAGATTCCCAAATCTTTCATAAAATAAATCGCCCCGTTGTTGATATAGGAATGGATGAAAGAAATTCCACCGTAACGGCTGATAAAAAGGGCGGTAATCAGCGGGCCGGCTGCAAAACCAAGTTTAATCGGCACCGGCAACGAAGGAATCATAATCGGAATGGAACCGATTAAAATACCTATCAAAAGACCGCCAAAAAGTGACAGAAAATCAGGCTCCAAAAGTCTTTTCTCGGAATTTCCGATGATCTCTTCAGCCTGCTTCAGGGAGTCCTCTGTGCCTACGATTCTAACTTTATCCCCGTAGAAAAGTTCCAGCGAAGGTCTTGCAAGCATCTCCTTGCCTGCGCGGAATACACGGGTAACTTTCAGGTCGTATTTGTTGTACATATCGAGTTCCGAAAGTTTTTTGTGCATGGCTGATTTTTTGGTGACAAAGAAATTTTTAGTCAGAATATCGCTTCCGGTTTCTATAAACTGGTCTGTGGACGGCCGCCCCACCATTTTTGTAAATTCTTCCAAATCCTTTTCTACACCTACAATCATCAGAACATCGCGCAACTGTAGTCTCATATCTAAAGTGGGTGAAAAAACGGCTTCGGAACCGCTGTGTTTCAGTCGGGAGATGACGATATTTTTACCGCTTTCTTCTATAATTTGGTGAAGTGTTTTGCCCACAACTTCCGGTTGTATCACACGGATTTTTTGACTGATTACCGGCAGCTCGCTGTTTATTTTTGCGAGGCGGAAAAGTTTCATTTCCTGTTCGGGATTTATTTTGAGAAGCGTTTTTGATGCAATAATCGTTACGATAATTCCCAGGACTCCGAGAGGATAAGTAATGGCATAGCCTATTGCCGGATCATCAAAAGTTTTGTTGGGGAACTGTGATTTTATTTCTTCCAGAGTGCTTTTGGCGGCACCCAGTCCGGGTGTATTGGTTACAGATCCGGACATAATTCCCACCAAATCTTCAATTTTCAGACCCGTGATTTTAAACAGAATAAAAGTTATTAAACCACCCAGGAGAACGGACGAAACCGCAAGTATGTTAAACTTCAGGCCTTCGCTTTTAAATGAAGAAAAGAAAGACGGGCCAACCTGGATTCCTATCGCATATACAAAAAGGATCAGCCCAAAATCCCTGATGAAATCCAGAATTTCCGTATTCATTCGGTAACCAAAATGCCCCAAAAGAAGCCCTGTAAACATTACCGCGGAAACTCCCAGCGAAACTTTTGCAATTCTTATCCTTCCAAAAAAAATCCCGGTGCCGATGGCAAGCATCATCACAATTAGTGACTGTATCACACCTGGGTTTTCAACCGGTAACAAAAGATTGTGAAGCCAATCAAACATAATAAATCTGCTATTTAATTCTCGATGTGTTCTGCAAAGTTACATCTTTGTTTTATGGTTATGTTTTAAATCAAAGTGAACTTTGTCAGATCAGTGTTTTTTAGAATTCATATAAAAAACATCCTCAACAGCAATTGCAAATATGCTGATAGTGCATTAAAGTTCCCGAAAAATTAAGATCTTCAATGGACGCTTTCATTAAGCAGAATCATTTCAATTCAGGTAAAATTTCTCTTCTGTACGTTGATGCGGGCAATTTGGTTGCTCATAAGACATTCTGCGACGACCCACTTTTAAAAGCTGTGAGTGTCCCAAACTCAAACGGAAACTGATTTATTTAAATATTCCGGAGGTTGGGTGAAAGAAATGCCATAAATAAAAAAGCAATCCCAAGTTGAGATCGCTTTTTTATTTTTTTTGAATTAAAATCTTATTCTTTAGTTTCTACTTTAAGATAAAGTTCGTCGAGTTGCGCATTCGCAATCGGGCTCGGTGCATCAATCATCACATCTCTTCCGGAATTATTTTTTGGGAAAGCGATGTAATCCCGGATCACTTCATTTCCGTCCAAAATTGCCACCAACCGGTCGAAACCGAAAGCCAGACCTGCGTGTGGCGGAGCTCCGTATTTGAAGGCGTTCATCAGAAATCCGAACTGCGCTTCCGCTTCCTCTTTGGTGAAACCTAACAAACCGAACATTTTAGATTGTAAGTCTTTATTGAAAATCCTTACCGAACCGCCACCGATTTCGTTGCCGTTCAAGACCAAATCGTAAGCGTTTGCTCTGGCTTTTCCGGGCTCGGTATCCAGAAGTGTGATGTCTTCAGGTTTTGGCGACGTGAAAGGATGGTGCATGGCGTGGTAGCGGCCGGTTTCTTCATCCCATTCCAGAAGCGGGAAATCCACTACCCAAAGTGGAGCAAATTCATCGCCTTTTCTTAAGCCTAACTGATTTCCCAATTCCATTCTCAAAGCGGATAGTTGGGTGCGGACTTTGTTGGCATCGCCGCTCATTATGAACATCAAGTCGCCGGGTTTTGCGCTGAATGTTTCGGCGACAATCCGTAAATCTTCTTCGGAATAAAATTTATTGACGGAAGAAGTAACAACACCGTCATGCTGATATTTGATCCAAACCATTCCGGAAGCCCCTATTTGTGGGCGTTTTACCCAGTCAATTAGCGCGTCGATCTGTTTTCTGGTGTATTCTGCACAACCTTCCACGTTGATTCCCACCACCAATTCTGCATCGTCGAAAATTTTAAAATCTTTGCCTTTTACCAAACCGTTCAGTTCCACGAACTCCATTCCGAAACGGATGTCCGGTTTGTCGTTTCCGTATTTTTTCATGGCTTCGTTGAAGGTCATTCTCGGGAATTTTCCAAAATCTTTCCCGCTGATTTCCTTTAAAAGTGACGCGGTCATTCCTTCAAAAATTTCCAGAACATCTTCCTGCTCCACAAACGCCATTTCGCAGTCGATCTGGGTAAATTCCGGCTGCCGGTCGGCGCGTAAATCTTCATCGCGGAAACATTTCACAATCTGAAAATAACGGTCCATACCACCCACCATGAGTAATTGTTTGAAAGTTTGAGGTGATTGCGGCAAAGCATAAAACTGTCCCGGGTTCATCCTGCTCGGAACCACGAAATCTCTGGCACCTTCCGGAGTGGATTTGATAAGAACCGGCGTTTCTACCTCGATAAAACCTTTGTCCGAAAGATAATTTCTCACTTTCTGCGCCATTTTATGACGGAAGACTAATTTATCCTTTACCGGATTTCTGCGGATGTCCAGATATCTGTATTTCATGCGCAGCTCCTCGCCGCCGTCGGTTTCATCCTCTATGGTGAAAGGCGGAAGTTCGGATGCATTGAGAAGATTCAGTCTTTCAACCAAAATTTCAATTTCGCCGGTCGGAATCTTTGGATTTTTGGAAGTTCTTTCAATCACTTTTCCGGTTACCTGAATCACAAATTCGCGGCCGAGTTTTTTCGCCTGTTCCAGCAATTCTTTTGAAGAACGGTCTTCATCAAAAACCAACTGCGTAATGCCGTAGCGGTCCCGCAAATCCACCCAAATCATAAAACCTTTGTCGCGGATGGTTTGTACCCAGCCGGAAAGTGTCACAGTTTCATCAAGATTTTGAAGCGTAAGTTCGCCGTTGGTATGTGTACGGAACATAAATTTGGTTTAAATATTAAGTTAAAATTTTAAGGTTGGGAACCTTGAATTTGAAAGAGCAAAGATAAGATTTTTGGCTCGAAAGTGTTTAAACAATACTTTTGCGCGATGAAAAAATTTCTTTTCGTTTTTCTGCTTGTTTTTGCTCAGGTTTTATTTTCACAAACTTTTAAGGGGAAAGTGATCGGCGTGAAAGACGGTGACACGGTTGTTCTGCTGATTGACGGTAAACGGCAGACGGTTCGCCTCGCGCACATCGATACTCCCGAGAAAAATCAACCTTTCGGTTACAAAGCCAAACAGTTTGTTTCCGGTTTCTGCTTCGGTAAAGAAGTAGAGGCAGTAATCGCCGGAAAACCTGACCGCAACGGAAGATGGATTGCCGAAATTTTTTACAGGAACCAAAATTTAAACAAAGAACTGTTGCGAAAAGGCCTGGCGTGGCATTTCAAAAGATATTCCCGTAATTCAAATTATGCCCAGCTGGAAATTGATGCGCGAAAAAAGAAAATTGGTTTATGGCAGGATAAAAACCCGGTAGAACCTTGGAACTGGCGAAAATTTAGACATCAAAAAGCTGTTAATCAACAGTAACGGTGGTGGCTTTGCTGTTCAAAAACTTTTCCTAAATTTGTTTTAAATCATTAAAATTATTCATTATGGGAAAAGGCGACAAAAAAACCAAACGTGGAAAAATCAATCAGGGAAGTTACGGGAAAACACGGCCAAGAAAGTCGGCTTCTGTAAAGGCAGTTCCGGTAAACGTGCTGGATGAGGACGACAAGAAAGCTCCGAAAGCGAAGGTAAGAAAAGAAGTGGGCTATCAAACGGAACCAACACAAAATGCAGAAGTGGCGAAAAAGCCCAAAACGCCGAAAGCTGATGCAGCGGATGAAAATGAAAAACCCGCCAAAAAGAAAAAAACCGAGGAATAATCTACTCCACAAATTAGAGCTGTCACCTTTTGGGGCAGCTTTTTTATAATTTTCCTTTTCGGAAACGTTTGTTTATATTTGTATCAAGCACTTTTTTATGAAGCTGAACATTAAAAACGAAACTGGAAAACTGAGATCTGTGGTTCTGGGCCAGCCCAGTTCTATGGGTGCTGATCCCACCTTGGACGAGGCATACGATGCCAAATCTTATCATACCATCCAACACGGCACGTACCCAAAAGAAAACGACATCATCCGCGAAATGACCGAATTTGAAAAAATTCTGAAAAAATATGATGTGGAGGTGTACCGCCCAGAAATTATAGAAGATTACAACCAGGTTTTTGCGAGGGATGTGGCGTTTGTGATCGATGATAAGATGATCATTTCAAATGTAATCTCAGACCGTGCCGATGAGCAGGATGCCTACCGCAAGATTTTTGAAAAAGTAGAGTGGCGCAAAATCGTAAATCTGCCCGATACGGCCCACATCGAAGGCGGCGACGTTATCGTGTGGGATGATTTTCTGTTCGTAGGAACCTGTTTTTCAGAAGATTACAGAAATTATAAAACCGCGCGAACCAACGAATACGCCATCGAAATCCTTAAAGAATATTTCCCAAAGAAACGTATCATTGATCTGGAACTGAAGAAAAACGACACCGTTCCTTATGAGGGGATCCTGCATCTTGACTGCACGTTCAATCCGGTAGGCAAAGATAAATGCATCATCTATAAAAACGGTTTTGTGGATGAAAGCGATTATCGCCTGCTCATCGATATTTTCGGCGAGGAAAACTGCTTCCATGTCACCGATCAGGAAATGTTTGAAATGTTCCCGAATATTTTTTCAATTTCCCCGGAAGTAGTGGTTTCCGACAGCAGTTTCACGCGGATGAACAATTTTATGCGTGACGAGTGGGGAATGACCGTGGAAGAAATCCCGTACCGCGAAATTTCAAAAATGGGCGGATTACTAAGGTGTTCTACAATGCCGCTGGTCCGCGAATAAACGATGTCACTTTTCCCTTGGCGCAGCGAAGTAGAGATCCCTTTCATCAAATTTTTCAGGAGCCTTTTCCCGCTTTCCACTGCAATCTTTTATTTTTCCTTATGTGAAAGAAAAATAAAAGGATTTCCGTTGCAATCGGGGCTAGTGATAATGAGCCGCTTAATCCGGTTGCGGCGCCGCAGGCGCCGCAACCGGACTTTTTTTTAAATACTTTTTTTCAGTTTCTTAATCTCCTCATCACTCGCAAAAACCTCATAAGAAGGTATCGCCGAGGAATGAAAATGTGTTCCTTTGGTGAAATTTTTCAGTTCCGAGATATTTCCGGAGCGTACGCCGCCGCCAACCAATATATCGATTTGGCTGCCGTATTTTTCAATTAAATTTCTCAGATTTTCTTTACCTTCCATCGCCGAAGATTTTCCACCGGAAGTCAGTACCGCTTTAAAGCCAATGTCAATAAGGTGTTTTATCGCCACATCCAAATCCGGAGTCCGGTCGAATGCGCGGTGAAAAGTGCAGGGAATATCGTCCGCCAAATCCACCAAAACTTTATTTCTGTGGGTATCTATCGTGTTTCCCGAATTTAAAATTCCAAAAACAAAACCGTCAGCACCGGATTTTTTGAACTGCAGAAGATCTTTCTTCATCACCTCAAATTCCAGATCAGAATAGTAAAAGCCGCCGCCTTTCGGACGGATCATTACATAAATTGGTTTCCTGTAAACCGACTTCAGGTAGCGGAATTCATCAATGTTCGGTGTTATTCCGCCCAATTGCTGTTCGGCGCAAAACTCAATTCTGTCAGCTACAGAACGCAGCGCAGTTTCTGCAGAAGTGATTTCGAAGCAGGCTATCTCAAGCATAATTTTTCTGTCAGGTTTATGATTTCTAAAGATACTGAAATTTCATAATCTCTTTTCCAATCGTTCAGAACATTCTTTATATCGCCGTGCACTGTATGCTTTAAGTGCTTTTTGAGAGCACAGTGCGCCGTTTTCGACGATTCATTCCTAAATTGTTTTGCTGTAAGCGGAATCTCAGTAATGTATGTGTAAAGCAGCGCTGCAATTTCTATATTAAGATAAATATTGAGTATTTTTGTAAAACTTCAAAACTAAGATATGCAAACTACTGACACTGTTCTGATGATTGAACCTGTGGCGTTCGGCTACAACGCTCAAACCGCGGAAAATAATTATTTCCAGGTTAATTCTGAAAATTCTGAAACGCAGGGAAAAGCACTTCAGGAATTTAAAAATTTTGTTGAAAAGCTGAGGTCAAAAGGCATCAATGTGATTACTGTAAAAGATACCTTGCAGCCGCATAAACCGGATTCAATTTTCCCAAACAACTGGGTGAGTTTTGGCAGCGATGGAAAAGCGTTTCTTTATCCGATGTTTGCTCCGAACCGTCGTGATGAGCGCCGCCCGGAAATTCTGGAAGCAGTAGAGAATGCCGGTTACCACATCAAACAGGTGGAAGATATCTCAAATTATGAAAATGAGGATAAGTACCTGGAAGGAACCGGAAGTATGATTTTCGACCATGACAATAAAATTGCGTACGGTTCAGTTTCATTGCGACTTGATGAAGGGCTTTTCCGAGAATTTTGTGAAAAGACTGGTTATAAACCTGTAGTTTTTCACAGTTTTCAAACGGCTGGCGGCGAAAGGCTTCCGATTTACCACACGAATGTGATGATGTGTGTCGCCGATAGATTTGTAGTCATTTGCCTGGATTGTATTGACGATGAAGTTGAAAGAAGAAACATAGTTGAAGTAATCAGATCAACCAACAAGGAAATTATCGAGATTTCTGAAGACCAAATGCAGCAGTTTGCCGGAAATATGCTTCAGCTAAGAAATTCTGAGGGTAAAACTTTCCTGGTGATGAGTGAAACGGCATACAGATCTTTAACTAAGGAACAGATTGCTGCGATCGAAAAATATTCGGAAATCATTTATGCTGATTTAAATACGATTGAAGTGAATGGTGGCGGAAGTGCGAGATGTATGTTGGCGGAAGTTTTTTTGCCGAAGAAATAATTTTGCCGCGAATACGTAAATTTTTTTTGATTTATTTTGCTGGCTTTTTTGAAATGTAAGGAATCACCGAAATTTTTCGGTGATTCCTTCTTTTACATTTAGTTTGATATGGAGAAAATTTAATTTCCGGTTCTGTTTTTAATGTCACTTGCAGCGCCTTGCACGTTTCTGGTTTTCTGAACTTTTTTGTTCCCGAAATTATAGGCTACGGTCAGAACGGCACTTTGGCTGTATTGGTATTGGCTCACTCTGTTGTAAGTTCCGGTTTCTTGCTCGTCGTAAATATTGATTTTCATGGTTTTAAATAAGTCCTTCATGTCGAAAGAGAATGTCCAGTCGTTCCAGATTTTTTTGAGGGAAAGGTCAAGTCGCTGTATCGGATTCAGATAACCGAGATCTGCTCTTTGTTTTCCCATCCAAAAATAATTTATGCCAAGAAATAAATCTTTTTTTGCAGAAAGACGGATATTGTTATTCAGCTGTAAAAAAGGCGCCGCCATCGTATTATTGAAAATGAAATCTTCAAACTTCTCGCCTGTGATCGGATCTGTATTCACTGTTCCTTTGTAAGAATTGATATTTAATCCTGCAGCATAATTCGCGTTCCAAATCTGATTGAAAAATGCTTTGTTCATCCCGAGATTCGCAGAAAAAGTATTTTGAGTCCCGTAATTGGTACGAATATAACGTAATGTTCTCACGCCGTTTTCATCCACTTTCTGCAAAGGAACCTGTGTGATCGCGTCTTTGGTGTATGAATTCGAAACCTGCAGGAAATACGCGCTTTTATACATATACATCAGTTCCTGGTTATACACCGATGATGCTTTCAAAAAAGGATTGTTCTGGATGTAATTTACTTTGGTCAGATAAATTCTCACCGGATTAATCTCCCAGAAACTCGGTCTTCTCACGCGGCTTGTAAATGCATACGAAAGACTGTTGTTTTGGTTGATATTATAGTTGAGGCTTAATGTCGGAAGAATATTAGTGTAGTTTCTTTTCACATTGTTGGTTGTGCCCAGGATTTCGCCGTAGCTGTCGGTAAACTCGACTCTTGCGCCGGCTTTTGCAGAAAATTTTTCGGTAATATTTTTTTCAGCATTCAGGTAAAGGCCGGATATTTTTTCATCGTAAACGAAATGGTTGCTCTGGTTGTCGTCTTTCACATAAGTTGTGCCGTTCCAGTTTTCGAAATAAGTGTCATTGTCAGTTTTTGTTTTGTTGAAATTGCCGCCCAAACCAAGCGTAAATGCTTTGAAGATTTTAGTAAAATCCGCCGTTGCAGAATAGTTGTCGATGTTTTGCGGCGTACTTTGGTTGAATTTGGAAGACAGCGCCAGAAAATGGTTTCCAGCATCTGCGATTTCTGTAAGATTGCTGTTCGTTTCGTCTTTGACGTAATTGAGATAGGCGCCGTTTAGACTAAGTTTACTTCCTTTATCATCAAATTTATGTTCAAAATTGAGGTTTACAGAATTATTGAGGTCTTTATTTTGTCCAAAATTCCTGGAACGGTTGTAATGGGTTTCCAGAACGCCCTGCTGATTTCGCGCGACCACTGTATTGAAAAAGTCAGAATGCAGATACGGCGATTTGCTGAACCAGCCGTTGTAATTCACTCCGACGGTGTTTTTGTCATTAATTTCGTAATCCAGATTTACGTAGCCTCCAAAATCCCGATCTTTACCTTCCACAGTTCCTTCGGATTTGTTGTATTCATCGCCTTTGCCGTTCATCAGTAAATAATCCTGCGGTCTTATCACATCGCTGTAGCTCACATTTCCACTCGCTGCGAATTTTCCTTTGCGGTAGTTCAAACTTGCAGAAGAAGCCTGGTTGTTGTATTTGTGCTGCGTGCTGCTCATCCGGAAATTTCCGCTGGTTCCGTCCGTCATTTTCTTTTTCAGCACGATATTGATCACACCGTCTGTCGCTTCGACATTGAACTCACTTCCAGGAAGTGTGATGACTTCTATTTTTGCAATGTTGTCTGCAGGCGTATTTTTCAGAAAAGCTTCCAGACCGTCGGCGTTCATCTGCGTTTTCTTTCCATTAATGTAGATTACGGCGTTGCTTTTCCCTGCGATTTTCAAAGTTTTGTCGTCAGCGGAAGAAACGAGTGGAGTTTCTTTCAAAAGATTGAACGCGGTATTTCCTTTCGCAACGGGAGATGCGGCAACATCGAAAACCAGGCGGTCAGATTTCTTCTGAATGACTTTTTTGGTAACGATTACTTCCTCAATATTTTTCGTTGAAGCTGAATCTCTTTTCGGAGTTTCCTGTGCGAAAGCTACGATGCCGGAAAGTAGTGCGACGGTGGTGATGAAGTTTTTCATAATAGTTTTTTTTGTTTTTTAGAAAAAAAGAAAGCCGCCAGTTATTAATTTTTTTGATTGGTCAATTACTTTAGTGTGTGGTTATTAGCTTGCGGCTTTCTTTGATTTGGTTAAAAGTTTTAGTTCTTTGTTTTGGTTATTAATTTACATCGCAAAGATATATAAATAAAGTAGTAGTATGCAATACAAAGTAGTGAAATAATTTAGATTTAATTTTTAAAACGTTGATAATCAGTTATAAAAATTTAAATTAAAATTTTAACTTCAGGAATAAGACAACAAAAGGATGCAAAATATTACATCCTTTTTTTAAAATATTTTTTGTTGTAAATTTTATTCCCGGTCGAAACGCGCCAGTTTCTTGTCAACCCAAATCGTGGCAAAAGGAAAAAATGCTGCAATCAGCGCAAAGACAAAATCCTCATCATCCCATTTGAAGATTTTGCGGGCCGGCAAGACCAAAAGAAGATAAAGCGTAAAAAACAAGCCGTGGATATTCCCCATGATGATGATGTAAATCGTTGGGGCAAGCGCTTCGCGGTCGTAGCGGATCCAGATCATTGCGGAAAAGAGAAGGCACCAGGAAACAGCTTCGAACAGGCAAACCTGCTTAAACCATTTGATGATCTTTTCTTCAGAATATTTTGAAATAATTTGCTCTACAAAATTGCTCATATGCATTACTTATAAAAGGAACTGCCGTCGAGATATTCAAAAACTTCGGGAGGCAGCATTGGCCGCACATTCTTACCTTCCCTGATCATTGTGCGGATTTCTGTGGCGGAGAGTTCGATGATCGGCGCTTTGATCAGGTGGATGTTCTCATGCTGCAAATATTCTGAATCTTTTTTCTCGCCGTCGAAAATTCTTGGATAAACGATAATCTGATGGTTTTTAATCAAAGTCTCAGAATTTTTCCATTTTCCAAGGCTCTCCAGATTGTCTTCGCCCATAATTAAGGCAAAAGAAAAATCGGGATATTTCTCGTGAAGGTAAGTCAGGGTGTCGATCGTATAACTTGGCTGCGGAAGAGAAAATTCAACATTGGATGCCCGCATTTTAGGATAATTTTTTACCGCAAGCTGTACCATATCCAAACGGCTGTGATCTTTCAGTAAAGATTTTTTCTCCTTGAAAGGATTCTGCGGGCTCACCACAAACCAGAGCTCATCCATATCCGAATTCTCCAGAATATAATTCGCAAGAATCATATGTCCAATATGAATAGGATTGAATGAACCGAAAAAAAGGCCGATTTTTTTCATATTTCCCACAGATTTTAAATTTCCGGATTTGGATTTTCTGCTTCCTGCCCATGAAATTTCACATCGCGGATATTCAGATAATACGTTACATTGCCTTTCCAGTGGTTTTCTTCAGCCGTAAATGCGATGTCGAAAGTTTTGTTTTTAAAATTTTCAAGATGCTTACCCAGCTTAAAGCCCACACATTCGATATTTCTGTTATTTGCTGGATTGTGAAGGTAAAACTTGATATGATTGCCGTCTTTACCCATCTGTTTCACATATCCTGAAACATTCTGGTTTTTTAGGACCAAAACCGGTTTCATATTATGCGGTCCGAAGGGAGCCAGCTTCCTGTGGAAATTAAAAAATTCTTTATTCAGATTTTCGATTTCTACCTCTGTATCGATGGTGATGGAAGGCTCACGCTGATGCTCCTGGATTTTTGCCCTGACAACTTCCTCGAATTTTTTCTTGAACTCCTCAAAACGGTCGGGCTTCATCGAAAGTCCGGCGGCAGCAGGATGTCCCCCGAATTTGGTAAAATATTCCGAACAGAGTTCAAGTGCTTCATGAACATCAAAATCTGAAACTGAACGGGCAGAAGCCACCAACTCACCATTATTTCCGTTTGTGAAAACTAAAGTCGGCTTGTAATAACTTTCCGTCAGTCGAGAAGCTACAATTCCGATCACGCCTTTATTCCATTCCGGGGCGTAAACAACGGTTGTTAAATTATCGACCTGGTTGGTCGTTATCACCTGCTCCAAAGCTTCGGTGGTACTCGTAAGATCCAGCTCACGGCGTGAATCGTTCAAATCCACGATGTCGCTTACGATTTGATGTGCATGCTTCAAATTGTCGGATACCATCAGTTCTACAGCGGCTTTCCCGTGTGAGATTCTGCCGGCGGCATTGATTTTTGGGGCAATTTCAAACACGATATTTGAGATTTCGTAGGTCGCCAGTTTGTCTTCAGGAATTAAAAGCCTTAAGCCCAGATTCCGGGTTTTTCTTAAGGTTTTCAAGCCCATTTTTGCCAAAACACGGTTTTCACCGGTCATCGAGACAATATCAGCGGCGATTGAGATCGCCAGTAAATCCGTCAACTCATAAAGCTCTGCATCTGGAATTTTATAAATCGTATTAAGTCCCTGACAAAGCTTGAAACCTACACCACAGCCGGAAAGCTCCTTGAAAGGGTAGCGGCAGTCATTTCTTTTAGGATCCAGAACTGCAACCGCTTCCGGAATTTGGTCGCCCGGAAGGTGATGATCGCAGATGATGAAATCTACGCCAAGTTGTTTTGCGTAATCAATTTTGTCCAGAGCCTTAATCCCGCAATCCAAAGCAATAATTAAGGAAAAACCGTTCTCATTCGCAAAATCAATTCCTTCTGTAGAAATGCCGTAACCTTCAGAGTTGCGGTCCGGGATATAGAACCCGAGATATTTTTTCTCAACAATTTTGCTTAAATAAAGGTACATCAGCGCCACAGCGGTGGTGCCGTCCACATCATAATCGCCATAAACAAGAATTTTTTCTCCGTTTTCTATTGCGGTGGCGATGCGTTCCACAGCCTTCTGCATGTCGGCCATAAGAAACGGGTTGTGGATATCGCTGAGGTTTGGTTTAAAGAATTCCCGCGCTTTCTGATAGTTGTCTATATCGCGCAGAACCAGGATCTTGGATTCCAATGTTCCAAAACCGAGTGAGGTACTCAATCCGTCCACCACATCTTCATCAGGTTCAGGTTTGTAAATCCATTTTTGATTCATAGTAGGGCAAAAATAAAGAAAAAAGTTGGAAGCCCGAATTTGCCGCTGGCAACTTAAGAATGTTTCAGCAATAAAAAACCGCCCAGTTTTGAGCGGTTTATGATGTTCAGTGCACAAATTTATGAGTACATCTGCTGCTGAAGTTCCTTGATTTTTTTGTCTGCAAGATATTCGTCGTATGTCATATCTCTGTCGATCACACCTTTCGGAGTCAGTTCAATGATTCTGTTACAAACCGTCTGAAGCATTTCGTGGTCATGCGACGCCAGCAAAATATTTCCTTTGAAATTTACCAAAGAGTTGTTCAAGGTGGTGATGCTTTCAAGGTCAAGGTGATTGGTCGGTTCATCTAAAAGCAGAACGTTTGCTCTTTGCAGCATCATGCGGCTGAACATGCAGCGCATTTTTTCACCTCCGGAAAGTACGGTGCTCGATTTTAAGGCTTCATCACCTGAAAAAAGCATTTTCCCGAGGAAACCTCTCATATACTCCTCGTGTCTTTCTTCATCGTTTTTGGTAAACTGTCTTAGCCAGTCCACAAGGTTGAGGTTTTTATCCTGGAAGAATTCGGTATTGTCGAGCGGCATATATGACTGGGTTGTGGTTACGCCCCACATATATTCGCCTTTGTCTGCTTTTTGATTTCCTGAAATGATTTCAAAAAACTCGGACACTGCCAATGAATTTTTTGAAATAACCGCTACTTTGTCGCCTTTCTTAAGTTTGAAATCAACGTTTGAAAAGAGCAGTTCGCCGTCTTTGGTTTTTTCTAAATCCTTAACCTCCAGAATCTGGTCGCCGGCTTCTCTTTCGGTTTCAAAAATAATTGCAGGGTAGCGTCTTGATGTCGGCTTGATATCTTCAATATTCAGCTTGTCGATCATCTTTTTTCTGGCCGTTGCCTGTTTTGCTTTTGCGACGTTGGAGCTGAATCTCGCGATGAAATCCTGCAATTCCTTCTTCTTTTCCTCGGCTTTTTTATTCGCTTGCTGCCTTTGTCTGGTGGCCAGCTGTGAAGCCTGGTACCAGAAAGAATAGTTTCCGGTGTAAAGGTTGAGCTTTGAGTAATCCAGGTCACCGATATGCGTACAAACTGTATCTAAAAAGTGACGGTCGTGCGAAACCACAATGACGGTGTTTTCGTAATCTGCAAGGAAATCTTCAAGCCATGAAATAGTGTCGATGTCCAGGTCGTTGGTCGGTTCATCGAGAATCAAAACATCAGGATTTCCGAAAAGCACCTGTGCCAAAAGGACTTTTACCTTGTCTTTGTTTTCAAGCTCGCTCATCATCTGCCAGTGCATTTCGTCTTTAATCCCTACATTTGAAAGCATGGTCTGTGCATCAGATTCTGCATTCCAGCCGCCCATTTCATCATAGATCACGCCAAGCTCGCCCGCTTTGATTCCGTCTTCATCCGAAAAGTCGGGTTTTGCATAGAGGGCATCCATTTCTTCCTTGATTTCAAAAAGCTTTTTATTTCCTCTTAAAACTGTTTCCAGAACGGTGTAGTTGTCGTAAGCAAAGTGATCCTGCTCCAGTACGGACATTCTTTTGCCCGGCTCCAATGAAACGTGGCCGGTTGTTGGTTCCTGTTTTCCGGTTAATATTTTAAGGAAAGTTGATTTACCGGCACCATTAGCGCCAATAATCCCGTAGCAGTTCCCTTTGGTAAACATGATGTTCACGTCGTCAAAAAGCACCCTCTTTCCGAACTGTAATGATAGATTTGATACTGTTAACATATAGTTTCGTAAATTTGCCGCAAAAATACGAAAAGTTATTGGCTTTTAAGGACTCATTGCGGATAGAAAGTTTTGCTGAAAATTTTTAATATAATTCTCTAAATCAAGTTAAAAAGAGTTAAAAATTTTAAAAACATTCAATCGAATTATATAAAAACCAACAACTATTAAAATATAATTTTGACTGTGGAATTATGAAGATTGAAAAGACTGTAAATATATTAAATAAAAGAGCCCGGTTTGAATACGAGATCCTTGAACAAATAGAGGCTGGGATTGTGCTTACAGGAACCGAAATAAAGTCGCTAAGATCTTCAAAGGCATCCATCACGGAGAGCTTCTGCCAGTTTATAGATGGGGAGCTGTATATCATTAATATGATGATCGATGAGTATAAGCTTGGAACTTTTTACAATCATCAAACCAAAAGGGAACGGAAGTTGCTGCTGCACAAAAAAGAATTGCAGAAATTTCAAAGAAAACTTAAAGATGCCGGTAATACTATAATTCCATTAAAGCTTTATATCAACGAGAAGGGCTACGCTAAACTGCAGATTGCGCTTGCCAGAGGTAAGAAGTTGTTTGATAAAAGAGAAAGTATTAAGGATAGAGAAAATAAGCGCACCCTCGACAGAATCCGAAAAGTTGGTTAAAAATGTGCTTAAAACTTTGGTTATAAAGAAAAATTATATTTATTTTGCATTATCAATTATTTAATCATTTAATTCTATGAAAAATCTAAAATTAGGAATTTCAGCATTGGCACTTACTGTAGCCTCTACTGTGTTTGCTCAGACTAGCAACAATCCGTGGTTAATCGGAGTTGGTGCTCACGCGGAGAATCACGTAGCAGCTGGTGGTAAAGTTGGAGACGTTTTCGAACAGGCGTTTGGAGGCAAGCAATTGTATAACATCAATAATTTTACAATCACTCCGCCACTTTCAAAATTAACGGTTGCTAGACACCTAACCGGACCTCTTGTACTTGACTGGCAGACTACTGTTGGTAACGTTGATAACAAGAGACTTGGTATGGGTAAAGAATTCATGCTAATGACCGGTCTTGGTCTTCAGTTGAAAGCTAACTCTCTTTGGAACGAGGAATCTTGGTTCGATCCATACTTAAGAGTTGGTGCAAACTATTTAAGACACGATTACAGTGGTCAATCCAACGCAGTGAATGAGGATGGTGAAAACATCGGTGCTAATCACTTTGCACTTGCAACAGGTTTAGGATCCAACTTTTGGTTGACTAAGAACTTCGGTCTTGGCATCCAGGGAGATTATGTTTCCACACCTGGTGACAAAGCTACTGCTGCAAACTTCTGGCAAGCAGGTGCATCTCTATTATTTAGATTTGGACAAACTGACAGAGATAAAGACGGTATCCTAGATAAAGACGATCTATGTCCAGATACTCCAGGTTTACCTGAGTTCCAAGGATGTCCTGATACTGACGGTGACGGAGTTCCAGATAAAGACGATCAATGTCCAGATGTTGCTGGTCCGGTTGAAAACAACGGTTGCCCTTGGCCAGATACTGACGGCGATGGCGTAGTAGACAAAGATGATCAGTGTCCTACTGTTGCTGGTCCTGCAGAAAACAATGGTTGCCCTTGGCCAGATACTGATAATGACGGTATTCTAGATAAAGATGATGCTTGTCCTACAGTTCCGGGTCTTGCTCAATACAACGGATGTCCTAAGCCACAATCTGCTTACGCGGAGGAAGCTACAGTAGCACTTCAGGATATTTTGTTCAACTTCAACAAGTCTACGCTAAGACCAGAATCTAAGCCAAAATTGGATGCTGCTGCGGAAATCATTAAATCTTCTAACGGTGGTACATTCCTAATTACAGGTCACACAGATAAAAAAGGTTCTGAAGCTTATAACCTAAACCTGTCTAGAAGAAGAGCTGCTTCTGTAGTTGCTGCACTAGAATCTAGAGGTGTAAGCGCAAACCAACTGAAATCTAAAGGTGTTGGTGAAGCTGAGGCTGTGGTAGATGAGAAAGCATCTGATGCTGAAAGAATGAAAGACAGAAAAGTTGTTGTAAGCGCTGTAGATGCTGCTGCTTGGGACGCTATCAAAAAGAGAGATTACTAATAAGTAGTGACTCATAAATAAAAAAACATCCGCTGTTGCGGGTGTTTTTTTTTGGAAAATGATTATTTTTGCAACCTAATAAATACAGATATGGGACGCGCATTCGAGTACAGGAAAGCTTCTAAATTGGCACGTTGGGATAAAATGGCCAAGACATTTTCTAAAATCGGTAAAGATATAGCTTTAGCAGTAAAAGCCGGGGGTCCTGATCCGGAATCCAATCCCGCACTAAGAAGGTGTATCCAAAATGCCAAAGGTGCGAATATGCCGAAGGACAACGTGGAAAGGGCAATTAAAAAAGCAAGCGGTGCAGATGCTGAAAACTATGAAGAGGTCACTTACGAAGGATACGGACAGGGCGGCGTAGCTTTTTTCGTGGAATGTACAACCAATAATCCTACGAGAACCGTGGCCAACGTAAGGGCTGTGTTCAATAAGTTTGATGGAAATTTGGGTAAGAACGGTGAGCTTGCTTTCATATTCGATAGAAAAGGTATTTTCAGCATCGATAAATCGCTGATAAAAATGGATTGGGATGATTTCGAAATGGAAATGATTGACGGCGGTGCAGAAGAAATAGATGCCGATGATGAAGAAGTAATGGTAACTACGGCATTTGAAGATTTTGGTCCCTTATCCCATAAATTGGATGAACTAGGAATCGAAGTAAAAAGTGCAGAACTGCAGCGAATACCGAATAATACAAAAGAGGTTTCCGAAGATCAGTTCAGGGCTAATATGAAAATGCTGGAACGCTTCGAGGAAGATGATGACGTGCAAAACGTTTATCATAACATGGAAATTACAGACGATCTTCTAGAAAAGATCTAAGAACATAAACGCCGGTTAATGACCAGCGTTTTTTTTATCGTATCAAAATATCCTGTGCATCCTGCATCCTGTTCATTACCGATCTTGCATATGAGCAATGTGGGTAAACCTTCCAGTTATTTTCCCGCGCGAATTTTATACTTTCCTCAACTAAAAATTTGCCCATTCCGCGTCCTTCAAATTTTGGATGTACCAGAACATAAGAAATGATGAGTTTCTGGTCATCAGGAAATACGGTATAAGTTAATCTTCCTACTTCTTCATTTTCTTTATTGAGGCTAATTACGCCGCCATTACCGGATTTATTGTTTTCAAATGTCATCTTATCAGGTTTGTGATTAGTACTAATAAAAGTATAAAAAATTAAAGTCTGCGGGTTTACAACATTTATTATAGTTTATTACTAGTTTTCTACCCCTCAGTCAAAAGTAATTTCGCTATTTTTGACTTTAAATAAAATTAAAAATGAAAATCACCTTAAACCGCATTAACGACGATTTTTTGTTTGAATGCACCAACACTGCAGGAAATTCTATTCTTTTGGATAACACCTCCCAACCCGGAGCCAAAGGCGTTTCCCCAATGGAAAGCGTACTGATGGCAGTTGCCGGATGCAGCGGGATTGATATGGTTTCGATCCTGAAAAAACAGAGGCAAAACGTTACCAAATTTTCAGCGGAGGTAGAAGGCGAAAGAATCCAGGTTGATGATGCCAAACCTTTTAAGTCGATTTTGGTAAAATTCTTCGTAGATGGCGATGTAGATCCTGCTAAAGCGCAAAAAGCCGCTCAACTTTCCTTTGAAAAATACTGCTCTGTTTCCAAAACTTTGGAACCGAATGTTACGGTAAACTACGAGGTAACGGTGAACGGAGAGAAGGTATAGTTTGAGAGTACGAGAGTTTGATCTGCAAAGTTTAGCGGCATATTTTTCTCCTTTCGGAAATGAAAGTGACGGCCGGTAAATTTCATCGGCACTTCAAGTGATTGTTTGCAAAAAATTAATTCGTTATGAAACTTTATAAATTCTGTCATTTCTGTTTTTAAAATTTCTTCTATCAAAAACCACTTTCAACTTTCCCACACCAAAACCCTTCAAACTTTCCGTATGAAAACCCTCTGAGTAAAAATCACCCTTTCCTCGGTTGTATCAGTTTCGCCACGGTCGCCGTCCATCCACATTGATGCGACGCTCCAACGCCGCGACCGTTATCGCCGTGAAAATACTCGTAGAACATGATGTAATCTTTAAAATGTTCATTTTTATTGAAGAGTTCATTTCCACCGTTGAAGGCGCGTTCTCCATTTTCATTTTTCAGGAAGATAGATTTCAGGCGGTTGCTTAAATCATCAGATATAAATTGCAAATTCCGCATTTCGCCGCTGCCAACAGGATATTCCACCTGCAAACTTTCATCATAGTAATAATGAAAACGCTGCAGACTTTCGACAATCAAAAAATTTATAGGAAACCATATCGGGCCGCGCCAGTTGCTGTTTCCGCCAAACATCCGGCTTTCGCTTTCAGCCGGTAAATATTTTACAGTGTACTGATGTCCATCCACTTTGAATTCAAATGGATTTTCCTCGTAAATCTTCGACATTGAGCGGATGCCGTAATCTGATAAAAATTCTTTTTCATCGAGCATTCTTTCCAGAATTCTCGTAATTCTGGTTTTCCGAAGGATGCTCATCAAATGTTTACGGCCTTTTCCTTCCACTTCCCAATGCGAAACCAGTTTTGCAAGGACCGGTTTGTTTTTCAGGATCCAGTCCATCCGTGCGGTAAATCCGGGAAGTTTTTCCAGAGTATCATGCTCCACAATTTCTACGGCAAACATTGGGATTAGCCCCACAATACTCCGTAGTTTTAGATTCTTAGAGGTGCCGTCTTTTAGTTGAAGTACATCGTAGAAAAAACCGTCAACATCGTTCCAGAGGCCTTCTTTTTCGCCAATTGTTTCCATGGCTTGCGCAATGTAGAGGTAATGTTCAAAAAATTTGATCGCCATATCCTCATAAACCTGATTGTACAATGCCAGCTCCATCGCGATACGCATCATATTGAGGGCAAACATCGCCATCCAGCTGGTACCGTCTGCCTGTTCCAGATATTCTCCGTTTTTGAACTGCATATTCCGGTCGAAAGCGCCGATATTATCGAGGCCAAGAAATCCGCCGCCAAAAATATTGTTGTCATTTCGGTCTTTTCGGTTAACCCACCACGTAAAATTCAGCAACAGTTTCTGAAAAACGCTTTCCAGGAAAGGAATGTCGGGATGTCCGTTTATTTTTTCATCAATTTTAAAAACCCTGAACGTTGCCCATGCATGAACCGGCGGATTTACATCGCTGAAGTCCCATTCGTAGGCGGGTAACTGGCCGTTTGGATGGATGTACCATTCTTTGGTGAGCAGCCGCAGCTGGTGTTTTGCAAATCTGCTGTCGATCAGTGAAAACGGCACGCAATGAAAGGCTAGATCCCACGTCGCAAACCAGGGATATTCCCATTTGTCGGGCATGGAGATAATGTCCTTGTTCTGCATGTGTTCCCATTCCCTGTTGCGTACATAATTACTGAAATCCCTCGGTGCATCATACTTTGGGTCGCCTTTAAGCCATTTTGAGACATTGTAATGGTAAAATTGCTTGTTCCAAAGAAGTCCGGCAAACGCTTGCCGCTGAACATTTTTCTCATCTTCATCGGTAATTTCGCACTGTATTTCGTCGTAAAACAGATCGGATTCTTCTTTTCTGAGTCTTAGTACTTCATCAAAATCATAAAAAGCATTGTCCATCTCGTGCGGACTCAACCGGAAATCGAAGGTTTTACTTTCACCTGCTTCAATCTCCGTGTCAATGCAGAACGCCGCTTTTGTTCCTTCCTTCTCAGGATTTATTTTGTCTAGGCCCTTGGTAATATAATCGTTGATGCCATCCTTGAAGAATTTATTTTCAGAAGGTATTCCGAAGATTTTTTGGCTGTTGGTCTCATTTTCACAAAAAAACGCTTCAACGGCTGCGTCCCGTGCGTAGAAATTTTTTATTGCTAAAGCCTCGTGCTCTATGTCAATTTTTCCGCTCGCCGAACTTTTTAGTTGAGGCCTGTAATTTCCGTAACCCCACGCCCAGTTATTACGGTACCAAAGTGTGGGAAGCAATACCAGTGGCGCTTTTTTACCGCTTCTGTTGGCTACTGTAACGCGAATAAGAATATCATCATGATTGATTTTTGCATATTCAATAAAGATATCGAAGTATTCATCATCGTCAAAGATTCCCGTATCGGCAAGTTCATATTCCTGGTCCTGCTTGGTGCGTCTGCCATTTTCCTCAATTAAATCCTGATATGGGAACTCGTTGATTGGATATTTGTACACCATTTTCATGTAAGAATGGGTAGGTGTGCTGTCCAGATAATAAAAAATTTCTTTAATGTCTTCGCCGTGATTTCCCTGGTAATTGCTTAGTCCAAAAAAGCGTTCCTTAATGAATTTATCTTTTTTGTTCCAGAACGAAAAAGCAAAACAAAGCCTCTGTTTATAGTCACAGATTCCGGCGATTCCGTCCTCACTCCAGCGGTAATTCCGGCTCAATGCCTCTTCGTAAGTAGTATATCCCCAGGCATTTCCGTTTGGGCTGTAATCTTCGCGAACCGTACCCCACTGGCGGTTGCTTACATACGGTCCCCACGTTTTCCAGTCGGGGTTTTGTAATCGTTCCTGTTCAGCATTCATCACTTTTCAATTAAAGTGCTAAAATAATTGTTTTTTGATTAACCGAATTTTAAGGGTTGGTTAATGATATTTAATATGTAGAAAGTCAATGATTTACTAACTTTAAGAAAATTAAATTGCTGTTATGGAATCTAATGTAATTCACATCATTTATCACCCTTCAACCTTGGGATACGCTGCGTATTCACGCGAACTGGACGGGATGGTTGCCGAGGCTACAAATCTGGATGAACTTTTTGATAAAATAAAATATCTGCTTAAAGTCCGCATCGAAAGCCTGAAGGAAATCGGAAAAGATCAGGAAGCTGAAAACCTGCAGCAGAAGGAACTTATCTTCGTAGAAGAATAGTTTTAAGTAGATCCCAAATTAAAGAAAATTCCGCCAGAAGTTTGCGAAAAGGAAAATTTGCATTACTTTTGTCGCAGATTTGTTCATTTACATATTGAAAATGTTATCAAGAAAGGTGGAGGGAATAGACCCTGCGAAACCTTGGCAACCCTTGCGAAACAGCGAGAAGGTGCTAAATTCTACTCATTTTTGGGATAGATAACAGCGTTCACTTACTTTCACAGGTAGCATTTTCAATTTTTTTAATAGTAAGAAAATTGAATCCACCACTGCAACATATCACATTACGTAATTTTAAAACTGAATCAGGCAATACTGCCGATATTCATTTGAGTTATGAAGTTTTCGGCAGAGAACTTCATTCCGCTCCCATAGTTTTGGTAAATCACGCGCTTACCGGAAATTCTGCGGTTTCCGGCGAAAAAGGCTGGTGGAAAACTTTGGTTGGCGAAGATAAAATTATTGATACCGGACGGTTTACCGTAATCTGTTTCAATATTCCCGGAAATGGGTACGAGGGCGTTTTTATCGAAAGCTATAAAGATTTTAAAACTAAAGACATCGCCAGAATTTTTCTTTTGGGTTTAAAAGAACTTAAAATCACAAAACTCCACTCTTTGATTGGCGGCTCAGTTGGCGGCGCGATCGGTTGGGAAATGCTGGCGCTTGAAAACGGACTTGCAGAAAACTTCATTCCCGTAGCCTCAGATTACAGAACAACCGACTGGCTGCATTCGCAGTGCCTAGTGCAGACGTTTCTGCTCAATCATTCTGAAGAACCGCTCCAGAAAGCCCGGATTCACGCGATGTTGTGCTATAGAACACCCGAATCCATCAATCAGAGATTCAACAAAGATTTTGATGCTGAGAAAGGACTTCTGAAATCGCACGACTGGCTAAATTATCACGGGAAAACGCTCAACGAAAGATTTAGTTTAAAAGCTTACAAACTGATGAATCAACTGCTGATGACTATCGATGCAAAATTTGATGATATCAGAAAAATTAAAGCTAAAATTCACCTCATAGCCGTCAATTCCGATTTATTTTTCCCGGAGTTTGAGGTAAAAAATTGCTATGAAATTTTAAAAAAATCTAATGTGGATGTCAGCTACCACGAAATCAATTCAATACACGGACACGATGCATTCCTGATGGAGTATGAGCAGCTCAATGAAATTTTAATGAAAATTGTAAACTAAAGATGAAAAATCAGAAAGATATAAACATAATTGAAAATAAAGCACTTGTTAATTTTGAAGGCATTGATTTCCTAGGCCAGATTGGTATTGATAGCCGTATTTTCCGCGCTTTGAATGATGCTCATATTTCCGTGGGTGTGATTTCTCAGCAGGCGATTGAAAACGGAATTTCCGTTTTGGTTGATGAAAACGATGCAGATGAAGCGGTTGAATGTCTGAATAAAGAATTCGAAAAGGAAAGGAAAGCAGGAAAAGTAACGCAGATTTTCGCAATTAAGGACTTGGCGGTTATCGGTGTGGTTTCTGAAAATTATAATAAAATCCTGACCGAACTTCAGCGTAATAAAATTTTCCCCTTGTTGCTGAATCAGGTTGCATCGGCCGGCCGAATAAATCTTGTAGTCGCATCAAATCAGCTTGAAAAAACAAGAAATCTTATCGAAGCTGAAATTTTCGGAAAACCTAAAAAAATCAATTTGGCGATCATCGGGCACGGGAATGTAGGAAAAGAATTGATAGAGCAGATTCTCGACAGCTCATACGAAATCCTGAACCGGAAACGTATTGATTTGAAATTGGTAGCGATTGCAAACTCCAGAAAAATTGCGCTGAATAAAGCGGGCTTTGGAAGCGACTGGCGTCAGAAAATAAATTATTCTACACAGGATTCCAGCATACAGACACTGATTGATTTTGCAAAGGAAAACCAGCTCGAAAACCTTGTAGCAGTGGACAATACCGCAAGCAAGGAATTCGTAAAAAACTATTACGCACTGGCTGAAAACGGCTTTGACCTGGTTTCCTCGAACAAAGTTTTTAATACGCTCCCCATTTCGGAATACCGAAATTTCAGGAATATTCTCTCCGCAAATAAGAAGAATTATCTGTACGAAACCAATGTCGGCGCAGGTTTACCGTTGATTGACACCATAAAACTGCTGCATCTTTCCGGTGAAAATATTACAAGGATTAAAGGTGTTTTCTCTGGTTCTTTAAGTTACATTTTCAATAATTTTTCGGTTCGTAATGATAAATTCTCAGCCATTATCGGCGAAGCGATGGCAAAAGGTTATACAGAACCTGATCCCCGCGAAGACCTTTCCGGAAACGACGTTGCGAGAAAACTTTTGATTTTGGCTCGTGAGCTTGATTTGATCAATGAATTTTCCGACATTAATATTCAGAATTTAATCCCTGAACATTTACTTGAGATTCCAAAAGAAGAATTCATTGCAAGAATCCCCGAACTTGATGAAGAATATCAGAAATTAAAAGAAAAGCAGCAAAGCAACCATGTTTTGCGTTATGTTGGGGATTTGCACGGTGATCTGCAGCAGGAAAAAGGAGAGTTGGACGTAAAATTAATCTCGGTTCCCGCAAATTCAGCACTGGGTCAACTAAAAGGTTCAGATTCAATTTTTGAAATCTACACGGAAAGTTACGGTGAAAATCCCATCGTAATTATGGGAGCCGGAGCCGGCGCTAAAGTTACTGCCCGTGGCGTTTTTGGGGATATTTTAAGAATTTCAGAAAACAAATAGTTTATAATGTACCAGGTTACCAATGAAAAAATGTAACAATGAGATTGGTAAACTGTTTAAATGAGACACTGTTATATAACAAAAATGGAAAATCTATCAAACGGCAACCCACAGCCAACCAACAGTTTCGAAACCATTGCTATACGCGCACAGGCAGAAAGAAGCCAATATGGCGAACATTCGGTACCGGTTTACCTCACTTCGAGTTTCGTTTTTGATGATGCTGAAGATATGCGCGCAAGTTTTGCGGAGGAGAAGGAAAAAAATCTGTACAGCCGCTACAGTAATCCCAATACCAATGAGTTTATCGATAAAGTTGCAAAAATGGAAGGTGCTGAATCGGGGTATGCTTTTGCAACGGGAATGGCGGCCGTGTATTCCACCTTTGCAGCGCTGCTGAATTCGGGCGACCATATTTTAAGTTGTCAGTCAGTATTTGGCGCTACTCACGCACTTTTCACCAAATATTTACCAAAATGGAATATCGAAACTACTTATTTCAAGGCTGAAGACGCGGGAAATGTAGAAAATTTAATTAAACCCAATACCAGGGTTTTATATCTCGAGACGCCTACAAATCCGGCAATTGAGGTTTTAGATTTAGAATTTTTCGGAAAAATTGCTAAAAAACACCACCTTATTTTCATCGTTGATAACTGTTTTGCAACGCCGTATCTTCAGCAACCAATTAAATTCGGAGCAGATTTGGTTGTGCATTCCGCAACCAAACTTATCGACGGACAGGGAAGGGTTTTGGGCGGCGTAACGGTGGGACGGGCAGATTTAATTAAAGAAATTTATGCTTTTTCCAGATTAACCGGACCTTCGCTGGCGCCTTTTAACGCTTGGGTTTTGAGTAAAAGTTTGGAAACTTTGGCAGTTCGTGTGGAAAAGCACTGTGAAAATGCTCTGAAAGTAGCTGAATTTTTAGAAAACCATCCCAATGTGGAATTTGTTAAATATCCGTTCCTGAAATCGCACCCAAACTATGAAATTGCTCGAAAACAGATGAAATTGGGCGGAAACATCGTAGCATTCGAAGTAAAAGGCGGCATACAAGGCGGAAGGAATTTTCTCGATAAAATAAAAATGTGCTCGCTTTCAGCTAACCTGGGAGACACGAGGACCATTGTCACGCATCCCGCATCAACCACCCATTCAAAACTTTCTGATGAAGAGCGCAAAGAAGTTGGAATTTCTGCCGGACTGGTCAGATGTTCCGTTGGTTTGGAAAATGTGCAGGATATTATTGCGGATTTGAAGCAGGCGCTTGATATTTAATATTAATAAAATCATAACAGGATCTGAAAAAAACTCATTTTGCAGCCTGAAATTTTAAAGATGAAAAACCCACCAAAAAAAACCGACAGCCAACTCCTATATAAAGCGCTTTCAGAAAGAATTCTCGTTCTCGACGGTGCCATGGGAACTATGCTGCAGCGCTATAATTTTCAGGAAGAAGATTATCGCGGCGAACGCTTCAAGGATTGGGAATATGCCTTGAAAGGAAACAATGATTTGCTTTCTTTAACACAACCACAGGCGATTGAGGAAGTTCACCGCAAATATTTGGAAGCCGGAGCGGATATCATCGAAACTAACACATTCTCGGGCACAACCATCGCCATGTCCGATTATCACATGGAAGATTTGGTGTATGAACTAAATTTTGAGTCCGCAAAAATTGCAAGAAAAGTCTGCGATGAATTCACTGCTCTAAATCCGGATAAGCCCCGGTTTGTAGCGGGTTCCATCGGTCCTACCAACAAAACGGCGTCACTTTCACCCGATGTAAATGATCCGGGTTTCCGTGCCATCACTTTTGATGAATTGCGCATTGCCTACAAACAGCAGTCAGAAGCGCTTTTGGATGGTGGTGCTGATATTCTTCTTATTGAAACCATTTTCGATACCCTGAATGCAAAAGCCGCACTTTTCGCGATTGATGAAATTCAGGAGGACCGAAATATTCAGATTCCGGTTATGGTTTCGGGTACAATTACCGATGCATCCGGCCGAACCTTGAGCGGACAAACCGCAGAGGCATTCCTGATTTCTGTTTCGCACCTTAATTTATTGAGTGTAGGATTCAACTGTGCGTTAGGTGCGCAACAGCTTACGCCTTATCTGGAGACGCTTTCCCATAATTCTGATTTTTACATCTCTGCGTATCCAAATGCCGGATTGCCAAACGCTTTTGGACAGTACGACGAAACGCCGGAACAGATGGCGGAACAGATCCGCGAATATGCCGAAAAAAGGCTCATCAATATTGTTGGCGGCTGCTGCGGAACCACGCCGCCGCATATCAAAGCGATAGCGGATTTGGTAAAAGATTATGAACCAAGAAAGTTAAAAGAAACAGTAATTTAACAGGCAGAATTTTGAATTTTCCTTTTTTTTTTGGTTTTTTGTAATGAAAACTTTTTGAAATGAAAAAACCTTCATACTATAAAAATCAGGACGATGCAAAGCTTTTCAGCGAGCTTCGCACCCGCGTGAACGCACGCGTGGCAGAAATCCCCGGGAACCGCGACCGTCTGATTGTTGTGAAATCTGTGCTGTTGCCTCTTCTGTATTTCGGCAGTTACGCCGTTGCGCTTTTCAATGGGAATAATGCTGCCGTCTATATCGGCTGCTATGTTTTCATGGCAATTCTGCTGGTGCTTATTTACCTGAATTTAATTCACGAAGCCGCACATAACAATATTTTTAAAAATAAAAAACTGAACCGAGCTGTTCTGAAAATTTTTGACTTAATTGGTGCTAACAGCTATATTTGGGAACGCCGGCATATTGTGAGCCATCATGCTTATCCAAACGTAGACGGTTGGGATACAGACATCGAGCAGAGCGGCCCGATTCTGATTTACCCGCATGCAAAACCGAAAGGCGTACAGAAATACCAACACCTTTTTTTCTTTTTGGTATATCCGCTTTACCTTTTCAACTGGATGTTTATCAGGGATTTTCGCGATTTTTTCGATCCAAACAGAGTGATACAGAAGACAGGGGCAAAAATTCCGGTCAAAGAAAAAGTAAAGATGGTTGCCTTCAAGGTTTTTTACTTTTTCTATCAGATTGCAGTACCGGTTTTATTTTTTGAAGTTGCCTGGAACTTGGCTTTAGGAGCTTGGTTTCTGCAGATTCTTATAGCGAGTACGTTTGCACTTTTTGTCCTTCTTCCGCTGCATCCACTGCCGGATAACGAATTCCCAAAACTGGATGAGGCCGGTAATCTGCCTTATAGCTGGCTGAGGCATCAGTTTGAAGTCACCAACGATCTTACCGAAAATAATATGTTTATCCGTTTTGTCCTGGGAAATTTCAATTATCACGTGGCGCATCACCTATTCCCCAACATCAGCTATGAATATGCACATGAAGTAACGGACGAGATTAAGAAATTTGCGGCCGAAAATAACTTCAGGTACAAGCAGTTTCCGCTCTTTACAGCACTGCGAAAGCATTACGATCTGCTAAAAACCAACGCCACTTCCATCGGCGACGTGATGGAAGAAACTATGTAAAAAGGGATTTTTTCCTCTAAATTTTTTAATGAAATATTTAAAACTTTCCGGCCTCGAGCCGTTAATCATAACTCCGGAATCCAACTTCATCAATGTTGGCGAACGAACCAATGTTGCCGGTTCGAAGAAATTTCTTCGTTTAATTAAGGAAGAAAAATTTTCGGAAGCGCTTGATATTGCGAGACATCAGGTAGAAGGTGGCGCACAGATTCTCGATGTTAATTTTGATGACGGACTTCTTGACGGGAAATACTGTATGGTAAAATTCCTTAACCTAATTGCTTCAGAACCAGATATTGCCCGAATTCCAATCATGATAGACTCCTCTAAATGGGAAATTCTGGAGGCCGGCTTACAGGTCGTTCAGGGAAAATGCGTGGTGAATTCTATCAGTTTGAAAGAAGGCGAGAAGGAATTTGTCCGCCATGCAAAAACCATAAAAAGATATGGTGCTGCTGCGGTTGTGATGGCTTTTGATGAGGTGGGACAGGCGGATAATCTGGAACGCAGAATAGAAATTGCGAAGCGCTCCTATGATATTTTGGTGAATGAAGTCGGTTTTCCGCCGGAAGACATTATTTTCGATTTGATTATTTTCCCAGTAGCAACAGGAATGGAAGAACACCGCAGAAATGCCCTCGATTTCATTGAAGGAACGCGCTGGGTTAGGCAAAATCTGCCTCACGTTTCGGTTTCGGGAGGCGTTTCCAACGTTTCGTTTTCGTTCCGAGGCAATGATGCGGTGCGCGAAGCAATGCATTCGGTTTTCCTTTACCATGCCATCAAAGCGGGAATGAACATAGGAATTGTAAACCCGGCAATGCTGGAAGTTTACGACGAAATTCCAAAAGATCTGCTGGAACTGGTGGAAGACGTGATGCTCGACCGCAGAGCCGATGCGACGGAAAGATTACTGGATTATTCTGAAAAACACAAATCCTCCAAAAAAGAAATTGTGGAGGATCTGGAGTGGCGCAAAAACCCGCTTCAGGACAGGATTACGCATGCTTTAGTAAAAGGAATTGACCGTTTTATCGAAGAAGATGTGGAGGAGGCCAGGCAGAAAACCTCTCGTCCGTTGGATGTCATCGAAATCAATCTGATGACGGGAATGGGCGTCGTCGGCGACCTTTTCGGAAGCGGGAAAATGTTTTTGCCGCAAGTGGTGAAATCGGCCAGGGTGATGAAAAAGGCCGTGGCTTATCTGCAACCCTACATCGAGGCTCAAAAAGACACATCAAAGCCTGCTAATGGGAAGGTGTTAATGGCAACCGTTAAAGGCGACGTTCACGACATCGGAAAAAACATTGTTGCTGTGGTTTTAGCGTGCAACAATTATGAAATCGTAGATTTAGGGGTTATGGTTCCCGCGGAAAAAATAATTCAGACGGCGATTGATGAAAATGTGGATGTAATCGGTTTGAGTGGCTTAATCACACCAAGTCTGGACGAGATGGTTCACGTGGCGGACGAACTTCAGCGGCAAAATCTCAGCTTTCCTTTGATGATTGGCGGGGCAACGACTTCCAAAGCGCACACTGCGGTAAAAATTGATCCGAAATATGACAGTGCTGTGGTTCACGTCAATGATGCTTCAAGAGCGGTTGGTGTCGTGAGCTCACTGTTGAGTAGCCGGAATGGTGAATATGTTTCCGGTCTGAAAACAGAATACGCAGATTTTCGCGAGAAATTTTTAGCAAGACAGGTTGAAAAAGAATATTTGCCTCTAAAAGAAGTCCGTGCGCAAAAGTTTAAAATCGATTGGGGAAATGAAGAAATTTTCCTGCCTAAAAAACTTGGGATTCAGGTGATCGAAGACCAGGATTTGAACGAACTTCTGCCTTTCATCGACTGGTCTCCGTTTTTCAGGAGTTGGGAACTTCACGGCAAATTTCCGGAGATTTTGGATGATGAAATTGTTGGTGAACATGCCAGAGAGCTCTACGACGATGCCCAGAAAATGCTCAGGGATATCATTGAGCAAAAACTTCTTACAGGAAAGGCAATTTTCGGAATTTTCCCCGCAAATTCAGTGAATGATGATGATATCGAAGTGTATGATACTGACGGAAATGTCATTTCAACCTTCCATACTTTAAGGCAGCAGTTAAAGCGCTCAGAAGGCAAGGAATATTTTGCACTCGCAGATTTTATCGCTCCGAAAAATTCAGGAAAACAGGATTATATCGGGTGTTTTGCAGTAACCACCGGATTTGGAACAGACGAACTGGTTGCCAAATACAAAGCCAGCCACGATGATTATAACGCAATTATTGCCAAAGCACTTTCCGACCGTTTGGCAGAGGCGTTTGCGGAATACCTTCACTATAAAATCAGAACCGAATTTTGGGGTTATGCTGAAAACGAAAATTTGGACAACGAAGATTTAATCGCCGAAAAATATCTCGGTATCCGTCCGGCTCCGGGTTATCCTGCGTGTCCGGATCATTTGGAAAAGGAAACGATTTGGGATCTGATGAAGGTAAAAGAGAAAATCGGTCTGGAACTGACGCCGGGACTGGCAATGTTCCCAACTGCCGCAGTTTCCGGTTATTATTTTGCCAATCCAGGATCTAAATATTTCGGTGTCGGGAAAATTACGGAAGAGCAACTGGAAGATTACGCAAAACGTAAAAATGTGGATTTGGAATATGCGCGTAAATGGCTAAGACCGAATTTGGTTGATTAATTTCACGCAGAGTTCCCGGAGTACACAGATTTTTTTGAATACTAAAATGAAATTGTTTTTTCGGGTCGGTCACTGAAAAGTTGTGTCATTGCGTCAAAATACATCCGATAATAGAATCAGGGGAATTTTAATTTGTGCCCTGATAAACCTCAAGTCTTTGTGTTACAAAATAAAAAATGAAAATTACAGACCACATAAAAAAAGCCAACGGCAAAACCTTATTCTCCCTCGAAGTCATCCCGCCCACGAAAGGAACAGGAATCGAGGATTTATATAAAAATATCGATCCTTTGATGGAATTTAAACCGCCGTTCATCGATGTGACGACTTCAAGGGAAGAATATGTTTATATTGAGAAAGGAAACGGTTTGATGGAACGGAAAATTACGAGAATGCGGCCCGGAACTTTGGGAATTTGCGCCTCTATTCAGCATAAATACAACGTGGATACGGTGCCGCACGTGCTTTGCGGCGGCTTTACCAAAGAGGAAACCGAATATCTTCTGGTCGATTGTCTTTACTTGGGCATTGATAATGTGATGGCGCTGCGCGGCGATGCGATGAAGGGCCAAAACCAGTTTTTGCCAACAGAGGGCGGTCATCACCACGCGATTGATCTGGTGCATCACATCAATGATATCGGGCGAGGAAAATATTTGACCGATGAAAAACGCTGCGAAGAGGAAAACAAGTTCTGCATCGGAGTTGCAGGCTATCCGGAGAAACATATTGAAGCACCGTCCATGAACTATGACCTGCAAAAACTTAAAGAAAAAGTGGAGGCCGGAGCCGATTATGTGGTGACGCAAATGTTCTTTGACAACCAAAAATATTTCAACTTCGTAAAAGAAGCGAGAGAAATCGGTATTGAGATTCCGATTATCCCGGGAATTAAGCCCATTGCCACAAAAGGGCATCTGTCCATGTTGCCCAAAACTTTTAAAATTGATTTGCCGGAAGAATTAATTTCTGAAATTACGAAGGCAAAAGACAACACAGCCGTAAAACAGATCGGTATTGAATGGGCGGTTAAACAATGCCGGGAACTCCTTAATTTCGGTGTGCCGGTCCTGCATTTTTACTCGATGGGTAAAAGCGATAACATCAGGAAAGTTGCCTCCCAATTATTTTAAAAGTTTGCCGCAAATGCACAAATAATTCGTGAATTTGTGGCAAAATTTATAAAGTACGATGCCTTTCAAAAGGTTTGTTTCTGTCAAATAAATACCGGTAAGTCGCCAGTTTACGTGTGACGGTTGTGTCCAGACTCTCGGCTATTTTCATCATTTTTGGGTTGAAGTCGCCGATCCATTGAAGTTCTGTCACCTCGAAATCGGTGTGTTTTCGCAAATGTTTTGTGCCCTCCCAGATCATGTAGCCATCGATGCCCGTGCGCTGCCATTCGGGAACCACGCCAAAAACGATGCCTACCATTTTTGTGTTTTTTCTGACTTTTTTAACCCACAGGAATTTTAATTTTTCCCAAATACCGAATTTTCCGCGCAGGTATTTAAACCATTGGTTCAGGTCGGGGATGTTCATCCACATTGCAATAGGTTTCTCGTTTTCGTACACAAACCAGGAAATGTGCTCGTTGATGACAGGTTTCATGGCTTTGAACATTTTCAGCGTCTTGGCATATTCCATTTCTTTGCCGCCGCCGTGCTCTGCCCAGGCTTTGTTGTAAACTTCCGTAAAATCTTTTGCAAATTTTTCCAGCTGGTTTTTCTTCATCGGTTTTGCAGAAATAGCCGGATTTTTTGCATGTTTGGCATGCATCACTGTGAAAACGCGCGACACATCACCATGCACAGGACGGCTGTAGCAAAGTTGGTTGAAATAAATCTGGAAACCGTAATTTTCAAAAAGATCTTTGTAATAGGGCAGGTTGTAGTTCATTCCGTAAAGCGGCTCGTCAAATCCGTCAGTCACAATGCCCCAAAATTTATCGCGTTCCCCGAAATTGATGGATCCGTCCATGGCTTCCATGCCGCGTTCCTGGAGCCAATTTTTACAGAAATCAAAGATAAAATTCGCTGTTTCCTGATCATTAATACAGTCAAAGAAACCAATTCCACCAGTCGGCTGTTCCTGTTTGTATTTTTTATTTACAAAAACTGCAACCTTCCCAACGGTTTTATTTTGAATGTTCTTAAATAAAAATCGTTCACACTCGCCGGTTTTGAAAAATTTATTCTTTTTTTTGTCAAAAACATCTTGGATGTCTTTATTTAAAGGGCGGATGTAGTTTTTATCGTTTTTGTAAAGCCGTGGTGGAAATTCCAGAAATTCCCGTTTCTCAGCATCATTGGTAACCTTTACTGCATTCATTTTTCTGATTTTTAATACGTAGGGCAGTCCTGAACGTTCACATTCTCAAGATTTACCTCTTTATCATTAAGCTTAATTTTTACTTTCGGGAAATTTCCGTACAGGCAGTCGCTGGTCATCTCCTTAATGTTTCCTTCTTCTGCGGTAATTTTAATGCCGTTGCCTGAAATTTCGTAATTGTTTTCGCTAAAAATTAGCCTGTTCAGTTGATATTCTTTATCATCTATCATTACTTTACCGTTTTGAACTTTAGTATTGAAAGCGATCATGACCTGATTATTTTGTGTGAAAACCACTTTGCCAAGGTCAATTTCTTCATTTAAAGGTTTCACTTTTGGCGAAGGGTCTTTGGCGGAAATCAAGTTTGCGGAATCTGCTTTTACAGAATGGTTCACCACAGTTTGAGAGTTTGATTCAGCGCTTGTTTTAGCAATATTATTTTCTTCCTTTTTACAAGAAATAAAAAGGGCAAAAAACGACACGGAAAGCAATATCTTTTTCATTTTATAAAAATAAAACATTTGATTTTATTCAGAAGAGGCGAAACGAAAATATTAATTAAAAAACGATAAATTTGTAAGATTAATATTAGTGTATGATTTTATCAATGACCGGCTTTGGTAGAGCCGAGAGTGTTTTTGAAGGAAAGAAAGTCACCGTAGAAATAAAATCTCTCAACAGTAAAAGTTTTGATTTAAACGTAAGATTACCACTGCGCTATAAAGAGAAAGAATTCGATATCCGCAAGATTTTAAACGACGGAATCATGCGCGGAAAAGTGGATTGCTACATTAACTGTGAAACACTGGACGACTGCAATGATGTGAAAATCAACAGGGAACTTGTTAAATCATACATTAACGAATTAAGGAGCCTTGCCGACGATGCGCCGGAATTTGAGTACCTGAAAATGGCCGTTCGTATGCCGGAAGCCATTTCATCAAGACCAGATGAACTGGACGAAGAGGAGTGGAATTACCTTGCCGCTCTTTTGGATGAAGCCATTATGAAATTCACAGAATTCAGGAAAACGGAAGGCCAAAACCTTGCCTTGGAACTTTCAAAAAACATTGAAAGCATTAAAGGTTATCTGGCTGATGTTGAACCTTTTGAAGGAGAGAGGATCGCCCACATCAGGGAGCGTTATCAGGCAACTTTAAAAGAATTTGAAAATCTTGATGAAACCCGTTTCTATCAGGAAATGGCCTATTTTACAGAGAAACTTGATATCTCCGAAGAAAAAGTACGCCTCGCCCAACATTTGAAATATTATGTTGAGGTGATGGACAATGAAGAACTGAATGGCAAAAAACTTGGCTTCATCTCACAGGAAATGGGTCGCGAGATCAATACGCTGGGCTCAAAAGCCAACCACGCCGAGATTCAGAAACTTGTAGTAATGATGAAAGACGACCTGGAAAAAATCAAGGAGCAGACGCTAAACGTACTGTAATTTTGTTGGATGTGGTTTGAAAGTACGAAATTTTTTGAACCCTTGAACCACCTCAAACAATTTAAACAAAATTGAACGATTTCGAACAAAATGAATAAAGTGATCATCTTCTCAGCGCCTTCTGGCAGCGGTAAAACAACTTTGGTTAAATATGCATTGGAGCAGTTTCCCCAACTGGCTTTTTCCATTTCGTGTACCACGAGGCTGCCACGCGGAACGGAAGAAAACGGTGTTGATTACTATTTTATTTCTCCGGTTGATTTCCGGGACAGAATAGCAAAAGATGCTTTTGTAGAATATGAGGAAGTTTACGCCGATAAATACTACGGAACCTTAAAAAGTGAAGTAGAGCGGATTTGGAACGAAGGGAAAGCCGTAATTTTCGATGTGGATGTAAAAGGCGGGATTTCATTAAAAAATTATTTTAAAGATCAGGCACTTTCCATTTTTGTGATGCCACCTTCCGTGGAGGAACTGGAACGCAGGCTGGTGTTCAGGGCAACTGACGACGCTGCAACAATCAAAACCAGGATTGAGAAAGCTGAAGAAGAAATGAGTTTCCAAAAAGAATTTGATAAAACCGTGGTAAACAGCGATTTGGAGCAGGCTAAGAAAGACGTGAAAACCTTAATTGAGAATTTTTTACAACACTAATTCAAGGCAAAATTTGATATAAAAAATGAGTACAGAGACTTTAGATAAAACAAAAGACCAGCTACCGGTAAAGGGATTTTTAGATTTAAAAAATGTATTTATCCCACAGGGCGAAGAACTGGTGCAGGCAATTTTAGACCTTAAAAAGGAAAAAAATGCGGTGATTTTGGCCCACTACTATCAACCGGCAGAAATTCAGGATATAGCTGATTTTCTGGGCGATTCGCTTCAGCTGGCGCGTCAGGCAAAGGAGACCGATGCTGATATGATTGCCTTTTGTGGTGTACACTTCATGGCAGAGGCAGCTAAAATCCTGAATCCAACCAAAAAAGTAGTTCTTCCGGATCTGCAGGCGGGCTGTTCATTGGCTGACGGCTGCAGCGGCGAAGGTTTGAGGAAAATGCGCGAACAGCATCCTGGAGCGATGATCGCGACTTACATCAACTGTAATGCTGAAACTAAGGCTGAAAGTGATATCATTGTGACGAGTTCAAACGCAGAAACCATCATCAACGCTTTGCCAAAAGATGTTCCGCTGATTTTCGCACCAGATAAAAATTTGGGAAGATACCTGATGAAAAAAACCGGCCGCGAAATGATTCTTTGGGACGGTTCATGCATCGTGCACGAGGCTTTTTCGATGGAAAGAATCGCAAAACAGCTGGCAGAACATCCGGATGCAAAACTTATTGCGCACCCGGAAAGTGAAACGCCTGTATTGGATTTGGCACATTTCATCGGTTCTACTTCAGCACTTTTAAATTATGTTGAAAAAGATGAGGCGACGAAATTTATCGTGGCTACCGAAGAAGGGATTCTGCATGAAATGAGGAAACGCGCGCCACACAAAACGCTAATTCCGGCATTGGTTTTCGATGAAAGCTGCAACTGCTCGGAGTGTTTCTTCATGAAGCGCAACACGATGGAAAAACTTTATTTATGCATGAAGTACGAGCTTCCGGAAATTACGATGGATGAAGAACTACGCCAGAAAGCGCTGGTACCGATAGAAAAAATGCTGGAACTTTCGAAATCTATAAAGTAGAACGTTAAAGAGATTTTTTAAAAATTTAAATTAAAAAATTTCTCCCGTGAAATTACTGGAAATCAACAGGGCGGGCTTTAGCCCGTTTTTTTATTAACTTGTTTAAAAGGCTTCAGCCAAAAATTAAATATGCCAAAAATTATCATTGAGGATTTAAAAATATACGCGTATCACGGCGTTTTACCCGAAGAAACGAAAACCGGAACTTATTATCTCATCAACCTTGAGATGAATGTAGATATCTGGAACGCCACTGAATCTGATGACTTGAATGATACGGTCAATTACGCAGAAATCAATGAAATTATCCATACAGAAATGAAGATCCCGTCCAAGCTTCTTGAAAAAGTTTGCGGGAGAATTATCCACAAAATTCACGAAAAATTCCCACAAATAGAATCCCTGAAAATAAAACTGACGAAAACTTCACCACCGATGATGGGCGAAATGAAGGGTGTTTCTGTAGAATTTGAGAAGAAATTCTAAAGCCCGTCCATTACGTTCCGGATAATGCTGTACGAATTTTTCCGCGCTTCGTGATCGTAAATGTGCGAAGTGATCATGATTTCATCCACATCGAAACGCTCCTGGAAATTCTGAATTTGAGTTCTTACATTTTCCGGGCCGCCAATAAAACTGTAGCGCAGCATATTCAAAACATGCATTTTTTCGGCAGGATTCCAGTAAGCGTCCATATCATCAACCGGCGCCGAAAAAGGTTTCCTGTCGTCACGGATGATATTCACAAAAGCCATGTATAAAGTGTTGGCCAGCTTTTGCGCTTCGGCATCGGTTTCTGCAGCAATACCGTTTACACAGGCGATGATGTAAGGGTTCGGGAATTTTTCTCCCGGCTGATAATTCTCCCTGTAAATATTAAACGCCATATCCATCATCTGTGGGGCAAAATGTCCCGCGAAAGCGTACGGAAGCCCCAATTCCGCGGCAAGCCACGCGCTGTCTGTAGACGATCCCAAAACGTAAATCGGAATGTCGCAGTCCTCGCCCGGAATTGCACGTACCGGTGCTGTAAAATTTTCTGCAGAAAAATATTGCTGCAATTCCATAATCTGCCTCGGGAACTGTTCATTGATGATTGCCGGATTTCTGCCCAATGCCCTGGCGGTAACGCCGTCAGTGCCGGGAGCTCGGCCAACGCCCAAATCAATCCTCCCAGGGAAAAGTGATTCTAAAGTGCCGAACTGTTCTGCAATCACCAGCGAACTGTGATTCGGAAGCATCACGCCACCGGAGCCCACACGGATTGTGGAAGTGCCGTTGGCAATAAATCCAATCAGAACAGATGTCGCGGAACTTGCAATACTCGCCATATTGTGATGTTCGGCGAGCCAAAATCTTTTGAAATCTAAATTTTCAACGTGGCGTGCCAGGTCCAGGCTGTCCTGAAAGGTTTGATGTATGGTTTTATCTTTTTTTACAGGTGCCAGGTCGAGTACGGAAAGTTTGGGTTTTATCATTGTTACTTTTTCTTTAATTTATCAAAAAACGTCCATAATAAGCGGATTTCTCCATAGTCAAAATCATCAGGGAGCTCCTTTTTCCAGTCGTTGAGGTTATCGAACGATGCTATTTTATGAAGGCTTTCGAAAGTTTCTATTTTTTCTTTTGGGAGAATCCTCTTTAAATCTTCTTTTTTTAAAACTCCGGTTTCCGCAAATTTCGAGAAATGTCCGATGATTGTCGTGCTCAGAACGCCGCGTTCTTTAGCGATTTCGCCAATGGTCTTACCTTCAATGAACAGCTGCCATGTTATGATGTGGCTGGGGATTTTCGCGATTTTCGTTGAGATGTCCTTCCTGTCTTTTTCTTCAAATAAAGATTTATCTAAGAGCTGAAGGGTTTGTAGATCTTTCAAATAATCTTCCAGATCATCGAGGAAAGTGCGTGTATCTTCATTGTAAGCTTTCAGGCCGGTAACACCTTTGGTTTCTGCATAAAACTCCTTGAACGGATTGAAGATCTTCTCGTTGATATTGTTGAAGAAAAAGAGCACGGCGCCTTTGGCTTTGCTTTCAATTTCACTCCATTGCTCGTTTCCGTCTATGAATTTTTTAGTTTTTGAAACCAGAATCCGGTTGAATTTGTCGTAAATTTCGTTCAGATTTACCGATTCTTTTTTGATGATGAAATAAAGGTTTTTTGCCTTTTCATGATCGATTTTTTTGCTTTCGTTGGCAGATTTGTACCAGCTTTCTACCGAATTTGAAATCCATTTGCAATCCACCCGGTGCAGAATCTTTCCGATGCTGTAATCGTATTTTTCAGCACTTAAAATTTCTCCTATTTTGTCGTTTGCATTGGTGGAATCCTGAAATCCCGAGACGCGGCTGTCATTAAAAATAACATCGGGCGTAATCTTCGATTTTAAGACAATGCCTTCCATAGTCCTGCAGCGCGAAAGTGCTACGTAAACCTGTCCGGAAGCGAAGGATTTTCCCGCATCGATAATCACGCGGTCAAAAGTGAGCCCCTGCGATTTGTGAATCGTCACTGCCCACGCCAGCCGGATCGGGTATTGCTCGAAGCTGCCCAGAACCTCTTCCTTGATATTTTTTTCTGTGTCGAGGGAATAAACTTTCTGCTCCCAAATTTCTTTTTTCAGTTTATATTCTTCGTCGGAACCATCGATTTGCACGTAAATATCATCATCATCCAGGCGAATGACTTCTGCGAGTTTTCCGTTGAAATATTTTCTCTCGCTGCTGGCATCATTTCTTATGAACATAATCTGCGAACCCGCTTTCAGCTCCAGTTCCAGCTCGTTAGGATACTGATTTTCCCTGAAATCACCGGTAATTTTAGCTTCGTAGAAATATGACTTGCCGGGCAGGTTTTTCAGTTTTTGCTGATTGATCTGGTCGGCCATTCTGTTGTGCGAGGTCAGGTACACGTAAGGTTCTTCTTTGGGCTCAAAATCGGGATTGTACCGTGAATTCAGCAACTCAAAATCTATGTCCTGACGGTTTCCGTCGCGAATCGCATTGAGGATTTCGAGGAAATTTTCATCTTTCTGGCGGTAAACTTTGGTGAGTTCTATGGTGACGAGGTTCATTTCCTTCAGCGCTTTTGAGCTGAAAAAAAATGGGGATTCATAATATTGCGAAAGTATATTTTCATCGCGAACCACTGGTGGCAACTGGTATAAATCGCCGATGAAAAGCATCTGTACACCGCCAAATTTATTTTGGTTCCTGCGGATATGGCGCAGAGAAAAATCCATCATATCCAAAACATCTGCACGCAGCATCGAAACTTCATCGATGATGATGATTTCAATTTCCCGCAAAAGCTTGAGTTTATCTTTCCGATATTTGAAATGCTGCATCAGGTCAGAAATGTTATTGCCGAGATTGCCGTCGATGCGTTCCGTAGTCGGCAGAAAGGGGCGCAGCGGCAGCCCAAACATGGAATGGATGGTTACGCCACCGGCATTGATGGCCGCAATTCCTGTAGGTGCGACGACGATATGTTTTTTTCTGGTTTTGGTTACGAACTCGTTCAGAAACGTTGTTTTCCCTGTGCCTGCTTTCCCGGTGAGAAAAATGCTGCGGCTGGTGTGTTCGGCGAGTTCAAAAAGATGCTGGTTCATTTCTTCAAAAATAATGAAAATGAAACGGAATGCGGCATTTTTGTTGCAGTAAAATATTTATATCTAACCGGGAAATTTCTCTTTAATTAATGAAAAAAACTGTATTCATCCTCATCGCAACCATTTCTCTTTCTGCCTGTAAATCAAAGAAAGTAATGGAAATTACTGACCGACTTCCAAAAGATGTAGCACTGATGCCGGAGCGCGATTACTCCAGCAAAGGTGATGCTGAAAGAAAGAAAGATGAGGAAAATATGCAGAAACTTAGAGTTGAAATTGCCGATGAAATTGCAAAAATCAACTGTTCGAACGCTGATGACTGGAGAATTTCGCCTTTTGGATCAAAACCATGTGGCGGGCCAGCAGCATTTATCGCATATCCCGTGAAAGCCGAGGAAGAGCTTTTACCAAAAATCACAGAATTTAACCGTCAAAGTTCAGCATTCAACTTAAAATACGGATTGATTTCGGACTGCGCCGTTACACCGGCACCAACAGGTGTGAGATGCGAAAACGGAACAGCGGTGCTTCTTTACGGAACCGCTGAAATTTAAATTAAACTGTCCTTCGGTCCTTTTTTACTGTTATCCGCTACAGAAATTACTTCATGTGAAGTATCCTGCGGAACAATTTTCGGACTCCATTTTGCGTGTTTTGAAGGGATGAGCTTGTGCCCTTTTTTCTTGGCGTAGACTTTCGTGAATTCTGCTCCGAAAAAGATGATTTGACAGGTGTAATTGATCCAGAGCATTAGAAGAATGATGGTTCCGGCAGTTCCAAATGATGAAGTTGGTTTAAAAGTGTCAAAATAATAGGTGAGGAGAAATTTACCTACCGTAAACAGGGCCGCCGTAACGGCAGCACCAATCCAAACTGATTTCCATTCCAGTTCAACATCGGGCAGGATTTTGAATATCGCTGCGAAAAGCAGCATGGTCACCAGAAATCCGATTACAGCATTAATAATATTCATAAAAGCCAGGGTCTCAATCCCGAATTTATGAATAACCCAATTGTTGGCTAATCCGATAAATGCACTGATTAACAGGGTGATAAGTAGTAGGAAAGCAATAATTAAAATCATTCCCAATGAATTGGCCCGGTCGAGAATATATTTTTCCCACGCCCTTTTCGGCGCCGCAACAACATCCCACAGCTTGTTGAGTGATTTTTGTAACTGAAAAAACAACGTCGTTGCACCAAATACCAAAGACGCTACACCAACGGCTTTCATAACGACATTTTTCTTGTCTACCATGCCGCTCACGACCATTTCTTCCACACTTTTGCCTACGTCGTGGCCCATCATAGAACCCAGAAAAGAGGTGATCTCACCACGTACGGCTTCTTCACCAAAGAATATTCCGGCAAACCAAATAACGATGATTAATAAACCTGGCATGGAGAAAATGGCACTGTATGCAAGGCTTGCTGCATCAGTTCCGACATCCCGCGCACTCCAGTCTTTGAATGTGGTAACGGCGATATTCCAGAGTTCCTTCAGTTTCATATAAACAGATTTTTTAAATAAAAAAAACAATAATAATGCCCTACAACAGCAACCGGAGATTATTGTAACAATCAGATAAATTATTGTAAAGCGGAACGCTTTTTTTAGTATGCAAAAGGAAGATTTACATGCTGAGATTAATCCTTTGCTTATTCAAAGTTCACTATTCGCCAGCTTTGTACCACGAGGAATATTTCACATAGTTATTCGCAATGCGGTTCACTTCACCTTCCAGCAGTTCTGCAGATATATCTTTCAGTTTTTTGGCGGGAACGCCGCCCCACACTTCACCGGATTTGATATGCGTTCCCTGCGTCACTACGGAACCTGCGCCCACAATCGAGTTGCTTTCCACCACGCAGTCATCCATCACTATTGCGCCCATGCCAATGAGAACATTGTCGTGAAGTGTACAGCCGTGCACAATCGCATTATGACCTATGGAAACGTTATTGCCGATATTTAAAGGAAATTTCTCATAAGTGCAGTGCAGCATCGCATTGTCCTGCACATTTACTTTATTGCCCATTTTAATATAATGTACATCACCCCGGATCACCGCATTGTACCAAATGCTGCAGCTTTCGCCCATCGTTACATCGCCGATTACGGTTGCCGTTTCCGCCAAAAAAGTTCCGTTGCCAATTTGCGGGGTTTTACCCAGAAGTTCTTTTATGAGTGCCATAGATTTTTTGTTTGAATTAAGTTTTAATTTTCAGTTTTAAGCACCAAAGAAGCACGATTTTTTTTTAAAAATTTGATTTAAATTGAAACAAATATAATCTTTTGAATTTCTTTTCATTAAAATAATCTTGTTGTGACTTTGTGGTTTAAAAAATTAACTAACATCTTGATTGAAAATGTCTAAAACATTGTGATTGAAGTCCATTTTCAAATCCGTATTTTTGCAACTCAAATTTACTAAAAATGAGACAAATCACGATAGAGCCCACTTCCAACCCAAAAGTAATGAAGTTCATTGCGGATTATACTTTGATCCCAGGTTCGGTAGAGTTAGACAGGAATTCGGATATCAGTGAAATTCCGTTAGCCCAGGAGCTTTTCTATTATCCTTTTGTAGATAAAATTTTCATCACAGCCAATTTCGTTGCAGTAGCGAAGGAAGACACTGTGGAATGGGAACACGTTTCAGAGAGTCTGAAGAATGTGATTGAAGACCAACTTTTGGAAAATCCAAGAATTTACAAGTCTAAAAAACGAGAACTTTTCCCAATTTATGCAGAAATGACGCCGAATCCCAATGTGATGAAGTTCGTTTCCCAAAGATTCATTGTTGAGGGATTCATCGAGGTAAAATCAAAAGAAGCGGCTGATGAAGTTCCTTTGGCAAATGCGATTTTTGATGAATTTGACTTTGTGGAGGAAGTTTTTATTTCCGACAATTTCGTGGCGGTAACACGGGATAATTCTGTAGAATGGCATCAGGTAATGGTGGCCGTTCGGGGATTCATTGCAGAATATTTGCAGCAGGGAAATAAAGTTTCAAACATTGAACCTCAAAAACATGAAAACCCGGTCGAAAAACTGATTAACCGCGATTATACGGATGACGAGCAAAAAATTTCTGACATTTTGAATGAATATGTTGCACCCGCAGTAGAAAATGACGGTGGAAAAATATCACTTCTTGAATATGATGCAGAGAACAAAACTGCAAAAATGCTGCTTCAGGGCGCCTGTTCTGGTTGTCCGAGCTCTACCGCTACATTAAAGGGCGGAATTGAAAATATTCTGAAACAGTTCGCTCCGGAGCTCGTGGAAAAAGTGGAAGCGGTAAACGGGTAAATCATCAAAAGTCTAAAGTTTTAATTCTAAAGTTTTGCAGCAGAAATCTCAAATCTCAAATCTCGAATCTCCAATCTCAAAAAAAGGAATTTTACTCGTAAATCTCGGTTCGCCGAAATCTACGAAAGTTGAAGACGTAAAAGAATATCTGGACGAGTTCCTGATGGATGAGCGCGTGATTGATTACCGCTGGTTTTTCCGTTCGCTGTTGGTTCGCGGGATTATTTTGAGAACGCGCCCGCCAAAATCTGCCGAAGCCTATAAAACAGTCTGGACGGATGAAGGTTCGCCTCTGATTGTCATTACCAAGAAAATTCAGCAGAAACTTCAGAAGCTGGTAGATGTACCGGTAGAAATTGGGATGAGGTATGCTGAGCCGAGCATTAAAACCGGAGTGCAAAAACTGGTTGATCAAGGGGTGACAGAAATAGTGCTTTTTCCGCTGTATCCGCAATATGCGATGAGCACTACGGAAACCGTGGTTGAAAAAGCTGAGGAAATCCGTAAAAAGTTCTTCCCGAATGTGAAAATTAATTACGTTCAGCCATTTTACAACCGCGATATTTACATTGATTGCCTAAGCGAAAGCATCAGGGAAAAACTTCCTGACAATTTCGATGCGCTGCAGTTTTCGTATCATGGTGTTCCTGAGCGTCACATTTACAAAACCGATCCCACGAAGACCTGTAATCTAAACGACTGCTGCTCCCGTGATTATAACCCGAGCCATAATTTCTGCTATCGCCATCAATGCTTTAAGACGACAGAACTGGTTTTGGAGAAGCTGAATTTACCCAAAGAAAAGGCTCTGGTAACTTTCCAGTCAAGGCTTGGAAAAGACAAATGGATTGAGCCTTACACCGATGAAACATTGGAAAACCTTCCGAAAAAAGGCGTAAAAAACCTTGCAATTGTTTGTCCGGCTTTCGTTTCAGATTGCCTGGAAACTCTGGAGGAGATTTCTGTAGAAGGTAGAGAAGAATTTCTGCATGCGGGCGGAGAAAATTTCCATTATATACCGTGTCTTAATGATGAAGACCGCTGGATTGAAGTGGTAAAAACCCTTTGCGAAGAGAAACTAAGCGAATTTTATTTGGTTTAAATCTATCTCAACGGTGTCCTGAATTCCCCGTAACCAAGCAATCCATCATAGTTTCTGCCGAGCGGTTTGTAATAAAGAAATGCCTGATAAAGATTTTCGGTCTGCCAGAAATTTCCGTTTATGTCGCCGTAATTTACCAATCCGTCAGGCGTTTTTGTAGCCAGAATATAGTTATAAAAGCCCTGTTTCAGGTAGATTTTTGCAACATACTGCTTCCTTTCGGCATCATACCGCATACGATTCTCTTCGGATGGTATAAAGTCATTAAAACCGCCTAGAACGTACAGGTCTTTATCAATTTGTTCTGAATCCAGTAAGAAATACACCCAGGAATAATCGCCCTCCCGGTCGGCATTTCTTTCGATTCCCAAATCGTTTCTCCGGAAATAAAACGCTCCGTTTACATCCGGCTGATACTGGTAATTAAGCGGATATGCCCAGACCGGATGAAGATAAGTATGGTTTACGCCTTCCACATTTTCTGCTCCAGAAACCATATCAAATGCGCGGTCTATAATTTTATTATCGTAATAGTAAAACTCATTATTTCCGGGAAAAACAAGACTCATCTGCTGAAACAAGACTTTATTGCCAAGTGATCCCGTTGGTTTTTGGCTGTAAATTCCGGTATGCCAGTTGTTGTTTTGGATGACATTTAAACTTATAGAATGCAGGTTAGATGAAATCGCAGAGCCGTCTGCAATGGCCTGCACCTCCACGCGCTGATTTATTTCGGGCCGTTTCGCATCTGAAATTCTTGAAAGACTCAGAGAAAGATTCGCGCCGTCTTCAACCACTGAAAAACGCTTGCTGAACAATGGTTCCGTTGGAGAATCTTTGTAAACAATCAGCTTGAAATTTCCTGAAATCTTTGGCTGGATCTTGTCATTGGGAAAAGTCAGGCTGTAGTGGGTGTAGTTCTGATATGTATTGAACGAATATTCAAACCGGTCAATCAGGCCACTCATGCTTCCGTTGGCAAACTCTGTGTAAAAAAGCCCGTCATCGTTCCAGTTCCGGTCAAAATGTTTGATGGTGTAACGGTAAATGGTGCTTGAATTTGTCAGATCGTCGAACTTCAGGATAAGCTTTTCATTAAAGCCAATGACCGGCGTTTCATCATTGGTCTGCGGATTAAAGAGCTGAATGCTCCGGATATCCTGCGAAAATCCCAGAGCCGAAATCAGTAAAAACAGATAATAAAACCTTTTCATCTGCACGAATATAGCGAATTTTAAACCAAATTTTCCTCAGCTATGATGGAATAATAATGGAATGGTTAAATTTGTAAACTAAATTTTTCATGATGCTTCAACTTCAGTCTTTTGCTTTCAATCCTTTTTCCGAGAACACCTATGTGGTTTATAATGAGCATGAAAACGCCTTCATCATCGATCCCGGGAATTTCAGCGAACACGAAACGCAGGTGCTGGAAAATTTCATTTCAGAAAATGGCTTGAACATCAAAAACATAATCCTGACGCACGCCCATATCGACCATGTGCTTGGTTTGCAGTGGGCTTATGATAAATTTAAAGTTCCTGTAATCATGCACGAAGCCGAAAAGGAAATCCTGGACCGCAATCCGATGAGTGCAAGGCAGTTTGGCTTTTTCTTTAAACCTTTTGAAGGTGAAATACATTTTATTTCAGAAAATGAAATTTTGAAACTTGATGAAGACGAACTGAAAGTTTATCACGTTCCCGGCCACTCTCCCGGGCACGTCGCATATCATTGTGAAAATCAAAAATTTGTGATCTCCGGCGATGTGCTTTTTCAGGGAAGTATCGGCCGAACAGATTTATATAAAGGCGATCACCAGCAACTGCTGGAAACTATACGAACGAAACTTTTTACTTTAAGTGACGAAACCGAGGTTTTCTCCGGACACGGAAATCCTACAACGGTAGGTTTTGAAAAAAACTATAATCCTTTTTTTTAGTAAGTCTTTGACAGAAAGTAGAAAGAGCCACGTGAACTGGCTCTTTTTTAAATTTATTTCCACTTAATGTTGCAGCCCATACTCGGTTTCTGCAGTTCTTCCTGCGGTTCGCCTGCCAAGAGATTTTCAAATGCGATAATTAAATCTTCCCCTGTGATTTCTTTCGTGTTTCCGGGGCGCGAATCATCCATTTGTCCGCGGTAAATTAGATCAAGTTTTTCGTCGAAGAAGTAAAAATCTGGTGTACACGCTGCGTCATACGCTTTTGCAATGCTTTGGCTTTCATCAAAAAGATAAGGAAACTCAAATTTTTTTTCGTACTGGAATTCTACCATTTTTTCCGGTGAATCGTCCGGATATTTCTCCACATCATTAGAGTTTATTGCGATAAATTCAATGCCTTTACCGTTATAATCTTCATACAGTTCAGCAAGTTTATCAATCACGTGAAGAACGAATGGGCAGTGGTTACACATAAAAATCACCAGTGTGCCTTTTTCACCCTTTAAATCTTCAAGGTTTTGCAGCTCATTGCTGTACGACGGATTAGGAAGTTCGAAAAAAGGTGCTCTGGTTCCCAGCGGGAGCATATTTGAAGGAGTATTTGCCATTTTTATTCGTTATAGTTTTTAGGTTAAATACCAAAATTATTCAGCAAAGATAGGGCTTCTTCTTTAGAATTCTGAAAAGAAACCCAATGGATGTTTTCTTCTTTCCGGTACCAGGTAAGCTGCCTTTTTGCAAACCGGCGTGAATTTTTTTTGATTTCGGAAACTGCATAATTCAGATCCCATTCACCAAGCAGGTATTTAAAAATTTCGGTGTATCCAACGGTCTGAAGGGCGACATTTTCTTTTAATTTAATTAAAGATTTTACCTCTTCCACAAGTCCGTCTTCAATCATTTTATCCACTCTCGAGTTTATTCTCTCATAAATGATTTCGCGCGGCGCTTCAATTCCTATCCTTATAGTCTGGAAATTGCGCTGGGCTTTAGGTTCAGAAATGAGATCGGAATATTTCTGTCCCGTTTGCCATATCACGTCTATGGCACGGAGTAAACGTCTGGGATTTTCCTGGTCTACTGTTTCAAAATAATCTTTGTCGAGATCTTTCAAAATCAGTTTAAGACCGTCGAGGCCGTCTTTGTGCCATATTTCTTCAAGCTTCTCCTGATTTTCGGTATTGGCTTCCGGTAAATCGTTCAGTCCTTCAATAACGGCTTTTTCGTACATCATACTGCCACCAACCATCACTACATTTTCATTTTTTTGAAAAAGTTCACCGAGTTTTTTTAAAGCATCTATTTCAAACTGGCCGATGGAGTAGTATTCTTCTGCCGAAAGGTTACCGATAAAGTGGTGCTGAACTTCATTGAGTTCTTCAGATGTCGGCGCAGCGGTACCGATTTTCATTTCTTTGAAAAACTGCCGGGAATCACAAGAAATGATCTCAGTTCCCAAATGCCTTGCAATATCGATTGCCAGCCTTGTTTTTCCGATTCCGGTGGTTCCAATTATTGAGATCAGGGTTTTCACGACGCTAATTTCCTGAATTTTCTGGAATAAAAAAACCGCCTTTCGCAAGACGGTTTCATTAACTATGTGAAAAACTTATTTTACTTCCTCTACATCTATGGTGGTGATGCCCTCTTTCTGCATCGCTTCCCAAAGGAGGAATTTGTCAACTTCTTTCATCAGCTTTGGAATGATAACAGCCAAAACTGCCAAATCATCAAGCGATCCGATAAACGGAACAGCAATTTCTGGGATTAAATCGATGGGAGAGATCACATACAAAAGTCCAAGAAGCGGCAATACGATATCTATTGCACTGGTCTTGTATTCACCTTTTCTCCACAGCTTGACCATACGCCAAATTACAGGCACTTTTTGTATAAAGCCTTTGTGTTTGATGGCTTCCTTCAATAATTCTACTTTTTTGTATTTCATTTATGTTTTAAAAAATTTACAAACCAAAATTTGCAAATTCTGTTCCAATGAACAACGGTGGTATGGTAATTTTTTGTTAAAAAATTTATTTGGAAACGTTATCAATAAATTCGTGCACGGACTTGCTGTTCCAGTCTTTCGTGGTGTTTTCTTTTTGCAAAATCCTGCCGTTTTTATCCAGCAAAAAAGTCGTTGGGAAAACCTTTGGTAAAATCTTTTCGTTTATGGGGCTTTCTGCGATATATACGGGTACAGTATAATTGTTTTCTTTGAGAAATTTTCTCACGTTGTCTTCCTTATCCATCATTGCAATAAGCACAAAGTCTGCTTTATCTTTTTTGGAATCGTAAAGTTTCTGAATGGTTGGCCATTCTTCTCGGCAGGGCGCACACCAGGTTCCCCAAAAATTCAGAAACAGCAATTTTTTGCCTCTGAAGTTTTTCAGATTCGTGCTGTTGGTATTGATGCCCTTGAGATGGATGTCGTAATCGGCTTCATCCACGGTCACTGCACTTTCAATTTCAGCCACGGGAAAAAATAAATTTTTAACGCCGGGAATAAATGCAATAGCAGCCAAAGCTGCGAACAAAACGATATAAATGATGTTTTTTTTCAATTTTGCTTGTTTTTAAAAAGCCCCTTCAAGTCTTGTTATAAAGGAGCTGTACAAATTTCGTTCTTTAATTTTAAATCAGATTCAGGATTTCATCGACGGCATCCTTCCCTTTGTTTTTAGCGTAATAAACCTGCAGGTCGTTGTAGAATTCTTCCCGCGGATAACTTTCCGGATCGGCTTTGAATTTTTTCAGGAGTTCCGTGCCATATTCAGGCCTTGGCCCCCAATGGTTGATGACATTATAACTGTCATCGAGCAAAATCACGATCGGGATGGACTGCGTGCCGTTGGTTAAAAACAGATCAATCAACGAAGAATCGCTGTCACGAAGGAAAACCTTCACCTCGTTGTGGCTCTTAAAAAATTCATATACAGCCGGCACTGTAGCGCTTGCGTCACCACACCAGGGTTCTGAAATGATTAAAATTTTACCTTTAAAATTTTTAGATTTCAAAGTCTGTAATTGCTCTTCATGCGCCTTAAACGTTTTAAGCGTGCGGTTCATCCGCTGCAGCCCGAGTTCGTAATACTCCTGATAATGGTCATTGGGGTCAGGATTATTGTTGAAGCGTTCTTCCGCGACATTCATATAATCGTCAAAACTGATGGCTTTGTCCCAGTAATTTTTAAGATTCATCTCTGTTTATAATTTATCACTGCAAATTTCGGATTTATTTGTCTGAATTAAAAGTAACAAAAGTCACTTATGGAAGATTAAATTTTGCGAATTTTATTGATGAGGTACAAATCTGCCAGTACAAAAGCCACCAGATTCTCTACAATCGGCACTGCACGTGGCACTACACAGGGATCGTGCCTGCCTTTTCCTTCTACGGTAACTGGGTTTCCTTCAGAATCGATGCTTTCCTGAGGCCGCAGAACAGTCGCGACAGGTTTGAATGCAACACGGAAATAAATATCCATCCCATTTGAAATACCACCCTGAATTCCGCCAGAAAGATTAGTTTTTGTTGAAAAATCTTCATTGAAAAGATCATTGTGTTCTTTACCGGTCATTCTCGCGCCGCAAAATCCGCTGCCGTATTCAAAACCTTTCGCCGCATTGATATTCATCATCGCTTTTGCCAACTCTGCCTGCAACTTCCCAAAAACCGGCTCGCCGATACCAGCAGGAACATTTTTTATGACACAGGTAACCGTGCCGCCGATTGTATTGCCTTCTTTCTTGATTTCTTTGATTTTTGAGATCATCTTTTCAGCCGTGTGCTGGTCTGGGCAACGGACCTCATTGCTTTCTGTTTTTGAAAAATCAAGTTCCTGATAAGGTTTTTCACAAAAAATATCCCCTACGGAAGATACGTAAGCATTAATTTCTATTTCGGGAAGCAGCTGCTTTGCTAAAGCGCCAGCTACTACCCAGTTTACCGTCTCACGGGCAGAAGATTTTCCGCCGCCGCGGTAATCCCGGATTCCGAATTTTTGATCGTAAGTAAAATCTGCGTGGCTTGGACGGTATGCTTTTGCAATATGATCGTAGTCTTTAGATTTCTGATTTTCGTTCTCGATAATGTAACCAATCGGAGTTCCCGTAGTTTTTCCTTCGAAGATTCCTGAAAGAAATCTTACCGTGTCACTTTCTTTACGCTGGGTTACAATGGCGCTTTGTCCCGGTTTTCTTCGGTCCAGTTCATTTTGAATTTTATCAAGCCCGACCTTTAAACCTGCCGGAAAATTGGTGATGATTCCGCCGTAAGCTATTCCGTGGCTCTCACCGAAGGTTGAAAGTGTAAGAAAATTTCCTAATGTTAACATATAACAAAGATATGGAAATTGTGCTTAGGTAAGTTTTGTGATTATTTCTGTTTGAGTTCTTCAAGAACTTTTTTCAGTTGAAGTTTCTGCTGATCACTCATTTTTATCCATTGAAAACCATCCTTGATATCGTCACTAATTTTTTGAGGGAAAATGCCGGCGTCATAATCTTCCTGCAAAAATTGTGGGGAGATTGCTGGCAAAGGCGTGTCAAAACTGAACGGGTATCCCTCCGCAACATTAAATCTCAAATTACCAATCTGGTATGTCTTATATCTTTCGAGCTTGAAATGTGAAGGTTTAATAATCTGAGACTTTTGAAAACCCAGCATAAAGTTCCCCAACCTGAAACTTGGAACCAGAGTTTTTAAAACCGTTGGAAATGAAAGAAACAAAAAGGCTGTTAAGCTGAGTGTTGTAAAGAATATTACTGCCGTTTTTCTGCTGATCTTCTCATAAAACAGGATGAAGGCACTCACAAAAAAAACATCAATAAAAAACCGGTATTGGGCAGAGAAAAGCAGCACGACAAAGCTTTTTATCAGGATGGAAACCAACAGAGAAGTGTAAATTCTTTTCTTTTTTAAAAAGCAGAAAACTGTAAAAATGATAAGGGTCGCAATGAAAAGTATATGAATTTTGGATTTGAGACCTTTTATTGAAAACCAATTTTTCACATAATCCCAAAACGTGAATTTGCTGATTTCTTCTGCAGAATACTGCATATCGTAAGTCTTCTGGATTGCAATTTCTGATGATATTCTTAAAATTTCTTTATTGGGCATCCAGCTTAATCCCATACTGCCAATTTGCACCGGAAAGACAGGATAGCCGAAAGTCCACAGATTTTTAATAACAAAAACAATTAATAACAAAAACCCGGGAATCAGTGCTTTTATACTTCCTTTTAATTCCAATAAAATATAAAGAAAAGTAAAAATCGGAACCCAAATCATCGTCGGTTTTATTGCAAAAACGAATGTTGACAGTACAAATAATAAAGCCCGGTTTTTGTTTGCCGCGAATATTTCATTCAAAATCATCAATGAAAAAATAATTACCGCTAAATCTGGGCTTGGTGATTGTGCGAAGAAAAATAAAACCGGAATGAAAATTAAATGGATCCAGCTTTTACGCTCAATGCTATAAATCAGGTAAACAATCAAAAGTATGGCATTCATTCTGAGGAAAATGTCTGAGAACGATGAGAATCCTGCCTGAAATATATGCCAAACCGACATCTGCCCCAAGAGTAAATCTAAATTCGAAATCCCCTTAACGAGTCCAAACTCACTGATCCATTTTATTGTAGGAACATAATACCCAAAATGATCCAGAATGAATGGATAAAAGGAACCTGCAAATAGTATAATAAATAGACCGGCGAGAAATAAGTGGTTATATGAAACCATTAGATCCCAGTATTTCAGGTAATCTTTAAAGTAAAAAAAAGCTGCTGTTCCCAAAAAGAGTATGGGCACTTCAACATAAATATTGATGGGGCCGAAAAATGAAAACGCTGTAAAAGCTGTCGCCAGAACCGTCATCGAAATCAAAATCCGCAGGGAAATAAATTCATTTCTTATCTTGAACAGTTTTTCGCTTATCGAGCCGATTCCGGAAAAGGCTGCCAACAGTAGAATGGCAGTAAATAAGAGATACAGCATAAAAAAAGATTGCTTAAAAATAAGCAATCTTTCTTATATATTTCAGTACAAGTTTACTGAACTCTACCGTCTCTTCTATCCTGTGATCTACCAATTGTATAACCGGTTGCACCACCGATAATACCACCGATCACTGCGCCAGCACCTCTGTTTTTCTTGTTGATGATCGCACCTGCGGCGGCACCACCTACGGTACCGATAATAGTACCTTTTGCTGCTTTACTCATACCTTGTCTTTGCTGAGTCTGTGGCGCTGAATATGTACCTGAACTGGTTCCTGCATTAGATCCTGCTGAGCTGCTCGCGTAAGTTCTTGAGCTTGATTTTCTTGCGGGAGCATCTCTGTAAACAGTTCTTTCAACCACTCTTTCTCTTACCGGAGCAGCAGCTGCTACAGCGGCACGTTGATTGGCCTGTTCTACCTTGGCAATACTGTCCTTAGCTCTTTCGAATGCAATTTTTTCCTTTTCAATCGCTAATTTTTGCCTCTCAATTTCTAACTGCCTTGCCTGGTACTCCATTTTTTCCTGCTCCAAAGTTTTCGTAGCAACAGCTTCTTCTTTTTTACAGGCTGTCAGCATAAGTACTGACGCGGCTCCTGCTAAAATTATATTTTTCATAATACGTTTCTTAGAGATTAAATTAGTTTGCTTTTTCTATGTGGTATGTGACAAGTAAGAAGCCAAACCAATGTTAAAGAAATGTTAAAGTGGCTAAAAAGTGTTAAAATAAAAATGCAACTTCCTATGAAATAGAAAATTGCATCACTGAAGTGGAGGTACCTAGCGGATTCGAACCGCTGTAGATGGTGTTGCAGACCACTGCCTAACCACTCGGCCAAAGTACCATTTGTTTTGGTCTGCGAATTTAATCAAATTTTTTTAATTAGGATATATCAAGTTTATAAATTTTTTTTGAAGCGCTATCATTACTATCTTTGCGGAAATTTAAAAGTAAGAATGTCAGACATTAAACTCAATACCATTCCCGAGGCAATTGAAGATCTGCGGAATGGAAAAATCATCATTGTAGTAGATGATGAAGACCGTGAAAACGAAGGCGATTTTCTCTCAGCAGCAGAACTCACAACTCCTGAAATCATTAATTTTATGACCATCCATGGGCGTGGTTTGATTTGTACACCACTTCCTGAAAAGCGTTGTGATGAACTTGGCCTCGACATTATGGTGACCAGAAGCAGCGATCCTAAGGAAACTGCTTTCACCATTTCTGTAGATTTGTTGGGCGAGGGCGTATCTACAGGAATTTCTGCCAGCGACAGGGCAAAAACGATTCTTGCTTTGATGAATGACAATACCAAGCCGAGCGATTTTATGCGTCCCGGACATATTTTTCCGCTGCGTGCAAGAAAAGGCGGCGTCTTGAAAAGAGCGGGCCACACTGAAGCTGCCATAGATCTCACCAAATTAGCCGGATTGAAGGAGGGCGGAGTAATCTGCGAAATTATGAATGATGACGGAACGATGGCGCGCTTACCACAATTGGCAGAACTGGCAAAAAAACATGATTTAAAAATCGTTTCTATTGAAGATCTCATTCAGTACCAACTGCAAAAAGGAAATTTAATTGAAAGAATTGAGGAGCGCCAGGTGAAAACACATTATGGGGATTTTGATTTCTATGCTTTTAGGGAAACAAGTACAGATCAGATTCATTTTGCTTTCACAAAAGGAAACTGGTCTCCGGATGAGCCGGTCTTGGTGCGTGTACAGGCTTCAAATTCTTACTTTGATGTGTTAAGCCGATTCATTAGTGGTGAAAAGCCTTTGCTTGAAAAAGTCACACAAATGATTAATGAGGAAGGGAAAGGCGCGCTGATCTTCATCAATAATGTTTCTAATAACGAAAACACTATGCGGAAGCTCCAGCAGTTTCTTAATTATCAGGACGGGCAGGAGAAACGACCGACTTTAGCCTATAACTTCCGTGATTATGGAATCGGAACGCAAATCCTTAAAAATCTGGGGATCAACAAATTCCGGGTTATTACGCAAAATCCTGGTCTGAAGCCGCTGGTAGGGGGCTACGGTGTTGAGGTTACGGAAATGGTGGAGTTGTAAATCTCATACTTTGAAAAGAAAAAATTGGCTTGAATTTTCAGGCCATTTTTATTTCATCAAAATTTCTGAAACCGTTCAGAAAATCTTTTACATTCATTCTTTTCTTTCCTTCGAGCTGTACTTCCTGCGGCTCATAGAAACCGTCTTCAGTGTAGATTCTAAAATTATTTTTTGAAATTTCAAGAGTTCCAACTTCATTTTTATGTAGCTCCAAAGTGTATTTTCCAGAGAAAATTTTTAATGATTTTTGTTCTTCACCAATATTTAAAACTGTAAAAGCACAAGGGTAAGGTGACATTCCTCTTATGAAATTGTGGATGCTTTCAGAGTTATTATCCCATTTAATTTTTGTATCTTCTTTGAAGATTTTAAAAGCATTTTTGGGCTCATCAACTTGCGGCTGAGGTTTTTCCTCAATGGAGTTCTCCGCTAATCCGTTCAGTGTTTTTACTACCAGTTCCGCGCCTAAGACCATAAGCTTGTCGTGCAAAGTCCCGGCATTGTCTTCTGGTAAAATTTCTATTTCGTTTTGTAAAAGAATATTTCCTTCATCAATTTTTTCATTAATGAAAAAGGTGGTTGCTCCGGTTCTATTTTCACCATTGATGATTGCAAAATTAATTGGCGCCGCACCGCGATAATCGGGAAGGAGAGAGGCATGAAGATTGAATGTCCCGAGCGCAGGCATCTCAAAAAGAACCCTCGGCATCATCCTGAAGGCCACAACTACAAACACATCGGCATCAAGATTTTTCAGTTCCTCTAAAAATTGGCGATTTCTTAACTTCTCGGGTTGAAAAACAGGAAGTTTTTGGGATTCAGCATATATCTTAACCGGTGACTGATTGATTTTTTGTCCGCGGCCGCTCGCTTTATCTGCAACGGTTACTACACCAACGACTTCGTGTTGAGAATTGTGGATGGCTTCGAGTGAGGTTCTGGCAAATTCTGGAGTGCCGAAGAATACGACTTTCAATGGTTTCATTTCGCAAAGATATTTTTAACTTTTGTAAAAGTCAAATTCTAAGCCAGCGCGTAGGTACGGAAATTGAGCATTTTCACGCGTCCGGAATCTAATAGGTCTATAAGGTTTTCAAGGATTTTTTCTTTCTTATGGAAGCTAAGCTGCACTGCAATTTCTTCCAAAGATGAGGGTTGCTTTTCTAAAACTGTGACGATATCCCGCGAAACACTGCTGCCAAAAATACTTTCCGTATTTCTTTTGCAAACGTGGCATTGGCCGCAGTTTTTAATGTTTTTTTCATCAAAATAGGAGAGGATAAGCTTCATCTTACAATACCGTTCATCCTTTGTGAAGAACTTCATTTCCTCCCATTTCTGGATTTTGTTTTTCTGAATCTGTTCAAAAAGAATCCAATATTTGCCGGAGATCAGGCGGTCATTCCGGTGTTTTAAAAATTTTATACTTGAAAGTGAACCGTCGATATATTCGAGATAACTTTGCTTTTGAAGATCCTTTATACTTTCCTTCAACTGTTGAATGTCCGCCCCTATTTTTGCTGCTAATGCGACCTCACTGAAATGAACTTTATGGCTGGAAAGCCCTGCGATATTTCGCAGCAAAAGTTCGATAAGGTAAGACTCTTTTCTTGGCAACAAATCAATTTCCTCCGGTTTGATCTTTAGTTCCAGCGTCGAGAGGCTCTTGTATTCATTGTGGAAAATGAGTTCCTGATTGTGAAGGAAATTCAGGACATTTTTAATTTTTGGTGTGGAGTATTTTGTAAATCTTTTCACACGGTCAATATGAAGCTGGAACGTTTGCTCGGGCAACTCGCCGTCAGCCACCTGAAAGGCAGAATAGATGTATGAAACGATTGCTGTGAATTCTTTTTTAGTCGGAATTTGGTTTGCGAGAATCTGATCAAAATTATTGAGTTCCTGCTGATTCCAAAACATAAATGCAAAGCTTTGATGACCGTTTCTGCCGGCACGTCCAATTTCCTGGTAATAATTCTCGATGGAAGCGGAAGGTGAAAAATGAATTACAAACCTTACATTATCTTTATCGATGCCCATTCCGAAAGCATTTGTGGAGACCAAAACATTACTTTGCGAGTTGATCCATTTTTTCTGTTTGGCCATCTTTTCTTTTGGAGAAATTCCGGCATGGAAAAAATCAACATTGCTGATTCCTTTGGAGCTTAAAAAATAAGTCAGTTCTTCAGCTTCTTTTCTGGTCCGGGTGTAAATGATTCCTGATTTTTGATTAAGCCTTAGGATATCATATATCCGTTGATATTTATCTGAAATTTCTTCAATGACAATATTGAGGTTGTTCCGCCGGAAACTTTTCTGAAACACATTTGGGTTTTTTAATCCAAGTTTGCTTTGAATTTCGGTAAGAACTTTAAGTGTTGCTGTTGCAGTAAGTGCAAGGCACGGCACATCTTTAAACTGTTCCTTGAAAGTTTTGATATTTTGGTAACTTGGACGGAAGTCCTGTCCCCATTCTGATATACAGTGTGCCTCATCCACTGCTATGAAAGAAATTTCAACTTCTTCAATATTTTGCAAAAACTGAGCGTTTGCCAGCCTTTCTGGAGATACATACAGAAGTTTTGTCAAGCCGTCCTTGCAATTATTGAATATGGTTTCTGCTTCTGCTTCTTCCAGTTCAGAGGAAAGAAACTCAGCCTCAATTCCCCTTTTTTTCAGCTGGCTGACCTGATCCCGCATTAAAGCAACCAAAGGCGAAATTACAATACACGTACCCTGTTGAATGAGGGCAGGTAACTGATAGCAGAGGGATTTTCCAGCTCCCGTTGGAAGCAGAGCTAAAGTGTCTTTACAGGAAATTATTGAATTAATGATATCCTCCTGGCTGTCACGAAAAGAATCGTACCCCCAAAAATATTTCAGGGTTTCATATTTCAATTTTTCAAATTCTTTCGTGGATATCATAAAGTAAAAATAACAAAAAAGCCACGCACTGCGTGACTTTTCTTATATAAATAATTTATTGAATTATCTTGCTTCGAAGTAAACTCTTCTGTTAGCTCTGTTCTTCCATTCAGGACATTTAGTAGCAGGATCACACTCTGGATATTTAAGGTCTTTTTCACCTCTACCTACAGCGTTTAATTTAGAACCTTCTACACCATTCTGGATTAGATAATTCTTAACATTGTTAGCTCTTCTTTGAGACAGGTTCATGTTATAAGCGTCGGAAGCTCTGGTATCAGTACCACCAACTACGTTATAAGATCCTCCTGAAGAATTGATATAGTTTGCAGCGTTGTTAAGGATTGGAGTGTTAGAAGGTAAAATTCTGTCTGAATCCAAGTCAAACTCAATGCCTTCAAGTACTCTTGTGTTATCATTTACAAGACCTTGTCCTGTAGGGCAGCCGTTGTTTTCAACCGGTCCCGGAACAGTAACACACTTATCGTAAAGGTCGATCACGCCGTCAAGGTCAGTATCAAGAGCTACACCAGCACCGTCAACTCTTGCTCCTGCAGGAGTATCAAGTTGTCTGTCCCAATCGTCGCAAACACCGTCATTATCTCCGTCACCTTTCTTACAAACTTCGATATCCTGATTTCTTTGCTCAAGAACGTCAAGTTTATAGTAGATTTCCTGTAGTGGGTCATGCCACATTAGGTGAGACTGGTGTTTTCCAAGTTTTAATGAAAGACCTAGAGTTGCATTGAAGAAGTTATCAGAAATCTGGTCTTCTCTCAGGTTGTAACCAGTTTGTCCTGCACCTGCACCATCAAACTCATCATCACCAGTTACTACATACATTAATCTACCTTCAAGATCTAATCTTCTGCTGATTTGATATTTTAGACCGGCACCAGCCTGTCCGAAAAGTGAAGTAAGTTTGAATGGCTTTACCTCAGTCATTAATCTTTGTCCGCCTAGATCTTCAAGATAAGCTCTGTAGGCCAAAGTACCGATACCGGCATATCCGTGAAGAGCCCATCTGTATGGTGATTTGTTGTCAACTCTTCTTAAAAGGTTTGAGAAATTGATGTCTCCTAAAAGTGAAATCGCGTCATACTGAGTTCTTGCACCTGGCTGTCCAGCAGCTGTAGCGTTGTCAGTTTTAGTGTTAAACCAACCCTGTCTTGTTTCACCTCTGTCGTACTGAAGATTTAAACCAAAAGCGTGAGTGATAGCTTTATCTACACTGAAGTAAGCTGAATAACCAAATACGTTGGTGCCGTTACCATTTTTTAAAGATGTTAAATCAGCAGATTGTACTAATGGTACACCAGCACCAAAGGAAACTGCCCAGTCATTAAATCTTTTTGACTCTTGTGTGAACGGACTTACATTTGCAGAACCAGATGAAAAAGTATTTGGATACTCACCTGTAGAAGTTACTGCAATTGAATCTTGCGCGAATGCAGCTGTTGGTAAAACCAACGCCAGCGCGATACTTGCTAAATTTAGTTTCATAAAATTTTATTTTAAGTTAATAAATGATTTTTATTTTTGCTGGAAGTAAACTCTTCTGTTTGCCTCATTTTTCCATTCTGGACATTTAGTGGCAGGGTTACATTCCGGATATTTCAAATCAGACTCTCCTCGACCTTCTGCAATAAGCATACCAGAAGGCACTCCTTTGCCAACTAAATATTTTACAACGGCGTTAGCTCTTCGTTGTGAGAGGTTTAGATTGTAAGCTTCAGTTCCTCTCGTATCAGTAGCTCCAATAACTAGAAACTGGCTGTTTTGGTCTAAAGTTTTTATAACATCAGCAGCATGATCCAATTTATCAAAAGACTGTGGCCTGATGATATCTTTATCTAAAGCAAACTCTATACCTTCAAAATCCTTGTTTATTTCATCAATTGCAACGCTAAGAGCAGGAGCTGTTGGGCAGCCGTTATTTTCTGCAGGTCCAGGGACTGTTACACATTTGTCATATAAATCTATGATGCCATCCAGATCCATATCCAAAGCTACACCAGCTCCGTCAACGCGGGCACCTGCCGGAGTATCGAGTTGTCTGTCCCAATCATCACATACACCGTCATTATCGGCGTCACCTTTTTCACAAACAACCAGGTCTTGCGCGTTACTTTCAAGGACGCTTGTTCTATAATACGCTTCCTGCAGTGGATCATGCCATGCTAAGTGCGATATGTGCTTACCAAGTTTTACCGAAAAACCAAGGTTCACGGTCCACATATTATCTGAGTAAGTATCGTTTATTAAATTATATTGCGGTGCGCCGCTTCTTGTCCAGCCTCCGCCGTCAAATTCTTCGTCACCACTCATGATGTACATTGTGCGGGCTTCGATATCCAGTCTTCTCGAAATTTTATATTTCAACCCTAAACCGGCTTGGTAGAAAAAAGATGCAATGCCAAGCTTTTGATCAATTTCGACAGGGATTCTGGTTTGCTTCCCTTGTGAGTTGGTAAACCATCTGGAAGAATCTGCGTCAATGAGTAAGGTATTATATCCTTGGAAACCTATTCCGGCATACCCATGAAGAGCCCATCTGTAAGGCGAATGATTGTCAGTCCTTCTTAAAATATTTGAAAAGTTAAGGTCTCCGAGTAAAGCAATTTGATTATATTTTGTCCATGCATCTGCAACACCGGCTCTTTGTCCGGCTGCACCGGGAAGCTGGCCTCTCTGGTTGGTTTTTCCCATTTGGTATTGCAGAAGCAAACCGAAAGTGTGGGAAATCTGTTTGTCAAGGCTTACGTAAGCATTCCAACCCCAGTTAAGCTCTTTATTATAATAAGATGTAAGATCGGCATTTGACATAAAAGCTGCGCCACCACCAAAAGATATAGCCCAGTCATTGAATTTTCTCGAAGAATTATCAAATACATTTACATTTGCTGATCCTGATGTAAAAGTATTCGGATACTGATCTGTTGATACAGCCACGCTGTCTTGCGAATATACTGCGATAGGCAGAGTGCACGCTAATAATAAACTTAATTTCATATTTGTGTGTTTAAAATTTAAATTTTCAAGTATCTTTTTTGAAAATTCTCTTTCATTTAAATGTTTTAAATGAGGAATTTCCAAAGTGCCGGATTTAAACTTCAAACCAGAATACCTTACAATATCGATATCTATAATTCTGTCGCTAAACCCTCCAAGACTTTTTGAATCTTTATCTCTGCCCAAATCCCTCTCAATTTTTTTTATTGTTTCCAATAATTTTATAGGAGAAAGTTGAGTTTTTAATATTAGTGCAAAATTATAAAAATTATGAAAACTCGCAAATTCCACGGGTTCTGATTCTAAAAATTCACTTTTTATTAATATTTTTCCAACTTTATTTTCCAAGTGGGAAATTGCGGTGAGTATATTCTTTTTTTTGTCACCAAGATTACTTCCAAGTAACAAAACCACTTCATGCTGCGACATATTGTTTTATTTATTTTAATTATATAAAATTATGAAAAGTTTTTTTAGGAATGTTTTAGCAAATATCGTTGCTATATTGTTGTTATGTGCATTCTGTTTCTTCTTTTTCATTTTCATGATGCTGCTGGGAAGCCTTAGCGAAAGCAAACCGACTGTGAAAAAGAATTCTGTCCTTACTCTGAATTTGAAAACTGATATCATAGACAGCCCGACTGAAGACCAGGGCGGGTTTATGCTCTTCGAAAAAAATGCTCCAAAAAAAGTTCTTCTTTATGATGCTTTAGAAGCCATCAAAAAAGCTAAAACCGATGATAAAATTAAAGGAATCAGTATTGAAACTGACTTTATAAATGCAGGGATTACCCAAATCGACGATGTACGTGCAGCTTTGGAGGACTTTAAGAAAAGCGGCAAGTTTGTTTATGCTTACGGAAATGTAGTTTCGCAGCCGGCATATTATCTTGGTTCGGTCGCAGATAAATATTTCCTGAATCCTGCAGGTGGCATCGAATTAAAAGGCATGTCCACGGAAGTTATGTTTTTTAAGGATTTCACGGAAAAATACGGAATCGGGATGGAAGTGATCAGGCACGGAAAGTTTAAGGCAGCGGTAGAACCGTTTTTAAGAAACGACATATCGCCAGAAAATAAGGAACAGCTTTCTACGATGCTGAATGATATCTGGAAAAATACCTCATCTAAAATCTATACTTCAAGGAAAATTGATTCCGCACAGTTCAAACTGGTTGTCGACAGTCTTTACGCATTAATTCCTGAAAATACCGTTAAGTATAAACTGGCAGACAAGCTTATGCAGAAAACTGAATATGAAAACATGCTGAAAGCCAAACTGAATGTGAAAGAAGATAAAGACCTGAATAAGGTTTCCTTCAGTAAATATATCAAAACATTTAAAGAAGAAAAGCCTGCGAAAAATCAGGTGGCCGTACTATACGCCAGCGGAGCAATATATAATGGTGACGGTACGGATGAAATCTACGCACAGGACTTCGTGAAACATATTAAAGATTTGCAGGGTGATAATGATGTGAAGGCCGTTGTCTTCAGAATCAACTCTCCCGGTGGAAGTGCCAATGCTTCTGATGAAATACTTTTTGAACTGAAGCAGCTTAAAAAGAAAAAACCTCTGATCGTTTCTTTTGGGGATTATGCAGCCTCAGGAGGCTATTATATCGCTATGGCAGCGGATAAGATCTACTCTGAACCTAATACGCTCACGGGTTCTATCGGAGTGTTTGGGATGGTTCCGAATTATGAAAAACTTGCCAATAAAAACGGCGTACGCTCGGATATTGTGCAAACTAACGAAAATTCAAGATATTATTCGCCGATGCACGGTTTGTCGGAAGGCGGCAGAACCATGATTACTAAAAGTATTGAAGGCACTTACAAGCGTTTCGTACACTGGATTACTGAAAACCGGAAAAAATCTTTTGAAGAAATTGATGCGATCGGTGGCGGTAGAGTATGGTCTGGAACCCGAGCGAAACAGCTTGGACTGGTTGATGAACTAGGGACCCTGAACGACGCCGTAGCATTCGCTGCGAAGAAAGCCAACCTTAAAGACTACAGCGTAAAAGGTTATCCAAAGAAAGTATCGCCTTTCGAAGCGTTCTTTAAGGACATGGAAGAAGATGAAATTTCAGCGAGAATGATCAAAAATAAGATTGGTACGGAAAACTACAGGATTTATGAAAGCCTTACCAATCCCAAAATTCAAAATTCCATAATGATGGAAACACCTTTCAGGTTACAGTTTAAATAAAAAATAAAAAAAACCGATTTGAAATTTCCAAATCGGTTTTTTTATAAAGTTAAATAAAATTAGCCCCGTCTGGTAGCCATTCCGTAGATCCAGAGAACGATTAGTGCGCCACCAATTGCCAGCAGCATACTTTTGATGTCAAAAGAATTAACATCTCCCCAGCCTAAAGCAGATCCGATGAATCCGCCTACGAAAGCACCAACGATGCCTAAAATAATTGTCATTAACCAACCCATTGCCTGGTTACCCGGCATGATGAATTTTGCAAGTGCTCCTGCAATCAGACCAAATAAGATCCAAGTTAGAATACCCATAGTTTAAAATTTTAATTGTTAATATTACTGAATTTGGTTGAGCTAAAATTACACCAAAAAATTCTACAATATCCCGGATGTTGAAAAATTATAACAATTAAAAGAAATTATAAAAACAACTATTTTATCTCCTTTTGAAAAAGGAATCTACGAATTCTTCGCCGTTAAAGAGCTGTAAATCATGCATTTTTTCGCCGACGCCGATATACTTTACCGGGATTTGAAACTGGTCTGAAATTCCGATGACCACGCCGCCTTTCGCGGTGCCGTCCAGTTTGGTAACCGCCAGGGCATTGACTTCTGTTGCCGCTGTGAACTGTTTGGCCTGCTCAAACGCGTTCTGACCTGTGGAACCATCCAAAACCAAAAGTATTTCGTGCGGAGCATCAGGAATAACCTTCTGCATCACTCTTTTTATTTTTGAAAGCTCGTTCATCAGATTTACTTTGTTGTGAAGCCGCCCTGCAGTATCTATAATTACGACATCAGCGTTTTGGGCAACGGCGCTTTGTACCGTATCAAATGCCACAGAAGCCGGATCGGAACCCATGCCCTGTTTTACGATCGGTACGCCAACTCGTTCGCTCCAGATGGTAAGCTGATCCACTGCCGCTGCCCGGAAGGTGTCTGCGGCACCAAGAACCACACTTTTGCCTTCAGATTTGAACTGATGTGCTAATTTCCCGATGGTGGTGGTTTTCCCTACACCATTGACGCCGACAACCATAATAACATATGGTTTTTTCGAAGTGTCGATATTTCCTGAGCCGGCGTGCGGGTTTTCAAGCAGCAGACCTTTGATCTCCTCACGGAGGATTTTATCGAGCTCGTCTGTACCAACGTATTTGTCGCGGGCAACTCTGTCTTCTATTCTCTCAATGATTTTGATCGTTGTGGCAGCGCCGACGTCTGAAGCAATCAGTACCTCTTCAAGGTCATCCAGAACGTCGTCATCAACCTTGCTTTTGCCCACTACGGCTTTTGAGATTTTTTCAAAAAAACCCTGGCTGGATTTTTCCAGGCCTTGGTCCAGCGTTTCTTTTTCTTCTTTGTTGAATATTTTTTTAAACCAACTCATCGTTTTGTATCAAGTTTATGGTTTTAGGTTTCCTCATCGTGTTTTTTTGGTCTTCTTTCGCAAAAGGGATGGCAGCGGTTATCCTTTTTTGCTGTGCAAAAAAGATATGAGCGGACAGCCCGGTCCCCCGCGGCTGGCGATGCAGTGAGGGGATTTGCCCAAAAGCCTCACAAATATAGAATAAAAAAAACTACTCAAAAAAAATCGAGTAGTTTGTATATCGTGTCGTGTTATGATTATTTCTTTAGGAAAGCATCTACATCGTCAGCGTTCATTACTTTTTCTTCGAAAATGTAAGCACCTGTTTTTGGTGATTTTACCATTTTCACTACTTTGGTCAATTTTTTAGATGAACCGTCTTTTAGTGTTGCTACTACTTTCTTTGCCATTGTAAAATACTTTTATAAGTGATTACTTGATTTCTTTGTGTACGGTGTACTTCTTAAGAACCGGATTGTACTTTTTAAGCTCCAGTCTTTCAGTAGTGTTCTTTTTGTTTTTGGTGGAAATATATCTGCTCATTCCTGGCATACCACTTTCCTTGTGCTCTGTGCACTCAAGGATTACCTGAACTCTGTTACCTTTTTTTGCCATTGCTGTAATTATTTAATAAATCCGTTTCTTTTTCCTCTTTCAACTGCCTCCTCGATCCCAACTCTGTTGATGATCCTCAATCCGTGTGCAGAAACTTTCAAAGTGATGTTTTCTTCTGTTTCCGGAAGGTAAAATTTCTTCTCTAGTAAGTTAATTTCAAAACGGCGCTTCGTTTTGTTATTAGCGTGAGAAACGTTGTTACCAACCATTGCACGCTTTCCTGTTATTTGGCAAATTCTTGACATATCTCGATGTTCTTTTTACAACTTAATTATTTGAGTGTGCAAAATTAGAATTTTTTTTCTACTTAGGCAAGTGTTTTGCAAATTATTTTTCATTTGGTTACAGGATGCCTGGCGAAGATGCGAAGTTTACAAGGTTTCTGAAAATCAAAACAATATCATTTATTCCCCAGTCACTTTATTGGGGCGTGCCCCTCGCCGAAGCATTCCCGCCTCCCGGGTCGCGCTTTCCGCTCATACTCCTCACGCCACCGCTATTGCCAAGGCGTGTTGCGGGGTAACCGCTCCAATCGCTCACGCAGTTCTGCAGCATAAGGAGCATAATGCATCAGCCATTTATTTTTTCCGGTTTTGGATTTTCTTGATTAAAGTATACACTATGAGGAATCCTAATACAAAAATCGAAATCCTGGTCAAAAGGTCACCCGTTCTCACATAAAACGTTTGACCCTCATAAAGGTTAATTTTCGCGAAAAGCGCCGTGCGGTCTCCGTACAAAGTATCACCTTCTATATCGCCTTTGGCATTGATGTGTGCCGAAATGCCGCTGTTGGCAGACCTTGCGATTTCTCTGCGGGTTTCTATTGCACGCAGTCTTGCGTAGGAGAGCAGCTGCTTATGTCCCTGCGTAACGCCCCACCAGCTGTCATTGGTCATAATGGCGAGGAAGTTGGCACCGTTTTTCACATATTCGGTGGTGAATTCGCCATAAACGCTTTCGTAGCAGATGATTGGCGCCAGTTTTCCTTTGTTGAAAGGATTTGTAAAGACCTTCCGCGTGTCATCAATCCCAAGTGACGCCACAGTTCCGCCAAAATTCAGCATGGCGTCGCCGAGGATGGGTTTCAGCGTGTTCATATAAGGAAATATTTCCACGCCGGGAACCAGTTTTCCTTTGTGGTAAACTTCTACTTTTTGGTGCGGAATAATCTGTACCGCGGAATTATAGCTTTCTACCCAAGATCCCTGTGAAGTTTGGTAAGCATTCTTCGGAATATTGCCGTCGGTAAAGAATTTGTGTGACGAGATCCCCGTGGCAAAAACGGAGCCCGGTTTTGTGGAAAGGAAATTTTTAATCGTATTTAAAAGCGGGCTCTGCGCAAAACCAGTTTCAGAAATAGATCCGCTTCCCGGAACCGAAGTCTCCGGACCGATGTAGTAATCGACTTTTATATTTTTATCCTGGGGAGAATTTTTTTCAGCGAGTTCCAGAAGCTCGGTCAGGATCTGCAGGCTGTCTTTCTGATATTTTTCGTTGTAAGGATCGAGTTCTGGCTGTAGCAAAAGAACATTGACCTGCCCGATTGGTTTTTCGTTGAAAGAATTGTATTTAATGAGGGAAATCAGCATTGGTAGAACAATTCCTAAAACCAGGACCGATGAGTTCCTGATTAATTCTTTTCTTTTCCTTCCGGCCTCCCAAGTCCTTAAAGTGTAGAAAGCGAATACATTTACCAATAAAATCCAGAAACTTCCACCGGTTGCACCGAACGTGTCGTACCACTGAATCAGCTTTGGATATTCAGAAAAAACATTTCCGAGGTTGAGCCACGGCCAGGTAAACTCCCACGAAAGGTGAATTTTTTCAAATGCCATCCAGGCCGCAACCAAAAAGGTGAGTCCCCAATAGGTTCCCTGAATTTTTTTATACCAGTGATACGCCAGAAAAACCAACGAATAAAGCAATGAGTTTGCTAAAACCGGCAACACAACCGCCGGAATGGAGTTGGTGCCGTCCGGATTTTTGGAGCCGTAAAGCCAGCCGGTTGTTACGATGTTCCAAATCATAAAAACGAGATAGGCCAGTCCAAAAACGGCTAAAGATTTCCGCTTAATATTTGAGAACTTGGTAATTTCGTGTTCTGCCACCAGTAACGGAACCAACGCAAAGAATATAAAAAAAGGAACTCCGTAAGTTGGCCACGAAACCGAAAGCAAAACCGCCGAAAGCAGCGCAAGAATAAGATATTTCATCTTAGAAATTTAACGTACAAATTTAAGGTTTTAAAATCAGTCCGTCAATTAATTAACCGTTAAGTTCTTTGGCCCGGTTTTCTGCGGAAAGAATGCCCTTTTTCAGCGTTTCTTTCAGCGCATTTTCGTCAAAGGTTTTGAGGGCTGCTTCCGTTGTTCCACCTTTTGAAGCCACGTCTTTAATCAGTTCTTCCAAAGATTTATCGGAATTATTGATTAAATGATAAGCGCCCAACATCGTCTGTTTTACAAATAATTTGGAAAGATTTTCCTCGATTCCCATTTCCACGCCGGCTTTTATCATGGCGTCGATAATATAATAAAAATAGGCAGGACCGCTTCCAGACAGTGCGGTAACACCGTCCAACAAATTTTCGTCTTGTAAATAAACCGAACGTCCGGTGGAATTCAACAGTCTTTCAATTTGAATGAGTTGGTTGAATGAAATTCCTTCTGCAGCTGTATAGCCTGTAATTCCCATCCCTAAAAGTGTTGGAGAATTTGGCATGGAACGCACCACGAATTGATGATGTAAAGCTTTCTGAATTTTTTCGATGGAAATTCCTGCCATAATCGACAACACCAATGAATTTTCTGAAATTTTGAATGGTAAATTTTCGGCAACGAAAGAAAAATCCTGGGGTTTTACAGCAACGATGATTAAATCGGCATCTAATTCCTTGATTTCACCAAACGACGAAATTTGAGAACCCGGAAATTCATCCAGAATTTTTGCTTTTTTTTGCTGATTTCTTGTGATTAAGTGGAGATTTTGAGGTTTGATGAGCTCATATTTCAAAAAAGATTTTGAAAATGATATGCCCATATTTCCCGCTCCTAATACTGCGATTTTCATATTTTTGAGTGTGAAGTCCGAGTGTGAAGTCCGAATAAAATAAGAAAGAATAAAACAGATTATCAACTTCCGACCTCAATATTCCGACTTTTAAATAATATTCACTTCCCTTTCCAGTTCAATTCCAAACTTTTCCTTTACCGAATTGATAATTTCCGTGGAAAAATCAAAAATTTCCTTTCCGGAAGCGTTTCCGGTGGCGTTGATGATGACCAACGACTGCAATTTATGAGAAGCAACGTTGCCAATCTGCCTCCCTTTCCAGCCACATTGTTCAATCAACCAACCGGCAGGAACTTTTACCATTTCTCCGGTTGGATAAAAATGAATATCGGGGAACTTTTGTTGAAGTTTATCAAAATGTGATTTCGGAATCGTAGGGTTTTTGAAAAAACTCCCAGCATTTCCGGTCACTTTTGGATCCGGTAATTTGCTTTGACGAATCGCAATCACCGCATTAGAAACATCCTTAATCGTTGGATTTTGAATATCCATTTTTTCAAGCTCGTCTTTAATGGCGCCGTAATCGGTTTTTATTTTATGTTTTTTCGTGGTGAGCGCGAAAGTCACTTCCAGAATTACATATTTCCCTTTACCTTCCTGCTTGAAGATGGAATCGCGGTATCCGAAGCGGCATTGCTCTTTGTCAAAATTTTCAATTTCTAAAGATTCCAGATCCAAAACTTTGCACCCGACAAATGTATCCTTGATTTCTGTTCCGTACGCGCCGATATTCTGCATCGGCGAAGTGCCGACATTCCCCGGAATCAGGGAAAGGTTTTCAAGTCCGCCGTAATTTTTGTCCAGGCAGTACAGTACGAACCGATGCCAGTTTTCGCCAGCCTTTGCAGTAACTAAAACCTCATCTTCACTCATCATTTCTTCGGAGATGCCCTTCAGGTTTAGTTTGATTACCAAACCGTCAAAATCTTTGGTCAGCAAAATGTTGCTTCCGCCACCTAAAAACAGGAGCGGCAATTTCTGAGGATTTTCACGGTGCAGATTTTTATATTGATTCAAAACCGCTAAAAGTTCTTCTTCATTATTTGCAAGAGCAAAATATTTGGCGTTGGCTTCTACGCCGAATGTATTGAACGGTTTCAGTGAAACATTTTCCTGGATAGTCATAGAACAATTTCTTACGCAAATTTAAAACAAAAAGCCACGAATGCACTATTTTCCGTGAATTCGTGGCAAATAATTCTTTTAAGAAAATTATAAATTAAATTCCAATTTATATTTCTGCAGTGCATCATTCAGGATCTCCACGCTGCGTCTTAAATCATCTTCTTTCAAAACATAGGCAATACGCACCTGTTTTTTGCCCAGTTCCGGATTGCTGTAGAAGCCGCTCATCGGCGCTACCATAACCGTTTCATTGTTGTGGGAATAATGCTCAAGCAGCCACTGCGCAAACTTATCAGAATCGTCAATCGGGAGCTCAACACCGCAGTAGAAAGCGCCTTTCGGTTTCGGACAAATCACGCCCGGAATTCCGTTCAGCAAATCCACCAAAAGATTTCTGCGTTTTGTGTATTCTTCGCGCACGCTGCGGATGTATTCCGCGTCGTTGTCGTGGGCCGCGGTGGCTGCAATCTGTCCCAAAAGAACCGGAGAAAGCCTTGCCTGCGCAAAAAGTATAGCTGCATTTCTGATTGGTTCCGAACGGGTGATCATGCAGCCGATTCTGGCACCGCACATCGAATATCTTTTGGATTCTGAGTCAATTACGATCGCGTGGTCTTTCAGTTCCGGGAATTCCAAAATCGAGTGCTGCTGCTTTCCGTCGTAAACATATTCACGGTAAACCTCGTCAGAAATGATGACGATATCGTGCTTCAGAGCAATTTCAGCCAGTTTCTGAAGCTCTTCTTTCGTGTAAAGATAACCCGTTGGATTGCCGGGATTACAGATGATGATTGCTTTGGTTTTATCGGTAATTTTCTTTTCAAATTCCTCCATCGGCGGCAGGGCAAAACCTGTATCGATTGTGGACGGAACCGCAACTACGTTTACATTAAAGGTGCTGGTGAATCCATTGTAATTCGCGTAATAAGGCTCCGGGATAATCACTTCATCACCATCATCGCAAAGTGTGGAAATTGCGAAATTCAAAGCTTCCGAACCGCCGTTGGTAACGATGAAATTATCCGGCGTAAGATCCGTAAAACCCAGAGAGTGGTAATAAAGCTGCAGCGCCTTTCTGTATTCAATATTTCCTTCAGAAAGCGCGTACTCCAGCACCTTCAGATCGATATTTCGGATGGCGTTCAACGCTGTTTCAGGGGTTTCAATATCCGGCTGGCCAATATTGAGGTGGTAAACTTTTATTCCCTTTTGCTTCGCCTGCAGCGCGTACGGAACCAACTTTCGAACCGGTGAAGCCGGCATACTCTGTGCTCTTTCTGATATTTTTGGCATTTTACTTTTTATTTTTTCCCAAAAATAAGAAAATTTTCAGGAGCAAAACGGTTTTTCATATTTTGAACTTCCGGGCCGGCTTTCCGCTCCAATCTTTTTGTTTTTCAGTAAAAAACAAAAAGGATTTCCGCTGCACTCCGGGCTATAAACCTCGTTTCGGTTATTCGTACAAGGATTTTTTAATTCCAAAAAAAATAATCAATCACTTAAACAAAGTTTTTCATTAATTTAGATAAAAAGTTAGCCCATGAAAACAGAAGCCGAAAACGTAAAAGATTACCTCGAAAAAGTTCCTGAAGAACGCAGGGAGGCCATTAAAAAACTCTACCAAACCATTTCACAAAACCTGCCGGAAGGCTTTGCTGAAGGTATAAGCAACGGAATGATGGGTTGGGTTGTGCCGCTTGATATTTACCCGGCTGGTTATCACTGCACTCCGGGGAAACCACTGCCGTTTTTGGGGATGGCATCGCAGAAAAATTCTATCAACCTGTATCACATGGGAATTTATGCAAAGCCCGAACTTCACGACTGGTTTGTGGCAGAATTTCCGAAACATTCCAAAAAGAAACTGGATATGGGAAAATCCTGTATCCGCTTCAAAAAACCTGAAGACATTCCGTATGAATTAATAGGTGAGCTGGCGAAAAAAATGACTTCAGAAGAGTGGGTGAACCTCTATGAAAGCCAGTACAAAAGCAAGCTGAAGAAGTGATATCCGGAAAATAACAAGGCGGCGGAAGCATTTTTATTATGGCGATTCCTGCGGATAGAATATTTTAAGGAATGTGTAAGACAGTAAACGAATTATTAAAAAAAAAGAGCAGTGAAAACTGCCCTTGATTTATTGTGGATTATATTCTTTCAATATCCGCACCCAATGCTTTCAGTCTTCCGTCGATATTCTCATAACCACGGTCGATCTGCTCAATATTGTGAATAACAGATTTTCCTTCTGCCGAAAGTGCCGCGATCAGAAGCGCATTACCTGCTCTGATGTCCGGCGATATCATCGTGGTTCCGCGTAGCGGTGATTCCTGATTTAAGCCGACAACCGTAGCGCGGTGTGGGTCGCACAAAATAATCTGGGCGCCCATATCAATCAGTTTATCTACGAAAAACAGGCGGCTTTCAAACATTTTCTGGTGTATCAGTACCGTTCCTTTTGCCTGTGTTGCCACTACCAAAACGATGGACAGCAAATCCGGCGTGAATCCCGGCCATGGCGCATCTGAAACGGTTAAAATGGAACCGTCAATAAATTTCTGAATCTTATAATGTTCCTGTGCCGGAATAAAAATGTCGTCACCGCTCTGATCCAGTTGGATCCCCAGTTTTCTGAAAGTGTTTGGAATCACGCCAAGGTTGTTCCAGCTTACATTTTTGATGGTGATTTCAGATTTCGTCATGGCAGCAAGGCCAATCCATGAACCGATTTCCACCATATCCGGCAGCATCGTGTGTTCTGTTCCGTGAAGATGGCTTACCCCTTCAATCGTCAGTAAGTTTGAGCCAATTCCAGTAATCCGTGCGCCCATTCTGTTGAGCATTTTGCAAAGCTGTTGCAAATACGGTTCGCAGGCGGCATTGTAAATCCTTGTTTTTCCCTTTGCTAAAACTGCTGCCATCACGACGTTTGCAGTTCCGGTAACGGAGGCTTCTTCAAGTAAAATAAATTTACCGTGCAGCTCTTTGGCTTTTAAGGAATAAAAATATTCATTCTCATCATAATGGAATTCTGCACCCAGTTCTACGAATCCCTGGAAGTGCGTATCCAGACGTCTTCTGCCGATTTTGTCGCCGCCGGGAGTGGGCATATAGGCTTCGCCAAAACGTGCAAGCATCGGCCCCAAAATCATGATGGAGCCTCTCAGTTTTGCTCCGTCTTTCTTGAATTCCGGTGATTTTATATAATTGAAATTGATGTCATCCGCCTTGAAGGTATAATCGCCGTGGCCGTTTTTGGTAACCTTAACGCCGAAATCGCCAAGGATTTCAATCAGACGGTTTACATCATGGATATCGGGAATGTTTTTTATCCTTACTTCTTCATCCGTAAGCAGCACGGCACACAGGATTTGCAATGCTTCATTTTTTGCCCCCTGTGGAGTAATTTCTCCGTGAAGCTGTTTCCCTCCTCTGATCTGAAATGTTCCGCTCATTACTTTCTTCTGTTTTTATTCTGGTGGTTCCTCTGTCTGTTTTTGGTGTTCTGATTTTGGTTTTTCTGGTTTTTGTTACGGTTGTTTCCGGAGTGGTAGATTTTGCTTTTCTCCAGAGAGTCAATTCCGGTAAGGTCCAGGCGGTCTTCAGAAAGCTCTTTTAAATGGCGGAAAATAACATCGTCCGTCACGTGTTCCTTATTATATATGTTGTAGGATTTTTTCATGTTGTTGGCAATCACCTCGATCAGTGCGCCTTTTTCCTCGCCGTCTTCCTGCTGTATAGCGAGCTCGATCAGCTGCAGGATGCTTTTACCATAAAACTTGAAATCACCCTGAAGTTTTGGGTATTCCATCCTTTTAGGTTTTTCTGCAAGTTCTTCTTTTGTGGGGAAAGGGTAGGGCGAATCTACATCCAGATCGTAATCTGCAAGGATAAACAGATGGTCCCAGAGTTTGTGTTTGTAATTTTCTTCGTCGCGGAGCTGGGGGTTTCTTTGCCCCATAAAATCTACAATCGCGTGGCACATCTCGTTGCGTTCCTCTTTTGTAGGAAGTTCTTTGCATCGCTCAACAAGTTGCTGAATGATGCGGCCGTATTCCGGCATATGCAGTTGGGTTCTGTCTGTATTATATTCCATAGCTGCAAATATAGGAAATTGAGGATTAGGCTTTTTTTAATCAAGGAATTTTTTCCTTTCCTCCTCAGTTGGCACAAAGCATTTTTTAGGAGCCAGTTTCGTTCTGTTTTCAGAAATTTTATCGTAAATCTTGTCTGAGAGAAAGCGGGGAAATATGTTGAGATGGGCCATCAGTGCATATTGTCCGCCGATGATTTTGGCAATTTGTGCAATGGCTTCTGACTTGGTGAGATAAAATGAGCCGGGCTTCCATAAGTAAATGGTGTTAAATTCATCACGCCTTAACTCTCGTTCCCATAAAAACTTCTGGCCGAAATTCCCCTGCAGTGGTGCGAATAAAAATTTGTCCTTATAATCGTGTTTTAAAATCCACTGTACCCAGTAATTGCAGAAACCGCAATCACCGTCATAAAGTACGTAATATTTACAGTCGTCAGTTTCTGTCATTTTTTTTCACCTTCTGGGGCTAAATTATGCTCCATTCTGATGTCGGCTTCAATTTTTCTGAAATAATCTACTACTGCTTTCCTTTCTTCATTGGTCAGTTTTGCTTCTGGATGGGCAAGGAGGTACGACTCCATCGGCATTTCGCCGCTTTCCACCATTTCTACGGCTTCGTGAAGTTTGTGTGCCTGTCTTTTGGGTTCGTAAGTCGCAAAAGTTGAAAAATTAAGTTTTATTCTTCCTTCGTCGATATGGTCTTTCAACCACCATGCAACAGGTTGGAGGTTGGTGTACCAGGGATATTTCGTTTCGTTGCTGTGGCAGTCGTAGCAGGACGCGCGGATCTTGCCGGCGATATTTTCGGGTGTATTTTTTATGGTGAGGAAATCCATCCCTTTATTTACAGGCGGGTTGGTTTTATCGATCCTGAAAAACTGTAGGATGATGAAAAGTACCAGCAGGGCAACTAGGATTTTTTTCATAATTAAATATTTAGAGTGTGAATTTACAAATTTCTGTCAGAATTTTAAAAAATCAAATTCCTATCTTTGCAAAAATTTTTGGGCTCGGAAAGTCCGGGTAACCCATTCTTAATTAAAGGATTCCGTCAGATATAGAAGTGTTTTGCCGCTCTGTCTGGAATCAAAGAAAAAATTTATGAGCAATATTGTCGCCATCGTTGGACGCCCCAACGTAGGAAAATCCACACTTTTCAACCGTTTACTTGAAAGAAGGGAGGCCATTGTAGATTCTACAGCCGGCGTCACCCGTGACCGACACTACGGAAAATCCGACTGGAACGGTGTAGATTTCACCGTCATCGATACAGGCGGTTACGAAGTCAATACAGAAGATATTTTTCAGGAAGAAATTTCAAAGCAGGTGCAGTTGGCCATCGATGAAGCCACATCGATTATTTTTATGATGAATGTGGAAGAAGGCCTTACCGATACCGACCGGGAGATTTACGAAATGCTGCGCCGAAGCGGAAAACCAACGTATATAGTGGTCAACAAAGTGGATTCTGCAAAAGAAGAACTGGCGGCCACAGAATTCTATTCCTTAGGAATTGAAAAATATTACACTTTATCGTCCGCAACAGGTTCCGGAACCGGAGAACTGCTTGATGATATTGTCAAAGATTTCCCTACTAAAGATTACAAAGATCCATTTGAAGGCTTGCCCAAAATTACCATCGCCGGAAGGCCTAATGTCGGGAAGTCGACATTAACCAATGCGCTTTTAGACAATGAGAGAAATATCGTGACCGATATTGCAGGTACAACGAGAGATTCCATTGAGACGCTTTATAACAAATTCGGGCATGAGTTTGTGCTGGTAGATACCGCCGGAATGAGAAGGAAATCCAAGGTTAATGAGGATTTGGAGTTTTATTCCGTCATGCGTTCCGTCCGTGCGATTGAAAATTCGGATGTGGTCATTATAATGGTGGATGCAACACAGGGCTGGGAATCTCAGGATATGAACATCTTTGGGATAGCACAGAAAAACCGCAAGGGCATCGTGATTTTGGTGAACAAGTGGGACCTTATCGAAGACAAGCAAACCAATACGATGCGTGATTTCGAAGCAGCCATTAAAAACAAAATCGGGCAGTTTACGGATATTCCGGTGCTGTTTGTTTCGGCTTTAACCAAGCAAAGAATCCTCAAAGCCGTAGATACCGCGATGGAAGTGTACGAAAACCGTAAAAAGAAAATCAAAACGTCACAACTGAACGAGGTGATGCTGCCGATTTTTGAAAACAATCCGCCACCTGCACTGAAAGGAAAATACATCAAGATCAAATACTGCGTACAGTTAGGAACGCCGAGTCCGCAATTTGTATTTTTCTGTAACCTTCCGCAATACGTGAAAGAACCTTACAAGCGCTTTACCGAAAACCAACTGCGTAAAAACTTTGGCTTTACCGGAGTTCCGATTGAGGTTTATTTCAGGCAGAAGTGATGTGGTGATTTGGTGATGTGATGATGTGATGATTTGATGATGCGATGATATGCTTTTGGGATGGATTGCTTTAGAGATTTTATTAAATTTGATGAAAATTAGTTTGTGGAAAATAAAAATGAAATCTTAGATTTGGGAATTCGATTTTCTTTGAAAATCATTGAATTTACAGAATTATTGGAAAGTCAGCGCAAATTTGTCATTGCGAATCAACTGTTAAAATGTGGAACTTCGATCGGAGCAAATATTTTCGAAGCGCAGTCAGCTGAAAGCAGGAACGATTTCCTTCACAAACTGAAAATATCGGATAAAGAGGCTAAAGAAACAGAATATTGGTTATTGTTGTGCGAATTAGCACAGTCATATCCTTTTGATCCGGAACTTAAAGCGATGCTCACAAGTATTCAAAAATTACTGTCAAAAATAATATCTTCTTCAAAACGAAACACCTGATAGCCAATCATCACATCATCACATCACCACATCATCCCATCACCACATTAACCCATCACCGCATCAACACATTATCACATCATCACATCATCATGGTAACAATTCTTTCCGACCAGTTTTCCCTTGTCAATTCCTGGATCAACGATTTAAGAAACGTTGAGGTGCAAACCGACCGAATGAAATTCCGCAGAAATATGGAACGCATCGGGGAAATTGCCGCTTTCGAGATTTCCAAAGGTCTGGAACAGAAAGAACTCGAAATTACCACGCCTTTGGATAAAATCAAAGCGAGGGAGATTGCAGTTCAGCCCGTAATTACTACCATTTTACGCGCAGGAGTTCCTTTGTTTCAGGGAATTTTAAATTATTTTGATAAAGCCGACTGCGGTTTCGTTGCCGCCTACAGAAAGCACGACGCTAACGATTATTTCTCCATAAAGCAGGATTATCTTACCTGCCCGAATATCGACGGAAGACCTTTAATCGTCGCGGATCCCATGCTGGCGACAGGAGCAAGTTTGATCGAAGCGCTGAAAGATCTGTTAAACCACGGAAAACCCACGCAGTTACATATCGTGGCAGCCATTGCGTCCAGAATTGGCGTAGAAACCGTTCAAAATGCCTATCCCGAGGCCAAGATTTGGATTGGTGCGCTGGATGAAAACCTGACTGCCAAAGGTTATATTACACCCGGGCTTGGCGATGCAGGCGATTTGAGTTACGGGGAGAAACTTCAAAGATAATCTGATGAGAAATATTTTAGCCCTAATTCTTGCTCTTTTGGGAATTTATATGATGTATTTAGGGGTTAGTGCCGGCATTCAGCCGCCAACAGTAACTGGCATTGGTTTTATCCTAATTGCAGTGAAGTTTTTGATGAAAAACTCTAAACTTTAATCCACAGCCATTACCAGAACGCTCACCTTATTATTTCCTTCTTTCAAAATTTCCCACGCCACAGAACTCATCGTATTTCCGGTGGTGAAAACATCATCAATAAGCAAAACGTGTTGATTTTGAACTGGTTTTGAAATTGAAAAAAGTTTTTCCGTTGCCGAACGGTGTGCTTTGTCCTTCAGTGCCTGCGCTTTTTTATAGAAATTTCTTTTGATTAAAGTGTGATCGTACGGAATTTCAAAATGTTCTGAAAGTGTTTCCGTAAACAGATGCAGCTGATTATACCCGCGCTCTTTCAGCTTCTTCGGATGCAGCGGAACAGACACCAATAAATCAGGCTTTTCATTTTTAAAATCAAGACGTTTTGCTGTCCATTCTGCCAGAATTTTCCCAACTTTTTCACGGCTTTTATATTTCAGATCATGCACAATTTTTCGGGAAAGGCTTTCCTCCCCAAACTGCATCAATGCATAAGCATTTTCAACAGGGAAAAGTAATCTGCACCGCTTTTCCAGTTCATTTTCTTCTCCAAAAATATGGTGGGTGAAATGAATCTGATCCGTGCACGCTTCACAAACCAAATTTTCCGCATCAATAATGCTGTTGCAGTTCAGGCACCGGTTCGGAAAAAGAAAATCCAGAAACATATATTAAAAATAATCAAATCTGTGAAAACCCGTGAAATCTGCGGGATTAAATAAACTCCTTCCTGATTTTCCCGATCGCCATTTTCATAGCTTCATTAAACTGCTCTTTCTCCAATCGCACCGGCGGCGCCATACGCACTTCGCAATCAATAATGCTGCACGATTCGCAGGTTACGCCCACGTTTATGGTTTTCACACTGTCACTTTTCGCAAAATTTATTTTCTTTAAAGAGTTGGCATTCAATAATATTCCGATACAGTAGCTTCTGTTCGTGCCGTCAGAAAATGGATTTTTTTCCGAGGTCGAGATCACGAGATAGCTCAAACCGCTGTCTTTGTAGTGCGAAATTTGGGCTTCAGTGACCTGTTCATTTCCTTTTAAATTGATTAGATTTTTTATCGCAATCCATCTTCGGCAATAATGTTCATTGGTTGCGTTCGCGTGAGGCGCCTGCTGCTGGTTGAGGTGCAACTCCTTTAAAATCTGAACTTTATCAGATTTTTTCTTTTTGGTAAAACAAAGATAAAATAAGTCTTTAGTGCCAAAATCCTGCGGCAGAATATTGGTCAGACGATAATAAAAAGTCTCGGGAGAATTGGTGAATTCATTAATCAGCTTTTCGAAGATTTTCGGTTGCCACTCCGGATTCTGGAAGAATTCTCCGATTTTTTGGGAGAGATCTTCCCGACGGATCAGGAGGCTTCCCGCGAAATAGGAAGAGTAGAAGTTATTCATCAGTTCTTCAAAGCTGATAAAATCGAGCCAGGAATAGGTATTCGGTCGCGGCGATAAATTCAGGATGTTGTAGCCGATTTCTTTCGCTAAAATGAAATTTTTCTGGTCTTCATCCAAAAGAGTATTCAATAGTAGCGACTTATTTTCAGGGATATAAAGTGAACGCAGTTTCCCGGTTGCGCCGTAAGTTTCAAAGTCAACAGTATTGATTTCGTACCCGAATTCATTGATTAGAATTTTTTCTAGCTCGTTGGAATTTGGTTTTTTTGAGAGAGTGTTCGCCGAAAAACATTCCTTTGCATTCGCTTCAATATCCGGAAAATAATTATCATAAAGTTCCTGGAAACTACGAACTACCGCAAAATAAAAACGCTCTTTTCCTAAGTTATAATTCTGCGAAATTTCAATAATGGTATTGATGAATGCTGTTACTTTTTTTGGCGATTCGCTGATGATGTTGATGAGCGTATTGCGGTTGATGCCAAAAAGTTCCAGGGGAATTTCTTTGAAGAAATCAGACTTCAGTATTTCCGAAATTGGCGACAGGCTTTTGTCGAGTTTTGTAGAAACCAGATCATCAAATTTACATTCCAGAATTTCTGAAAGTTGCAGAATTTTGTCGTGTTTCGGGTATTTCTTGCCGTTTTCGATCTCGTTCAGGTAAGATTTCGAAACGCCGGTCCTGTTCGCCAAATCCTGCAGGGACCAGTTTTTCTTTTGGCGCTGCTGCTTTAGTTTCAGTCCGAAAACGGTCTTTATATAGTCACTTTCTGTGGTCATTTTCGTCTTTTTAAAAGGATGTCATGATTAACGAAACATAGTGCAGTGAGGAATCTTTTTAGTTGAGATTCGTTACACTTCATTCAGAATGATAAATAAATTAAATCAATTTAAAATCATTCTAAACAGCACCAAAAATCCCGATGGATACAAATGTAATAAAATGAAAGCGATTATTCGCATAATAAAATTTTAAAATAATTAGCGAACGTTCGCTGATAGTGAAAATATTTTTTGTAGGTTTGTAACATCAAATAACAGATACAATAAAGATATGGAAACACAAACGCAAATGAAAGTTCTTGCAAATGAGCAGTTTCAGGATATTTTCTCGCCGGAATTGGTCAATTTCCTCACTGAACTTCATCAAAAATTTAACGGAAGGCGCCTTGAGCTTCTAACCGCAAGAAAAGCCAAACAGAATGAATTTGATCTGGGGAAACTGCCTTCTTTTCCGAAGGAGACCGAAGAAATCCGAAACGGTGATTGGGTTTGTAATCCTTTGCCGAAGGATCTTTTAGACAGACGCGTCGAGATTACGGGGCCGGTTGACAGAAAAATGGTCATCAACGCCCTGAACTCCGGCTCATCAACTTTTATGGCAGATTTTGAGGATTCCAATGCCCCGACCTGGCAAAACTGTATGGAAGGGCAAATCAATCTTTCAGATGCCGTCAACAAAACCATTTCATTTGAAAACAAAGCCGGCAAAAAATATCAGCTTGGTGAAAAGACTGCGGTGCTATTGGTTCGTCCGCGCGGGCTTCATCTTGATGAGAAACACATTGAATTTGATGGTGAAACGGCTTCCGGATCGCTCACCGATTTTGGAATTTTCTTTTTCCGAAATGCCAAAAAACTGGTTGAAAACGGCAGCGGACCTTATTTCTATCTCCCGAAACTGGAGCATTATGAGGAAGCGAGATGGTGGAATGATGTCTTTGTTTTTGCCCAGGAATATGTAGGTATTCAGCAGGGAACGGTCAAGGCGACGGTGCTTATCGAGACGATAACTGCTTCTTTTCAGTTGGATGAAATTCTTTATGAATTGAAAGAACACAGCGCTGGCCTCAATTGCGGTCGTTGGGATTATATCTTTTCCTACATCAAAAAATTCAGAAACCTGCCCGAATTTTTAGTTCCTGACCGTGATCAGGTGACGATGACTTCGCCGTTTATGAGTGCGTATTCCAAAAGGGTTATCCAGGTTTGCCACAAACGCGGCGTTCATGCGATGGGAGGAATGGCAGCCCAAATTCCGGTGAAAAATAATGAAGAGGAAAACGAAACAGCCTACGCAAAAGTGCGTGCCGACAAAGAACGCGAGGTGAAAAACGGCCATGACGGAACGTGGGTTGCACATCCGGGACTGGTTCCTGTAGCGAAGGAGATTTTTGATGAATTTATGCCGACACCTAACCAAATTGATAAAAAACACAATGACTATCATATATCTGAAGCCGATTTGCTGGAAATTCCGAAAGGAACAATCACCGAAAATGGCGTAAGAAAAAACATCAACGTGGGGATTCTTTATATCGAATCATGGCTGATGGGAACCGGAGCCGCTGCACTTTATAACTTGATGGAAGACGCTGCAACCGCAGAGATTTCTAGGACACAGGTTTGGCAGTGGCTTAAAAACCGGGCAAAACTGGACGACGGCAGAACTTTAACTCCGGAAATGGTATTGGACTGGGAAAAAGAAGAGCTGGAAAATATCAAAGATTATGTTGGCGAAGAACGTTACGCCAGCGGAAAATTTGAGCTCGCAACGGAACTTTTCAATGATTTGGTGCTCAATGAAAACTTCGATGAATTCCTTACTCTGAAAGCTTATCAGTACTTGTAAAATGCAGAATGTACAATGTACAATGTATAAAGTACAATGTATAAAGTACAATGTATAAAGTACAATGTAATATGTACAGCCTAATTAAAAGCAATTTTATTCAAAACCCAAGAGCATAATAAAATATTTAAACAATACAAAAAAGAAAAATAAATAAATTCAGAAATATTATGAAAAATCAGGAACAGATCCAGCAACTGGAAAAAGAGTGGTTAGAAAGCCCGAGATGGAAAGGTGTTAAAAGGCCATATACCGCAGAAGATGTGCTAAAACTTCGCGGCAGCTACAAACTCGATTACACCATCGCAAAACTAATGTCGGAAAAACTTTGGGAAAAACTGAACACCCAGGATTTCGTGGCGGGACTTGGTGCTTTGACGGGAAATCAGGCGGTGCAGGAAGTAGATGCAGGTCTCGAGGCAATCTATCTTTCGGGATGGCAAGTTGCAGCCGATGCCAATTTATCAGGTGAAATGTATCCCGACCAGTCGCTTTATCCGGCGAATTCTGTACCTTCTGTGGTAAAAAGAATTAACAATGCACTTTTGAGAGCGGACCAAATTCAGTCGGTAAATAATGTGGATGAGGTGAACAGAAAAAATTACCTCGTACCAATCGTTGCCGATGCAGAAGCCGGATTTGGTGGAAATTTGAACGCTTTTGAACTGATGAAACAAATGATCGAAGCCGGTGCGGCCGGAGTTCACTTCGAAGACCAGCTTTCTTCAGCTAAAAAATGCGGGCATTTGGGCGGAAAAGTTTTAGTTCCCACTCAGGAAGCGATCAACAAACTGATTGCGGCCCGTTTGGCGGCCGATGTTTGTGGCGTGCCGACGGTTTTGGTGGCAAGAACCGACGCTGATGCTGCAGATTTGCTGACTTCTGATATCGACGAAAGAGACCATAAATTCATCAAAGGTGAAAGAACTTCCGAAGGTTTTTATTATGTGAACAACGGTGTAGAGCAGGGTATCGACAGAGGTTTGTCCTACGCGCCTTATGCAGATTTGATCTGGATGGAAACCTCTAATCCTGATCTGGATTACGCAAGAAAATTCGCTGAAGGAATCCACGCTAAATTCCCCGGGAAAATGCTGGCGTATAACTGTTCACCGTCTTTTAATTGGGCAGCGAAGCTATCTGTTGCTGAAATGGAAACGTTCCGTGAAGAGCTGGCGAAAATGGGCTACAAATTCCAGTTCATCACTTTAGCAGGTTTCCATGCGCTGAACACTTCGATGTTCGAACTGGCTTCGGCTTACAAAGAAAGAGGAATGGCAGGATACAGCGAACTGCAGGAGAGAGAATTCGCACTGCAGGCCAAAGGTTTCCGCGCCGTGAAACACCAAAGCTTCGTAGGAACCGGATATTTTGATACCGTTCAAACCGTGGTTACTGCGGGCAACGCATCTACTACTGCTTTGGCGGGATCTACGGAAGAGGAGCAGTTTCATTAATAAACAGTAAAACTAAAAGTTAAACTGGCTTTAAATCATTTATTCTCCATATTTTTAATTTTGTTGTTTGAAAAAGGGTCTTTCCGGATTTTCGGAAGGGCTTTTTGTTTTTTAAAACTATAAAATCCGATCGCGAAAACTTCCCCTCAAAATTCATCTCTCAACTTTCGCTATCTTTGCAGCATGATAAGGATTACCAAAATTTTCACTTTCGAAACTGCCCATGTTCTGTACAATTACGACGGAAAGTGTAAGAATATGCACGGCCATTCCTACAAACTTTTTGTAACGGTAAAGGGCAAGCCAATCGATGATCTTAACAACCCGAAAAACGGAATGGTGGTGGATTTTGGCGATATCAAGAAAATTGTGAAAGAGGAAGTCGTGGATGTGTGGGATCACGCAGTGCTGATCAATGCGCTGTCGCCCCACAAAGAACTGGGTGAAGATCTGGAACGTAAAGGCCATAAAGTCATTTACTGCAACTATCAGCCGACCTGCGAAAATATGCTTTATGACATTGCTGAAAAAATTAAAAAACATCTGACGCAACATGTTCAACTGGCTTATCTGAAAATGCACGAAACTGAAAACTCTTATGGTGAATGGTTTGCCGAAGAAAATTAATTTGAAAATGTGCTAATTTGGGAATTTGAAAATTCCGAATCTGTCATTGCGAACGAAGTGAAGATTCTCTCAATGAAAAAAATTGAATTACTACCCAAAAAAAAAGTTTACTTCGCATCCGACCAACATTTCGGTGCACCCAATATTGCTGAAAGCAAAAAACGTGAAGAAAAATTCATCCGCTGGCTCGATGAAATTAAAAAGGATGCACAGGTTTTGTGTCTGATGGGCGACCTGTTCGATTTTTGGCACGAATGGAACCACGTGATTCCGAAAGGTTACGTCCGGGTTTTGGGTAAACTTGCCGAACTGAAAGACTCGGGAATTGAACTTTATATGTTTGTGGGTAACCACGATCTGTGGATGAAAAATTATTTTGAAGATGAGATTGGCTGCACTGTTTTTTTCGAAAAGCAATATTTTGAAATTTCAGGAAAACAGTTTCTTTTGGCGCACGGCGACGGGCTTGGACCCGGCGATCACGGTTACAAGCGAATGAAAAAACTCTTTACCAATCCTCTCGCACAATGGGCGTTCAAATGGCTTCATCCCGATATTGCAATGAAAGTAGCCATTTACTTCTCTCAAAAGAATAAAATGATTTCCGGCGAAGAAGACAAAGAGTTTTTGGGCGAGGACAAGGAATTCCTCATCATTTATTCCAAAGAAAAACTTAAAAATGAGAAAATAGATTATTTCGTTTACGGTCACCGCCATTTGCCGATGGTGCTGGATTTGAAATCGGGTGAAAACCTTGCGAAATACATCAACCTTGGCGACTGGATTTCGTATTTTACCTATGGAGAATTCCAAACGGACTTTGAACTGAAAAGTTTTAAATAATATTGTGTTTAATAATATTTTTAATATTAAATCTGAAGTGGATTTCCAGGAAGCCGCCCTGGAAACCTTCCGCTATCAGTACGAAAACGTGGAGGTTTACAGAAGATTTGTTAACTTTCTGAAAATCAGTCCGGATGAAGTAAAGGAGGTTGAAAATATACCTTTTTTGCCGATTGAGATGTTTAAAAATCAATTGGTTATAGATGGAAATTTCAAAACAGAACGTTATTTTCAAAGTTCAGGAACCACCCAGATGCTGAACGGGTCAAAGCATTTTATTGCGAATTTTGGATTGTACGAAGAAAGCATTTATCGCAGTTTTGAACAGTTTATCGGAAAACCTGAAGATTACATTTTCCTCGGCCTGCTTCCGAATTATTCTGAAAATCCACATTCATCACTGATTTATATGGTGGATTATCTGATGAAAAAATCGGGGAAACCTGAAAACGGCTATTTTCTTTACAATCACGCTGAACTTTTGGAACTATTAAAAACTTTGAAGGGTCAGAAAGTCATCCTTTTCGGGGTTTCCTTCGCGCTTTTAGATTTTCTGGATTTCTGTCAGGCAGAATTTTCCAAAACATCGCATTCACCGCTTCACGTCTTCACCGATTCAATCAAAATAATCGAAACCGGCGGAATGAAAGGCAGAAAAGAAGAAATAACGAAAGATGAACTGCTGACGATTTTAAAAAACGGTTACGGAACGGAACAGATTTTTTCAGAATATTCTATGACGGAACTGCTTTCACAGGCGTATTCTCTTGGTGAAAATATATATGAAACTCCAAACTGGATGCGGGTGTTAATCAGAAGTACCGAAGATCCATTTTCTTATGTAAAAGACGGCAGAAACGGCGCCATCAACATCATCGACCTTGCCAACCGCCATTCCTGTTCCTTTATCGCTACCCAGGATTTGGGTTCGGTTCGAGAACTGGAGACAAAAAAAAGTATTCATCCGGCATTTTCGGTCGCCGGGAGAATTGACCATTCTGACATCCGCGGCTGCAGCTTGCTAATTTCTTAAATTTGAAAACCTATGCTGAAGGCAGAAGAACTTGTTTACAATTACATCCACGCCAATCATGATTTCAGCGAGGATATTGTGCTTACCAACTATTTCCATGCGGACTGGGAAGCGGATATATTGGTTATTGACCAGCATGGTTTCAGCCACGAAATCGAAGTTAAGCTTTCAAAAAGCGATTTTAAAAACGATTTCAAAAAATCATTGATCCACGCACACACCGGGGAAAAATTCCTGAAGCACGACAAAATATGCTGTGGTGATTATGTTTGCAACCATTTCAGTTTCCTGCTACCGATGGGCATGATTCCGCAAGAAAATATTCCCGATCACTGCGGAATTATTGAGTTTTATCACGATGCAGACAACTGGGAGACGCATTTTTTCCACGTTCGAAAACCCAGGAAAATTCACGAAGACTGTTACTGGAACCTTGTAGATAAAGATCTGTTCATAAGAAAACTTTCGCAGAATTTCGTCTCCAGAAAATTCGAAATGAAAGGCAGAGCTGAAGAGTTTATTTTTAGAAATCCTTTTGAAATCAGGAAAAAATAAAGTCGGTAAAAGAGATTTTACTTCGCATGCCTAAATACAAAACTTGGATCCAATTTTCCGGGGTATTCATCAGAATTAAAATCTTTTGATTTTTAATCAATTACTTGTTTGTCGTTTCAAAAATAATTTATACTTTTGCAACCTCAAATATCAGATTGTGAGGTGAGATAAACAATCTGGTATGAATAAATAATGCTTCCAAACTCATTAATTATTCAATTTTTAAAACAAAAAAATGGCTAAAAAAGTCTTTAAAATGGTAAAACTTCAGGTGAAGGGTGGCGCTGCTAACCCCTCTCCACCAGTAGGTCCTGCATTGGGTTCTGCCGGTGTGAACATCATGGAGTTTTGTAAGCAATTTAACGGAAGAACTCAGGACAAGCCGGGACAGGTTTTACCAGTAGTAATTACGGTGTACGAAGACAAATCTTTTGAATTCGTAATTAAAACCCCTCCTGCTGCAATCCAGCTTTTGGATGCTGCTAAACTGAAAGGTGGTTCTGGGGAGCCTAACCGTAACAAAGTAGGTGCTGTATCATGGGATCAGGTTAAAATAATTGCTGAAGATAAAATGGCAGATCTTAACTGCTTTACTCTAGATTCAGCTATGACTATGGTTGCAGGTACTGCAAGATCTATGGGCATCCGTGTAACCGGACAAAAACCAACTAACGCTTAAAACTTACTGATATGGCAAAATTGACGAAGAAACAAAAAGAAGCTTTAAGCAAAGTAGAAAAGGGAAGAGTTTATAACCTGGAAGAAGGTTCTGCTCTTGTAAAAGAAGTGAACACTGCAAAATTCGACGCTTCTGTAGATATCGCTGTAAGACTTGGTGTAGACCCAAGAAAAGCTAACCAGATGGTAAGAGGTGTTGTATCCCTTCCGCACGGTACAGGTAAGGACGTGAAGGTTCTTGCATTGGTTACGCCGGATAAGGAAGCTGAAGCGAAAGAAGCAGGTGCAGATTATGTAGGATTGGATGAATATCTTGATAAAATTAAAAACGGTTGGACAGATGTTGACGTGATTGTTACCATGCCTGCTGTTATGGGTAAATTAGGTCCTTTAGGTAGAGTGCTGGGTCCAAGAGGTTTGATGCCGAATCCAAAATCAGGTACTGTAACTATGGAAATAGGTAAAGCAGTTTCTGAAGTGAAATCAGGTAAAATTGATTTCAAAGTAGATAAATACGGAATTGTACACGCAGCAATCGGTAAAGTATCTTTTGACGCAGTAAAAATCAAGGAAAACGCAACTGAGCTGTTACACACACTTCAGAAGCTGAAGCCAACGGCAGCAAAAGGTGTTTACGTGAAGTCAATCTATTTGTCTTCTACAATGAGCCCGGGTATTGCAATTGATGCTAAATCTGTTAACTAAACTAAATCCTTAAGACAATGACTAAAGAAAATAAAGTTGTAGCAATACAAGAGATTAAAGATTTGCTTCAGGATGCAAAAGTAGTTTACGTAGCAGATCTTGAAGGTTTGAACGCTGCCAGATCATCAGATTTCAGAAGGCAGGCTTTCAAAAACAATATCACTGTAAAAGTTGTTAAAAATACGTTGCTTCAAAAAGCGATGGAACAGATAGAAGGTGTAGATTTCTCTGAAATGTACGGCACCTTTAAAGGAAACTCCGCTTTAATGATTGCAGAAACTGCCAATGCACCTGCAAAACTTATCAAAGATTTCCGTAAAAAAGAAGAAAAACCATCGTTGAAATCTGCCTTCGTACAGGAAACTTTCTACCTTGGAGACAACAATCTTGAAACGCTTGCCAACATCAAGTCTAAAGAAGAGATGCTTGGAGAGATCATCGGATTGCTTCAGTCGCCGATCCAGAGATTGGTTTCTGCTTTGCAGAACAAGCCTGAAACGGTAGAAGCTAAAGCTGAGGAAGCTGCACCAGCAGCGGAAAAAGCTGCAGCACCTGCAGAAGAAGCAAAAACTGAAGAAGCTCCGGCTTCCGAAGAACCAAAAGCAGAAGGAGAAGCTCCGGCTGCAGAATAATTACACTCAAAAAAATATCATAATCAACAATTAAAAACATTTTAAAATGTCAGATTTAAAAAATTTAGCTGAAACGCTAGTAAACCTAACAGTAAAAGACGTAAACGAATTAGCTACCATCCTTAAAGAAGAGTACGGAATTGAGCCGGCTGCTGCTGCAGTAGTAGTATCTGGTGGTGCAGGTGGTGGAGAAGCTGCTGAAGAAAAAACTGAATTCGACGTAATTCTTAAATCAGCAGGTGCTTCTAAATTGGCTGTAGTTAAATTGGTAAAAGATTTAACAGGTGTTGGTCTTAAAGAAGCAAAAGATATGGTAGACGGTGCTCCAGCTCCAATCAAGCAGGGAGTTCCTAAAGACGAAGCAGAAGCTCTTAAGAAACAACTTGAAGAAGCTGGTGCTGAAGTAGAATTGAAGTAATTTTTTACTAAATATTTTTAAAGGCTGTCTTTATTGACGGCCTTTTTTTTATCCGCCGCGCTGCGCTCCCGATGCTGTTCGGCATAGGATTTAATAATGAACGCTTGCATCACCTACGCCTGTTTCTCTGAAATAATTTTATTTTATAATTTGAAGAAATCGCATATCTTTGTTCCACGCAATAGATTAGTTTTCAGTTGATAAATGGTGATCAAGCACACTGCCGATCAAGCTGATATTTTTGGAATACTTTTTTGTAATGGAAGTGGTTTTTGATAAATTCTAAACCAATGTCACTGGTTACCGAACAATTTTTTATTAAAGGCAACATTGAGGTTTTTAACTGTTCGGTGCTAATCTTATGTTTAGATAAGAGGGTGGCAAAATGACAAAAAAATAACTATGTCAAAACTGCTCATAATCTTGCAGATAAACTGTTGAAATATATAAAACACAATAGAATGAAGAATAACAATTATTCATGTTACCTTTTAGGGGATTTAAAAGCTCTGATGACAAAAAAGCTTAAAACACCTTATCGGTCATCTTGACATTATTTTTATCCAGTCCTTTGCATGCGCAGACACAGTGCGCCACTTCTGCATGGCTTGGTGGTTATTATGGTCCGGAAGGCAATTGTTCTACCGCTTACGACGGTAGTGCAAACCTGACTGAGGCGGGCTTTAGAAATTACCTGACATTTGGCACGATGACCGCCGGCCCGGGATTAACATCTCTTGCCAGAACATGTGCTAACACCAATAACTATTTTACACTGAACGGGACTACAGCCGCAACCTTTGGCACCGGCGATTATATGTATTTCAATCTCACTCTGTCAGCCAACAGTCCTGTTTTCAGATTGAATCAAATCTATGTTACGCAAATAGTGGGCTCATTCAACCTGCGCGTAGCGGTGTACGATGTAGCTGCAAATTCAGAAACTATTGTATTAAACAATTCCACGGTGAATGTGGGTAACGGTTCAAGGGCAGAAATTACCGCAGGTACCCCTTACGATCTTCAGCCAGGTAAGACCTATCAGATAAGATTTTATGGATACAACAGCAGTACCAGTGTTGCGATAGATAACCCGGCCATCTTTGCCATGCCCATTGCAACGCTCAGTTCTAATACGTACACCATTTGCAGCAGTACTACGCCTGTTACAACTTTGAATTCGCTGGTGACAAGCCCGCTGACTTTTACTAATAATATTTCTTTAAGATGGTTTAAAGGATCAACTTACCAGGCAGCAGGATCCACTCTTTCCCCCGGAACCTATACACCGTATTACTATAACAGTGCTTCAAACTGTTACTATGCGGCCGGTCCAGCTGTTACAGTCTCAAATTCACCAGTGTACAGTGCTGCGGCACCAATCCTTACAGGAAATCAGACTGTATTCCAGGTGGCTTGTGGTGCAAATCCGGCAACCATTACTTTACCTTCCACTGCAACCAATGCGCCTACTGGCGGAACGCTCGTATGGGTGAGTTCGCCGACTTCAACTACACCAATTTCTTCACCGGTTTCGGCAGGAACTTATTATGCGAGGTTCCGGAATGCTGCCGGCGACTGTTATTCAACTGCTTATACAACCGTAAACGTGATCAATGAGCTTTGCGTTACGCCACCGTCTGCTATAACTGTATACACTGGATCGTCTGTCAGCCGCGATCTGGCCGCAGCGATAAATCCTAAAGGAGGGACTCCGTCTTACACTTACACTGCTGCTACCACCGGGTGTACTGCACCAACGGGAGCAGTGGGAACTATCAGTAATCCCACTATGGCAGGATCTTTAGTAAGTTATACGGCACCAAGCACACCTGGATTGTATTATTACTGTGTAACCGTGTGTGATGCGGCAGCCTCACCACTGAGACAGTGTAAAACCGTAACAGTTCCCGTAAATGTGGTAAATACCCCAGTATTCCCATGTGTGAATTCCGCTTACATAAGCCGTTTTGATTCGGTGAACAACAATACCAGAATTGTAAAATTGGACTACACTCCTACCGGCGTGACTTTAACGCTAATTGGAACCAGCCCAGTCCATCTTAACTCAATTGCCTACAATACTGTTGATTCAAAGATGTATGGTGTGGATACCCGCGGATATTTAATGGTGGTTAACAATTCAGCCACAAATACCATTACCGATGTAAATTCTTCACCAATAACTGGATTGCCGGCTACATCTACCAATTATTGGGATTATAATGTGGGTGGATTTTACAATGGAGATTTGTATGTACAGGCGGTTAATACAAACAGTACTCTTTACAGGATTAATATCAGTACGAATACTGCCACCGCTGTCACATTAAGCGGCACAGTTGGGGGTGGCTTAGATCTTGGAGACATGACATATAGTCCTGTGCTGAATGCTTTTGTAGGCTTTGATAACAATACGAAAAAAATGGTGACAATAAATCCCACAACGGGTGCCGTAAATTATGCCGCCTTTGTTAACTCAGTGATTGGAGAGATGGGTGCTGTTTTTTCGGCTGTTGGAGCAGACAATACGGCATATATTTATGGTCTTGATGGTACAACAAATATTTTTTATCAGTTTGATCTTACCGCAGGGCCCAATTACGGCCGGGCTTTCCAGGTTTACGATGACACGTTCCCAGCCATCACAGAATACGACGGAGCGCACTGCCCAACATCATCGCTGACGTTCCCGGTAGATCTTTCTGTAACGAAAACTGCGGGAAGTTCAACGTACGTTCAAGGCCAGACCGTCACGTTCACAGTTACCGTCGAAAACCACCATCCATTAATTGCTGTAAACAATGTTGCAGTAACTGATAACATACCTGTCGGGCTTAGCAACGTTACCTTTTACGCAGTACCCACTCCAGGGGCTATAACTTCTGTATCCACAAACAGTACATCGCCTTCCTCAGGAAATATTGCTGATAAGGCGTATATTCCGCCAGGAGGAAAAATTGTGTACCATATTACTGCCACAGCCACTTCTTCGCAACCTATTACGAATACTGCAAGTATTGCTATTCCTTCAAATTTTACTGACGCAAATATCAATACTAACATTTCAAGTGTTACTATAACTGCAGCCGTGTGCTACAAACCTGCTGAGGTTTCGGGTGTATCCTATGAAACCATGCATGGTATTACAGCCTTTAAAAGGGCTGGTGCATTTGCTCCGAACAACTGGCCGATGGTAAGAAGAGGAGCTTATACAGCTCTTGAGGCAAAGACGAAAGGCTTTGTGGTTAACAGGCTTACAACAGCACAATTAAACAAAATCGTGTCTGATGGAAAGGCAGTTGAAGGAATGGCAGCTTACGATGTAACGGTGAACTGCTTCAAGATTTATGACGGAACGGCTTTCAAGTGCTATACGAAACCTTCCTGTGACCAGTAACCTAATGAAATGACCAAAACAGAGAAAAAATGAAAACTACCTGTTGTGCATTTAGCACAAATTAACTTTTAGTTTATTTAAACTTCTTTTAAACACGAAGAAATTCAGGTATTGAATCATTGTGAAAGAAGTTATTTTTGACACTATTCTTGTCGCAAGACCTTGAAAGGTTTTTGCAAAGTTCGTGTTTATGGTGAACTGTCCGCACAGTTGCGAGATATTGGTTTCAATTCTCTTTCTTATTTTTGATTTCGTCCTTGAAAACTCCACAAAACCATGTTGATTCCTGCGCATAGGAACCGAAAGGTTAATCTTGGAGAAATTGAATAAATCCACTTGCAATTCTTTGCTGATATATCCTCTGTCTCCGATTAATAAACAATTTTGAAAATTTTCTTTAATATCGAAAAGATAATTTACATCGTGGACATTTGCGGGCGAAAAATCAAAAGAGTGAAAGATTCCATTCTTATCACAAACTGCATGTAGTTTATAGCCAAAATATCTTGACTTCTGCGCCGCACAATATCCAAATGCAGGTTTGATTTCATCCGTAGAGCAAATTGCGGAACGATTTGCCCTGCTTATTTTACATATTTCAATGGGTGTTGAATCCACAATGAAGACGTCGGTAAAGTCTGCAAACTTTCCGCTCAGAGTTTCCCGAATTTTCTCAATGTAAGGGAAAAGTTTTCTTTTCCTTCTGTTATATACGCTTCTTTCTATCTTTTCGTCCAAACCAGTTCCCGAAATACACCTAAACAACTGTAGTTCAGAGTTAATCGACATGTATTCTGCGGTAATATTAAGTGCCACAAGTTCCAAGTCGGACATTTTTGGAAGTCTGATTTGCTTCTTAGTGGTGATATGGTTGCAGGTTTTTGTCAATTCTTTTAAAATAATTTCGTAGTTTTGAATGAGATTGTTCATGTATTTAATGGCTTGGTAACCAATTAAATATACGATTTTTTAATCAAATGAACAATCTTTTTTCTTTTTAATTTCTAAATGCACAACAGGTGAAAACTATATTTTCAGCACTATGTATCCTGGCCTTCGCGGCGGCTGATGCGCAGGTAGCGATAGGAGCGGGAGCAGTACCCACCAACAACTATGTGAGCATCGAATTCGGTACTGCGGCTCCAGCGGAGCCAAAAGGCATACTTTTGCCAAGGGTAGACTCGGAGGCAGCGGTAAGCTCTGCGGTTGTAGGCACCTTTATTTTTGATGTGGCAACACAGAAGATTAAGTTAGGAACCACTTCAACACCATCAACTGCCTCAACTCCGGGAACTACACACAGTGCATGGTTCGACTACAGCAGCTTTGCGACTACTCCGTCTACGCAATTTGGCAATCCTGCGGGTTATACAGACGCGACAGACGCGACAGTGATAGTTGGAGCCAACAGCACGACAGCCAACGGCATCCTGATATTGGAGACCCCCAATGCAGATACGGCCCCAAAGGCGATGGTGTTGCCGAGGGTAAATGCCTATACGGATATAGTGAACCCTTCCCCTGGAATGATTGTGTACGTAAAAACCAACAAGAGGTTCGCTGTCTACAACGGTAGCCAGTGGTCCTTTTGGGAACCTGCGAACTGATACAGTTATCAAAGTATTGTAATAGAAACAAAGAAACACCTCCAAAGGTAATGCTGGTCGGAAGATTTTCTTCCGGCCTTTTTTATTTTTAATGGTAATTTCTGGTTATTATTTTTGGCAGCTGAAAGCTATATCACTCTGCAAATCTGCTAGGTTTTTAGGAAGTTTTCGACATAAGAAAAAACCGGTATTTATACGTTTACTACGGAGACGATTCAGACTCAACGAGTGAAGAGCAATTAAAACTCCAAGTTCAGGAAAGAGATGTTTTTGACTTACTTAAAATTTTCACATTTTTTAACGCACCTTTCATATGTATATTTTTGCATTTTACGTAAAGATGGTGTATCTTTGCACTCCCTTTGGCGCTAATAATTGTTTGTAAATCTGTAAAATAATGAATATCAACTCTTTCGGATTGATCGGAAGAGGTTTCGTGTTTTATACCTGTACAGCATTTTTTTTCGCCTGAGGAAAACCGAAAAATATTTTGCACTACTCCGTGAAAAGATATACCGGCGTTGCAGTTAGAAAGAGTTTCAGAGCCCAGAGCCCAGAGCCAAGATTTGATACGGAAGAATTTCTGATAGCGCCAAATATCTTCAACTTCCTTCATCTCGAATCTCGAATCTCAGATCTCAGTCCTTTCTGATATTTTTTAAACAACAAAATATTTTTTAACCCAACATCTTTTTTATTACTTTATGAGTAAATCTAAAGCAACAAAAAGCACTTCTGAATTTGCAGCAAAGGAAAGAGTGAACTTTTCTTCGGCAAAAGGGCGTGTAGCGGCTCCGGATTTCCTGGATGTGCAACTGGCATCCTTCAAGGAATTTTTCCAGCTCGATACTCTTCCTGAAAACAGAGTGAACGAAGGCCTTTACAAGACCTTCCAGGAAAACTTTCCGATCACCGACTCCAGAAACCAGTTCGTACTGGAATTCCTGGATTATTTGGTAGACTCGCCGCGTTACTCCATTGATGAGTGTGTGGAAAGAGGCTTAACGTACTCCGTTCCACTGAAAGCGAGACTGAAACTTTACTGTACAGACCCTGAACACGAGGATTTCCAAACGGTAATCCAGGATGTTTACTTGGGGCCGGTTCCGTATATGACGCCTTCCGGGTCGTTCATTATCAACGGGGCTGAACGTGTAATCGTAACCCAGTTGCACAGGTCGCCGGGTGTATTCTTCGGTCAGACTTACCACGCAAACGGTACCAAACTTTACTATTCCAGAATTATCCCTTTCAAAGGATCTTGGATGGAATTTACTACGGACATCAACAACGTCATGTATGCGTACATTGACCGTAAAAAGAAGTTACCTCTAACAACGCTTTTAAGAGCCATCGGCTACGAATCCGATAAGGATATCCTTCAGATTTTCGACCTTGCAGAAGAAGTGAAAGTTTCCAAGGCATCTCTGAAAAAAGTAGAGGGAAGAACTTTGGCGGCGAGAGTTTTGAACACCTGGTTCGAAGATTTCGTGGACGAAGATACAGGTGAAGTGGTTTCTATCGAAAGAAACGAAATCATCCTTGAAAGAGAAACCGTTCTTGAAAAAGAACACATCGATATTATTCTGGATGCCGGTGTTAAGTCAATCTTGATTCACAAAGAAAATTCAAACGAATTCTCTATCATTCAGAATACATTACAGAAAGACCCTACAAACTCTGAAAAAGAGGCTGTAGAGTACATCTACCGTCAGTTGCGTAACGCAGATCCACCTGATGAGGAAACGGCAAGAGGAATCATTGAAAAACTGTTCTTCTCAGAGCAGCGTTATTCTTTAGGTGAGGTAGGGCGTTACCGTCTGAATAAAAAATTAGGTTTAAATATTCCTGAAACGACTGAAGTCCTTACCAAAGACGACATCATCGCCATCGTGCGCCACCTGATCGAGTTGGCAAATTCAAAAGCGGAAGTTGATGATATCGACCACCTTTCCAACAGAAGAATCAAGACTGTTGGCGAGCAGTTGGCAGGTCAGTTCGGTGTTGGTCTTTCCAGAATTGCAAGAACCATCCGCGAGAGAATGAACGTGCGTGATAACGAGATTTTCACGCCGGTTGATTTGGTTAATGCTAAAACTTTAACTTCAGTAATCAACTCGTTCTTTGGTACTAACCAACTTTCTCAGTTCATGGACCAAACGAACCCGCTTTCAGAAATCACTCACAAGAGAAGACTGTCTGCATTGGGGCCTGGCGGTCTTTCAAGAGAAAGAGCAGGTTTCGAGGTACGGGACGTTCACCATACACACTACGGAAGAATCTGTCCGATTGAAACTCCGGAAGGGCCAAACATCGGTTTGATTTCTTCTTTGGGTATCTATGCTAAAATCAACAACTTAGGTTTCATTGAAACACCATACAGAAAAGCAGAAAACGGTAAAATTAATCTAAATGAAGAGCCAATTTACCTGAATGCTGAAGATGAAGAGGCCAAAGTGATCGCTCAGGCAAACGTTGAGATGAATGATGACGGTACGATTGCTACCGAAAGGGTAATTGCGCGTTTGGATGGTGACTATCCGGTAGTTGAACCCAACCAGGTTGACCTTATCGACGTAGCACCGAACCAGATTTCCGGTATTTCCGCTTCTCTTATTCCGTTCCTTGAGCATGATGATGCGAACCGTGCATTGATGGGATCCAACATGATGCGTCAGGCCGTTCCGTTATTGAAGCCTGAGGCTCCAATCGTTGGTACAGGGCTTGAAAAACAGGTCGCGAAAGACTCCAGAATTTTGATTAATGCAGAAGGTAACGGTGTTGTAGAATATGTAGATGCAGACAAAATCGTCATCAAATACGAAAGAAGCGAGGATGAAGACATCGTAAGCTTCGAATCTGCAACTAAAACTTACAATCTTACCAAGTTCAGAAAAACCAACCAAAGTACTACCATTACACTTCGCCCGAACGTAAGAGTTGGCGATAAAGTGGTTGAAGGGCAGGTGCTTTGCGACGGTTATGCTACTGAAGACGGTGAATTGGCACTGGGTAGAAACCTTGTTGTAGCGTTCATGCCTTGGAAGGGATACAACTTCGAGGATGCGATTGTAATCAACGAAAAGGTTGTTCGTGAGGACTGGTTTACTTCCATCCACGTAGATGAATATTCACTTGAAGTTCGCGATACCAAATTAGGTATGGAAGAACTTACTGCTGATATCCCTAACGTGTCCGAAGAGGCTACAAAAGACCTTGATGAAAACGGGATGATCCGTATTGGTGCTGAGGTGAAGCCTGGCGATATCATGATCGGTAAGATCACGCCAAAAGGTGAATCTGACCCGACGCCGGAAGAAAAACTTCTTCGTGCGATCTTCGGTGATAAAGCCGGTGATGTGAAAGATGCTTCGTTGAAAGCCGACTCTTCATTGAGAGGTGTGGTTATCGACAAGAAACTTTTTTCCAGAAACATCAAGGATAAAAAGAAAAGAGCTGAAGAAAAGCTTAAACTTGAGGAAATCGAAAACAGCTACAAAGCGAAATTCGATGATTTAAGGAATACGTTAATCGAAAAACTGAACACTTTAGTAAGCGGTAAAACTTCACAGGGGGTAAACAACGACCTGAACGAAGAAATTATCGGTAAAGGGGTGAAATTCACGCTGAAACTGCTTCAGTCTATCGACGATTATGTAAACGTAAGCGGTGCCGACTGGACTGTTGATGCAGACAGAAACGACCTGATTAAGCAGTTGATCCACAACTATAAAATTAAATACAACGATATCGCCGGAGTTAAAAACCGTGAGAAATTCGCAATTTCAATCGGGGACGAACTTCCTGCAGGTATTATGAAACTGGCTAAAGTTTACATTGCTAAGAAACGTAAACTGAACGTTGGGGATAAGATGGCAGGACGTCACGGTAACAAAGGTATCGTTTCACGTATCGTTCGTGAAGAAGATATGCCGTTCCTTGAGGATGGAACCCCTGTTGATATCGTACTGAACCCGCTTGGGGTACCATCCCGTATGAACATCGGCCAGATCTACGAAACGGTTCTTGGCTGGGCAGGTAAAAAACTGGGAATGAAGTTCGCAACGCCAATCTTCGACGGTGCGTCTCTTGAGCAGATTACTGAATACACAGACCAGGCAGGTCTTCCGAAATTCGGAAACACTTATCTGTACGACGGTGGAACCGGTGAAAGATTCACTCAGCCGGCAACGGTTGGTGTGATTTACATGCTGAAACTCGGCCACATGGTTGATGACAAGATGCACGCAAGATCAATCGGTCCATACTCACTCATTACACAGCAGCCGCTTGGAGGTAAAGCACAGTTTGGTGGTCAGCGTTTTGGTGAGATGGAGGTTTGGGCACTTGAAGCATTCGGTGCATCCAACATCCTGAGAGAAATCTTGACCGTTAAGTCTGATGACGTGATTGGTAGAGCGAAAACTTACGAAGCCATCGCCAAAGGTGAAGCAATGCCGGAACCGGGAATTCCTGAATCGTTCAACGTATTGTTGCACGAGCTTCAGGGTCTTGGATTGGACGTGAGACTTGAGGAATAATAGACACGAGATACGAGACACGAGATGCAAGACCTATTAATCTTGACTCTCGGCTCTTGGTTCTTTTAATCTTAAAAAACAAAAAATGTCAAATAAAAATAAATCAAGCAGATTTAGCAAAATCACCATCGGTTTGGCTTCACCGGAATCAATCCTTCAGGAATCCAGAGGAGAAATTCTGAAGCCGGAAACCATCAACTACAGAACGCACAAGCCGGAAAGAGACGGTTTGTTCTGCGAGAAAATCTTCGGCCCTGTGAAGGATTACGAATGTGCCTGCGGTAAATACAAGCGTATCCGTTATAAAGGGATCGTGTGCGACCGTTGTGGTGTGGAAGTAACCGAGAAAAAAGTACGTCGCGAGAGAATTGGCCACATCAATCTGGTAGTTCCTATCGCGCATATCTGGTATTTCCGTTCATTGCCGAACAAAATCGGTTACCTTTTGGGCTTGCCGTCCAAAAAACTGGATATGATTATCTATTATGAAAGATATGTCGTAATTCAGCAGGGTATGGCGAAAAAAGCCGACGGTTCCGATTTCGACGAAATGGAATTCCTTACAGAAGAAGAATATCTGGATGTTCTGGAAACACTTCCTGTGGAAAACCAGTATCTTGACGATTCTGACCCGAACAAATTCATCGCGAAGATGGGTGCAGAAGCCGTTGAAGAATTATTAAAAAGAATCGACCTTGATGCCCTGTCTTTCGATTTGAGACACAAGGCACACAACGAAGGTTCTAAACAAAGAAGAACAGAGGCATTGAAGCGTCTTAACGTTGTCGAAGCACTTCGTGGGGCCAACACAAGAATGATCAACCGTCCGGAATGGATGGTGATGAGAGTTCTTCCGGTTATTCCGCCGGAATTGAGACCTCTTGTTCCGTTGGATGGGGGTCGTTTTGCAACTTCCGATTTGAATGACCTTTACAGAAGAGTAATCATCCGTAACAATCGTTTGAAGAGACTTTTGGAAATTAAAGCTCCGGAAGTAATCTTAAGAAACGAGAAGCGTATGCTTCAGGAAGCGGTAGATTCACTGTTCGATAATACAAGAAAATCATCAGCCGTAAAATCTGAATCCAACAGGCCTTTGAAATCACTTTCTGATTCACTGAAAGGTAAACAAGGTCGTTTCCGTCAGAACCTTTTGGGTAAAAGGGTTGACTACTCTGCACGTTCGGTAATTGTTGTAGGGCCAAACCTTCAACTTCACGAGTGCGGTATCCCGAAAGATATGGCTGCGGAATTGTACAAACCGTTCATCATCAGAAAATTGATTGAAAGAGGAATTGTAAAAACCGTAAAATCAGCAAAAAGAATCATCGACAGAAAAGAGCCTGTGGTGTATGATATCCTTGAAAATGTGATGAAAGGCCATCCGGTTCTTCTGAACAGGGCACCTACGCTTCACAGATTGGGTATTCAGGCATTCCAGCCGAAAATGATCGAAGGCAAGGCAATTCAGTTGCACCCGTTGGTAACTACGGCCTTCAACGCCGACTTCGACGGTGACCAGATGGCGGTTCACTTGCCGCTTGGTCCGGAAGCAATTCTGGAAGCACAACTTTTGATGTTAGGTTCTCAAAATATTTTGAACCCGGCAAACGGTTCTCCGATTACTGTTCCTTCACAGGACATGGTTCTTGGTCTTTATTTCATGACCAAAGAAGCGTCTTCAACAGAAGATTACAAAGTAAAAGGTGAAGGTTTGGCATTCTACTCTCCGGAAGAAGCAGAAATTGCTTACGCTGAAGGAAAAGTTTCTCTGAACGCTAAAGTAAGATGCCGCTTACCTATAAAAGAAGAAGGAGAACTGGTAACCAAACTGATTGAAACTACGGTTGGTAGAATCCTCTTCAACCAAATCGTACCGAAAGAAGTTGGTTTCATCAACGAACTTTTAACTAAAAAATCATTGAGAAACGTTATCGGTAGAATTCTTGCCGATACAAACTTCCCAACTACGGTGAAGTTTCTTGATGATATGAAAGATTTAGGATATTCTAACGCTTTCAAAGGCGGTCTTTCCTTCTCATTGGGAGATATTGTAATTCCGGAAGAGAAGAAAACGATGATTGCCAACGCGGTAGAAAATGTTGACGAAATTAAGGCCAACTATAATATGGGTCTTATCACAGATACAGAACGTTACAACCAGGTAATCGACGTTTGGACGAATACCAACGCCGGTCTTACTGAAATGATCATGAGCAGAATGAAAACCGACCAGGGCGGATTCAACTCTGTGTATATGATGCTGGATTCCGGTGCGAGGGGTTCCAAAGAGCAGATTCGTCAGCTGTCCGGTATGCGTGGTTTGATGGCGAAGCCACAGAAAGCCGGCTCTACCGGTGCTGAAATTATCGAAAACCCGATTGTAGCAAACTTTAAAGAAGGTCTTTCCATCCTTGAGTACTTTATTTCTACTCACGGTGCGCGTAAAGGTCTTGCCGATACCGCTCTTAAAACTGCCGATGCCGGTTATTTGACCAGAAGGCTTGTGGATGTTGCGCAGGATGTCATCATTACAGAAGACGACTGTGGAACTTTGAGAGGAATTGAAGTTTCTGCACTGAAGAAAAACGACGAAATCGTAGAAAGGCTTTCCGAAAGAATTTTGGGTAGAGTTTCTCTTCACGATGTATATCACCCGGAAACGGATGAACTGTTGGTTCATGCAGATGAGATCATCAACGAAGCACTGGCTAAATCTCTTGAGACTGCCGGTATCGAAACCGTTGAGGTTCGTTCACCATTAACCTGTGAAGCTAAAAAAGGTATCTGTGCGAAATGTTACGGTAGAAACCTTGCAACAGGTAAACCAATCCATATGGGTGAAGCTGTGGGTGTTATTGCAGCACAGTCCATCGGTGAACCTGGTACACAGCTGACGCTGAGAACTTTCCATCAGGGTGGTACTGCAGGTAACGTTTCTGAAAATCCTTCCATCGTTGCTCGTAGAGACGGTATCGTGGAAATGGATGAGGTAAGAACTGTAACCTCAGAAAACGAATTTGGTGAGAAACAGGAAGTTGTGGTTTCACGTTCGACAGAATTTCGTTTGGTGGCTGATAATGAGTTGAGAACACCGCTGATGGTGGCCAACATTCCTTACGGTTCAGCACTTTCTGTAAAACCTGGTGACAAAGTGAAAAAAGGCGACCTTATTGCAAAATGGGATCCTTATAACGCCGTTATCATTGCAGAATCTGCCGGTAAAGTGAAATATGAAGACATCATCCAGGGCGTTTCATTCCAGTTGGAAATCGACGAGCAAACAGGATTCGAAGAGAAAGTAATTTCTGAATCTAGAAATAAAAAGGCCGTTCCTACATTAAGAGTGGTAGATACCAAGGGTGAAGAACTGAAAGCATACAACTTGCCGGTAGGTGCGCACTTAATGGTTAATGACGGTGAGAAAATCAAGGCTGGTAAAGTCCTGATTAAAATACCAAGAAAATCTGCAAAAGCAGGGGATATCACAGGTGGTCTTCCGAGAGTTACCGAATTGTTTGAGGCGAGAAACCCTTCAAACCCTGCGGTAGTAACGGAAATCGACGGTGTAGTTTCTTACGGAAAAATCAAGAGAGGTAACCGCGAGTTAATCGTAGAAGCCAAAACCGGAGAAAGAAAGATTTATTTGGTAAAACTTTCAAACCAGATTTTGGTACAGGAAAACGACTTCGTAAGAGCAGGTTCGCCGCTTTCCGACGGATCCGTTACTCCGGATGACATCCTTAAGATTAAAGGCCCAACTGCAGTGCAGGAATATTTGGTGAATGAAATTCAGGAAGTTTACCGTTTACAGGGTGTGAAAATCGATGACAAGCACTTCGAAATCATCGTAAGACAGATGATGACCAAAGTAGAAATCGTGGACGCCGGCGATACTCAGTTCCTTGAAGGTGCCCTTGAACACAAATACGATTTCCTGGAAGAAAACAACAGAATCTTCGGAATGAAGGTTGTAACCGAAGCCGGTGATTCCAAGGAATTCAAGCCAGGACAGATGATTACAGCACGTGAACTTAGAGACGAAAACTCTAAACTGAAACGTGAAGACCTGCAATTGGTGGAGGTAAGAGAAGCACTCCCTGCTACAGCAACACCTGTACTTCAGGGGATTACAAGAGCAGCTCTACAAACCAAGTCCTTCATGTCTGCAGCATCGTTCCAGGAAACTACAAAAGTTCTGAACGAAGCCGCTGTAGCCGGAAAAGTAGACGAACTGAACGGTCTGAAAGAAAACGTTATTGTAGGACACAGAATTCCTGCAGGAACGGGTCTTAAAGAATACCAGAATGTAATCGTAGGTTCTAAGAAAGAATTCGAAGACATCAATTAAGCAATTATAGATTTTAGATTATGAATTTTAAATTGAATTCATAGTCTAAAATCCTTTTAAAATCTAAAATTTATAATTTAAAATATTAAAAAAACATGGACAACAATCAAAATCCACAGGACGGAAACATCAACATTCAACTAAACGAAATGGTAGCAGCAGGTGTATACTGCAACCTTGCTTTGGTAAACCACTCACCATCTGAATTCGTTTTAGATTTCATCCAGCTGATGCCAGGAGTACAGCAGGCCAACGTAAGATCAAGAGTAATCTTAGCTCCGCTTCACGCGAAGAGAGTGCTTACCGCGCTTCAGCAGAACATCGCAAACTACGAGCAGCAGTTTGGCGAAATCAAAGAAGTTGAGCCTTTCGTAATTGGACAGAACAATAACGTGCAGGCTTAATTAAAAGCCTAAAAAAAACGGTCCCCAGCCAATTTTGGTTGGGGATTTTTTATTGGGTTTAAATGTTTTTGCTGAAGATCGAAATTGCTTAAAATACTGCCATTTCAGAGTTAAAGAATCCTCAAATCAAGAATTTTCTTTTCTTCCAGAAAACCCTCGAGGAGATCATTTTCGTTGACCTTGCCCACACCTTCAGGGGTTCCGGTGAAAATGATGTCGCCCACTCTGAGGGTGAAGTACTGCGAAACAAACCTGATGATGTCATCAAACCCAAACATCATATTTTTGGTGTTTCCGTCCTGCACTTTTTCTTTGTTTTTGAGCAATGAAAAATCCAGATTCTGCAAGTCGAATTCGTTTTTATTATAAAAATTGCTGATGACTGCCGAACCGTCAAACCCTTTCGCCAGTTCCCATGGCAACCCTTTGCTTTTCAACTCGCTTTGCAGGTCGCGCGCCGTAAAATCAATACCCAGGCCGATTTCATCATAATGTTTATGCGCATTTTCTTTTTGGATGTATTTCCCGCCTTTTGAGATTTTTAAAATTACTTCGAGCTCGTAATGCACATCTGTTGAAAATTCAGGAATGTAGAAATCATTACCTTTCAAAACTGCTGTGTCCGGTTTCATAAAAATTACCGGTTTGTCGGGAATCTCGTTACCCAGCTCCTTAGCATGTTCGCTATAGTTTCTTCCTATGCAGATCAGTTTCATATTTAATAATATTCTATAATTCTTGTTGAAAAGGAACTTACTTTTCCGTTTACCAATTCCGTTCTTTCGATCCAGTTATCTTTTTTATCATATTTGTATGTGAACACACTTTTATGCGTGTTGCCATTTGAAAAATGGGCAGTACTTTCTATAATGTCACATTTCTTGTTCAAAATATTCGATGTTGTCAAATTATGAATTGTCTGTTGCTTAGGGTAGTGACATTTTCCGTAATACTCTGATTTTATTTTAACTGTATCTGTTTTTCCCTTTGAAAAAATAATTTCTGTAGATTCAATAATTCTGTATTTGCTGTCGTAAATGAATTCTCCTTTTGTTATTTCTTTTTCATTATCAATTGATAATTCAGAAACTAAATATTCTTTATTTTTTAATTTGGTGTAAGTTGACTTCTCTATAAAACTGTCAGCATCTTTTTGTATAATCACCGTGTCGTGTGCATACTTAAATGTAGTACGGGCTTTTAGTTCTTCCATAGAAATTGGCCTGTCGAAGCGGTCATACGCAATTTTTTTAAAGGACATATGTTTTGGCTTGTCATCATCTTTTGAGTTCAAGTACTCTATATCTGTTAAATTACCTTTTTTGTTGAAGGTAAATTTGCTGATGCGCTTATAGTTCTCTCTTCCAGTAAATTCTGCTGTTTCTGTAACTTTATAAACCCCATTTTTTAGATTTAAACGCGTGGAATCATGCCCATATTGATAGGAATATTGCGCTGAAATGCTCAAAAATAAAAATGTAAGACAAACAAAAAGAAATTTTTTCATGATAATCAAAACCGGCTTTTTAACTGAATTTTGGTTAAAACCTTCTTCGTATAAAGAGGAAAATCCGCATTCTGAATCCAGCCGTAATAGCCCAGATCCTTCTGAAATACGTCCTTCACGCGGTGGCCTTTGTATTTACCGAAAGTAAAAACTTCTTTCTCCTCATCATCAAAAGCGATGAAACCAGCCAGATCGGCAAAACGGTTGTGGTACGAGAATTCACTCAGTCCGGCAATATCATTCGGCAGTTCATCGTAGTGGGCAACCTGTGCATCTAAAACTTCAAAAGTAGCCAATACATCCGCCTCGGCGGAGTGGGCGTTTTCAAGCGTTTTTCCGCAGTAGAAATTATAAGCGGCGGTCAGATTTCTTGGTTCCATTTTATGGAAAATTGTTTGGGCGTCCACCAGTTTGAATTTACTCAAATCGAAATCAACCCCTGCGCGAAGAAGTTCTTCGGCCAAAAGCGGTACATCGAAACGATTTGAATTAAAACCACCTAAATCACTTCCGGAAATCATTTCCATAATTTTCGGGGCAATTTCTTTAAAGGTTGGTGCGTCTTTTACATCGTCATCAGTAATGCCGTGCACAGCTGTAGATTCTTTCGGAATATACATCTCAGGATTCACAAGCCAGGTTTTGCTTTCTCGTGACGCGTCTGGATTTACTTTCAGAATGCAGATTTCGACGATGCGGTCTTTTGCGACGTTCGTACCCGTGGTTTCAAGGTCAAATACGCAGAGCGGTTTATGGAGTTTTAAGTTCATTAATGTTTAGGTTTGAGATTCGAGATTTGATATTCAAGATTGAAACTGTACAAAATAATTTGAAATTTCAAACATCAAATTTCAGATTACGTAATTTGTTTTTGAAAAACCAGTGATACCAAAATGTAATAAACAATCACAATCGGGATCCCCACAGTTTTAAATAGCAGTAAAATGATTATTCCGCCGGCCAGTAAGGCGATTTTCGGCATATTATCCCGAACTGTCATCGATTTGAATTTCATTGAGATCATTTTAATCGGCGAGACCAGAAGCCACGAACTCAACAAGGTCAAAAGTACCATAAAAAGCGGCGTCGCACGTAAAAAACTGTAACTTCCGACTTCATTCAATACGTAGTATAAACCAAAAATCAGGATGGTATTGCTCGGGGTATTTAATCCTTTAAAATAATATTTCTGGTCTTCATCAATATTGAAGATTGCCAGTCTCAGGCAAGAGAAAACGGTTATTAAAAGCCCCAGATATTTAATTTCAAAAGGCATCTGAAGACCTAAAAACTCCGTCCCGAAGGGTTGCAGCATTTTGTACATCGCCACGCCCGGCAAAAGGCCAAAACTCACCATATCTGCCAAAGAATCCAGCTGAACACCGAGACTGGAGTTCGATTTCAGCGCCCGTGCCACAAACCCATCAAAAAAATCAAGGATTAATGAGAGGATGATGCACAAGCCCGCAGTTTTGTAATCCCCATCGAGAAGGTGAATAACGCCGATGCTGCCCGAAAAAAGGTTCGCGAGAGTGAATATATTGGCGAGGTTGTTTCTTAAAAAAATCATAGCGGGTCAGTAGTTTTCAAATTTAATGTTCTTATCTGAAAGAAAAGTCCCAAAAGTGAAAAAAAAGCAGTAATTACCGTGAAAAGCAGCGACGCGGATACTGAATAAGCCGGATTGAAATCAAAATATTTGGCCGCCTGAAAGAAAAGCATTTCGCGGACACCAATGCCGGCAAAAGATATCAAACTGAGAATGGAGCTCGCCAGAAAGAGCAGCGAATAATGCACAAATCCGTTTTCTACACCGATACTTTTAAGTAAAAAAATAAAACAAAAAATTTGTAAAGCCTGTACTATAAGGGAGAATCCCAACCCTTTCAAATAAATTTTTTTAAAGTCCCGGAACATTTTAGCTGTTAAAAAATATCCGGCAACCAATCCCAAAATGCTAAGTCCCAGCACATGAAATTTGAATTCCGGCAATGATATGAGGCTTAACATACAAATGATTATACAAATGGCAATAAGCCCGCTCAGCCGGTCATTGAAAAGTGATGAAGTAAGTTTTCGCGAACTCCAGCCGAATTTTTTGTTGAGGAGGTAAATTTTATATGCATCGCCGCCGATTCCGCCCGGTATAAAAAAATTATAAAACATACCCAGAAAGTAAAGTTCAAGGTTGCTCTTGAAACTCAGGTTGAAATTTGCAGCAGTAAAGTAAAGTTCCAGGCGCTTTGCAGACACGATTTGAGAAAGCAGAAAAAGAATTGCAGCAGCAGCGAGGTAAGCAACATTTACATTTTTCCACAAAGCCGCCACCGCACTAAACGGGATTTTGGTGAACACAAAGTACAGCAAAACTATGCTGATCATTATTTTGCCGGCATTGAGAAGTGCTTTCCTAATCCTCGTTTTTTCCAAAAGTGGTAATTTTTCTGATGTTGAAAGGGCGCTTGTTCTGTGATTCAAAATAGGTCTTCATCAGCATATCCACAATGATACCCGTTGTAAAAAGCTGAATACCGATAAATACCAGAAGAACGCCGAGAATTAGCAGCGGTCTTCCGCCAATTTGCTGGCCTAAAAGTTTGATTACCAGTAAATAAATATTAATAATCATCCCGAGAGTAAAAGCCAGAAGTCCAATATTTCCGAAAAGATAAATCGGTTTCGAGAGGTATTTCTGATTAAAAAGAACCAACAGTAAGTCATTGATGACCTTGAAGGTACGGTTCATCCCATATTTGGAAACGCCGTGCTGTCTTGGATGGTGCTTTACCGGCATTTCTGCGATTTTTGCACCGTTAAGGTGTGCCATCAGACTGATGAAACGGTGGTTTTCGCCGTATAAATTAAGGTCTTTGGCGGTATCGTTTGTAAACACTTTCAGCGCGCACCCTTGATCTGAAATATGGAGTTTTGTCGATTTTTTAATAATGAAATTGGCAATTTTTGATGGAATGGTTCTCACGGATGAGTCTTTCCTTTTCTCACGGTTGCCCACTACAAGATCATATTCGCCATCCTCCAACAGTTTTACCATCGCTGGGATATCGGACGGATCGTTCTGTAAATCGCCGTCCATTGTAATAATGTAATCGCCGGTAGCATAATCGAATCCCGCCATCATTGCAGAACTTTGGCCGTAATTTTTTTTCAGCTGGATCAGAACGACGTTTGGGTCATTCTTCTCTTTTATTTGCTGTACAGTACGGTCTTTAGAGAAATCGTCAATCAGGATCAGTTCGTACCTGTAGCCCCGCATGGCATCTTTTATTTTGTCCATCAGCAGCCCCGCGTTGCCTTCCTCATTATACATTGGGATGACGATAGAGTAGAATTTGTTGGGATTCATTCGTTAGTTTTGAATTGCTAAATTTGCATTCGCAATATTTTCTGCAAAATTACTAAAAAACTATCTACCGCATGGCTCAGGACACGCTGCTTAGCAACCGTCAACTGATTTTCTTATATATCGGATTTGCAATCGTTTACATCTCCGGGCTGTTTATTCCACTGATGCAGAACGATTCGGCGCAGCATGCTACAATGGCGATGAGAATGGCACTGAACAATGATTTTCTTAATATCTATAAGGGCGATAATCCTTACCTCGACAAGCCGCATATGCATTTCTGGCTTGCCGCCGTTTCGATGAAGTTGTTTGGGATTAATCCTGTTGCTTACCGCATTCCGGCACTGCTTTGCCTGGCTTTGGGTGCTTTTTCTACAAAAAAACTCGCTGAATTACTTTATGGGAATAAAAATTTAGGGCATACCGCAGCATTGATGTTTCTTTCAGCGCAAACTGTCATTCTTTCAGCTCACGATGTACGTACTGATGCGGTTTTGACGGGCTTTGTGATTTTTGCAATATGGCAGTTTGTAAAATTTATCAAAACCCAAAAATTGGTTTTCGTGGTTTTGGCAGGCTTGGGAACGGCGGTTGCATTCTCATCAAAAGGGCTGATGACACTGGTGATTATTTCTTTCAGTGTGTTTGCGTACCTGCTTTATTCCAGGGAATGGACGAGGTTTTTCAATTTTAAAATCATTGCGGGTGCGGTTAGCTTTGCTGTTGGGGTTTCACCCATGCTTTATGCGTACCACCATCAGTTTGGTGTGGACGGTATTAAGTTTATTCTTCTTGGGCAAAGCGTGGCGAGGATGACCGGCGACGGTTTCGCGGCTACCAATTCAGATTACCTGTTCTTTTTCCATACCCTGCTTTGGGCTTTCCTGCCGTTTTCGCTGCTGTTTTATGTTGGTGTTTTCGATCGGACGAAGTTTTTTATCACTTCTAAATTCAAAAAAAAAATAGGCGCAGAGTTCCTTACTTTAGGTGCGTTTTGGATGGTGATGGTGGTTTTCAGCTTCTCAAAATTTAAGCTTCCGCATTATTTGAATGGATTAATTCCGGTGTTGGCCATTTTTACGGCTGCTTATCTTTTTCACCTTTACAGAAACAGAGAAAACAAGAAAATCAAAATTCTCTGGATTATTCAACTGGTTGTGATTTTTACTTCAATCATCGGTTTAGGGCTTTTAATTAATTCATTTACCGGTATTCCTTATATCGGAATGTATATGCTCACTGCAGTGGTTTTTGCTCTTTTGCTTTATAGAATTTTTGGTACTGAGAACCTTTTCAGCAAATATGCGTATGTTTCAGCGCTTTTTGCAATTGCTGTCAATCTTTTCCTCAATACTCAGTTTTATCCGGTGTTGACTCAATATCAGGGGAGCATAAAACTTGCCGAATATGTAAACAGTCATCGGCTTGCCAAGCAAAATATCTACATGCTCACGAACGATGAAGCCTGGGCTTTTGATTTTTATACCAAACAAAATACACCTCGGATTGAACAAGTTGATCTGAAACCTGGAAATTTAGTTGTGGTTTATGATGGCGCACTGAAAGATTTTAAAAGGCCTTACGAGATTGTGAGCTCTGCAGATAATTTCCGGATCACCAAACTTTCGCTCAAATTTCTCGATCCGGCCAGGAGGCCAGGCCAACTTTCTAAAATTTATCTGATTAAAATAAAAGGGTAAGAAATTAAATGATTGTTTAATTTTTTAAAACCCTGTCACTGCGCAAATATTGCTATGAAGCAGATAATAATTTATTTGGTGTTTAACTTTTTTTAATTACTTTTATCTAATAGAAAATTATATTAATAAAATAAATTAAAATTACATGAAAAAAATGTTATTTGCTTTTATAGCACTATTTTTTGCCACCTTCTCTTTCGCGCAAATTGAGGGAAAATGGAAAACCATTGATGACGAGACTGGTAAACCAAAATCTATCGTAGAGATTTTCAAAAAATCAGACGGTAAATATTATGGCAGAATCTCACAGTTATTGATTAAGCCTGAAAACAACAACTGTGTAAAATGTAAAGACGACAGGAAAAACAAGCCGCTGGTTGGCCTGGAAGTCATCAGAGGGCTGAAAAAAGACGGTAACGAATTCACTGGCGGTACCATTACTAACCCGAAGGACGGAAAAACCTACAACACAGCTGTTGTAAGAAACGGTAACACGCTTGCAGTGAAAGCGATTGTTTTGGGAATTGCAGTTAAAACCCAAACCTGGCACCTGGTAAAATAACGGTCTTTTAACAAGTCAATTAATAAAAAGGCAGTTCAGTAATGGGCTGCTTTTTTATTTTTTTTTAATTAAAAATCTGCCGGTATTTTTTATTCATTAAATACTAAATCAATCAAATTAAATTCATTAATTTTGTGGTCTTAAAAAAATTAAACAAACATGGCAGAATATACTTTTCGCGAGGTTATTGCACAGGCAATGAGCGAGGAAATGCGCAAAGACGAATCCATTTATTTAATGGGTGAGGAAGTTGCAGAATACAACGGTGCTTATAAGGCGTCCAAAGGGATGCTGGCAGAATTCGGACCGAAAAGAGTTATCGATACCCCAATTGCAGAACTTGGATTTGCAGGGATTTCGGTAGGTGCTGCGATGAACGGAAACAGGCCGATCGTGGAATTTATGACGTTCAACTTTTCTTTGGTTGGTATCGACCAGATTATCAACAATGCTGCGAAAATCCGTCAGATGAGCGGCGGGCAATGGAACTGCCCAATCGTTTTCCGTGGCCCGACGGCTTCTGCAGGTCAGCTTGGTGCAACACACTCACAGGCTTTTGAAAGTTGGTATGCCAACTGCCCGGGGCTGAAAGTTGTAGTGCCGTCCAACCCTTACGACGCAAAAGGACTTCTGAAAACTGCAATACAGGATAATGACCCGGTAATCTTCATGGAATCTGAGCAGATGTATGGCGATAAAATGGAAATTCCTGATGAGGAATATTATATCCCAATCGGAAAAGCCGACATCAAAAGAGAAGGTAAAGATGTGACTTTGGTTTCTTTCGGAAAAATTATGAAACTGGCGATGCAGGCTGCAGAAGATCTGGAAAAAGAAGGCATCTCCGTTGAAGTTATTGATTTGAGAACTGTTCGTCCGCTGGATTACGACACTGTTTTGGCTTCCGTAAAAAAAACCAACAGACTGGTTGTTTTGGAAGAAGCCTGGCCTTTCGCTTCTGTAGCGTCAGAAATCACTTATATGGTGCAGCAGAAGGCTTTCGATTACTTGGATGCACCGATCAAGAGAATTACAACTCCGGATGCACCGGCACCTTATTCATCTGCACTTTTCGCAGAGTGGTTCCCGAAACTGGAAAAGGTAAAAGAAGAACTTAAAAAAGCGATGTACATCAAAGCTTAGTTTTATTTATTATAGATAGAAGCTCTCGAAAGAGAGCTTTTTTATTTATAAATAATTATAATATTTCAAATAGAGAATTTTACCAATAAACTATCTTTGCGCAAATATTTTTATAAATGGCAACAGATGCACCTGGTCATCATATTGATCTAAAAAAACTTTCTTTTGTAGGGATTCTTGTATCATTGGGAATTGTTTTCGGCGATATCGGTACATCACCGCTTTATGTGATGAAAGCAATTGTGAATGCTTTCAAAGAGGGCTCTAATATGCCTTTCGATGAGTTCATTGAAGGTGCGCTTTCCTGTGTAATATGGACCCTTACTTTGCAAACCACAATCAAGTATGTGGTTATCGCACTTCGGGCCGATAACAAGGGCGAAGGCGGCATTCTGGCACTTTTTTCTCTTGTAAAAAATTTGAAGAAGCGCTGGCTTTATCTTATCGCCATCATTGGTGCATCAGCTTTGGTGGCGGATGGCGTTATTACACCGTCTTTAACGGTGATGTCAGCAATTGAAGGCCTTCAGATCTATAACCCGCATACGCCGGTGGTACTGATCACCTGCGTGATTTTGTTGGTGATATTCTTTGTGCAGCAGTTCGGTACCAGTGTTGTTGGGAAATTTTTCGGGCCCGTGATGGTGGTTTGGTTCCTGGTTCTTGGGGCTATTGGCGGATACCATTTAATGGGTAATTATGAGATTTTAAAAGCTTTCAATCCCTATTACGCCTATAATTTAATCACCCATTCACCCAGTGCAATTATCATTCTTGGGGCAGTTTTCCTCTGTACTACAGGGGCTGAGGCGCTTTACTCCGACCTTGGGCATTGTGGAATCAAGAATATCAGGGTAAGCTGGGTTTTTGTAAAAATTATGCTGATTCTGAATTATTTGGGTCAGGGCGCATGGCTGCTTCAAAATCACGAAAGGGTACAGCAAGAAGGGATTAATCCGTTTTTTGGAATTATGCCTGACTGGATGATTTTACCGGGTATAATTTTGGCAACTGCAGCTGCGATTATTGCTTCACAGGCGTTGATCACAGGCTCCTTCACCATTTTTTCAGAAGCGATGTCGCTTAATTTCTGGCCAAATCAAAAAATAGATTATCCTTCGGGTGTAAAAGGGCAGATGTACATCCCAAGAATCAACTGGGGATTGCTTTTGTTCTGCATTATCGTTGTTGTTTATTTTAAGGAATCCGGCCGAATGGAAGCTGCATACGGGCTTTCAATAACACTTACAATGCTGATGACCACTTTGCTTCTGGCGTTTTGGTTGCTCAAGAAGCGGGTAAACAGGATCTACATTCTTGGTTTTCTCCTCGTTTATCTCGCCATTGAGCTGGGCTTTTTCAGTGCAAACATCATCAAGTTCTTCGAAGGCGGATGGATCACTGTGATTCTCGGTGGATTTATCGGCGTTTGTATGTATGCTTGGTATAACGGAAGGCTGATCAAGACGAAATTCATCAATTTTGTAAAACTTTCCAAGTATGTACCGGTTATCAAAGACCTGAAGCTGGACGTGACCATACCGAAATACGCGACGAACCTGGCGTTTTTAAGCCGTGCCAAAATGGACGACGAAGTGGAGTCCAAGATCATCTACTCTATTTTACGGAAACAGCCCAAAAGAGCGGATCATTATTTTATCCTGAATATCAGAAACCAGGAAGATCCTTACACCTTTAAATATACGGTGGATGAAATTATGCCCGGCACGATCTTCAAAGTAAATTTCCTTCTGGGTTTTAAGGTTGACCGCCGGATCAATGATTATTTTGATGATGTTTTGAAGGATTTAATGGCAGAGGGTATAATTCCGGCATCCAGTCCGCACCCTTCGCTGAGGGCTTACCACATACCGCCCGATTTGAAATATGTGATCATCGACAATACCTATATCAACGATAAACTTTTGACCGTAAAAGAAAAAATAACCCTGAATATCTATAATTTTGTGAAATATATTGGGAGTGACGATTTCAAATCATGGGGAGTTTCACCGCACAACGTGGTGGTGGAATCCGCACCGTTGCTCGATCAGGATATCGTTACGGAGCGAATTCAGCAGGCCGGCTTCAAAAAATATGAATCATAAACCTAAGATCCTCTCCAGCAGAGGATTTTTTCTTTTCTTTAAATTTAAAATTTAAAAAGCGATGAACGTGATACGGCAATTGATGCAGTCTCTTTGTCATTTAATTTTAATAAATTTGTGAACAATTTCACTTTGATGAGCGCACAACAGAAAGAAAGCAGCCATACGGTCATAAAAGAGGTTCTGAAACAGTATCTTCAGGAAAAAGGCTTCCGCAATACACCCGAACGCTATACCATCCTCGAAGAAATCTATAATATGGATCATCATTTCAATGTGGATGACCTCTACCTGCTTATGATGCAGAAAAAATATCACGTTTCCAAAGCTACCATATACAACACCATTGAGATTTTCCTGGACGCGGGTCTCATCCGTAAGCATCAGTTTGGGGAAAAGACCTTAAGCTCATCTTCCTACGAAAAATCATACTTTGATAAACAGCACGACCATTTGGTGATCTACAAAAAAGGTTCAGACAAGGAAATTGAAGAAATCATCGAGTTCTGCGATCCACGGATTCAGGGCATCAAAGACGCTATCGAGCAGGCTTTTGGCGTAAATATTGATTCTCATTCGCTGTACTTTTACGGAACCAAAAAAGATTAATGAAGAACTTTTTCGTACTCTTTCTCTTCGCGGCTGCACAGATGATCCTGGCGCAGATTCCTACGCAGCCAAAAGACCCTTTGGTAAAAGATCCTTTTTTCAATGCCCAGCAGGCAGCAAATTCACAAACGGGAGAGAAAGTTCAGCACATACATTCGGACAAATTCGGTGTTGAGCCCGGCCGTTATAACGGAAACCCTTTTTTTGAGGGTAATGTTCAGTTTCAGCATCAGGGTTCAACCTTAACGGCTGATGTGGTCATTCTTTACCGTGATCAGAATTTCATAAAAGCCATCGGAAACGTAAAACTTCAGAATGCGGACGGCTCCGTAATTACCGCCAATGAGATGGAATATGACGGAAATACCGAGCGCGGAATAGCCCGCGGAAACGTGGTGCTAACGGATCCCAAACAGACCATAAAAACCCAGACACTCTACTACGACCGCCGGACAAACAAGGCGTATTTCAATTCCGGAGGAACGATTACCAGCGACAACAACACCATTTATACCAATTCTGCGACCTATAATATTGCCACCAAAAGCATTGACCTTTCTGGAAGTGTAAAGATTGATAATCCCGAATATTCCGTGGAAGGCAGCCATATTGTGCACAACCAGAACACCAATACTTCTGAATTTTTCGGACCTACAAGAATTACAAATAAAGCAAATCCGTTAAACTACGTTTACACTGAAAAAGGTACTTACAACCAGAATACTAAGGAAGTTTGGCTTTATAGAAATTCTAGGATTCACTATAATAATAAAATTCTGACCGGGGATAAGATGTATTACAACCAGTTTACCGGTTACGGTAAAGCGGAAGGAAATGTAACACTGAATGATCCGCGCGAAAAGCGCTACATCAAAGGGGGATTCGGTGAGATCTGGGAAAAAAAGGATTCCGCGATGATTACTGATAAGCCTTATGCGGTGAAAATCCTGGAAAAGGATTCAATTTATTTTTCGGCCCAAAAAATTCTTGCTTACCAGAAGTTGGATTCAGCCATGCAGAAAAAAAGTTATTTAAGGGCTTTCCGCAAGGGAAGAATGTTCAAATCCAATGCGCAGGCCCGGGCTGATTCAATCAGTTTTAATGAAACCGACGGAATTCTTCACCTCGACGGAAACCCAATCCTTTGGAGCGGTGAAAAACAGGTCACCGGCGACCGGATTGAAGCTTACTTCAATACTGTAAACCAAACTATAGATTCCCTGAAAGTTTTGGGTAATGCCTTTGCGATCAGTAAAGCCGACTCACTGAACGATAAGGACGAATTCAACCAGGTGAAAGGCCGTGTGATGACGGTATATTACGAAAATAATGAGGTGAAACTGGCGCAGGCTTTAGGAAACGCGCAAGCCATAACTTACGCGGATTCTCAGGACGAAAAAACGAATGAAATTGACCGGATTGGTGTTTTGGTTTCTACCTGCGGTACACTCGAAGCTGAATTTGAAGAAAGGAAAATCCAGATTATTTCGTGCAATATCGGTGCGAAATCCAAACTCTATCCAATGTCAAAAATTTCAAAAGAGAACCGGTTTTTTACCGATTTCAACTGGAATACCAAAGACCGTTTACGCAAATGGCAGGATATCTTCGTAGATTCGCCAAATTATCCGGAAGAAGTTTACAAATCCGATGATACACTCTACGACGCCGCACAGAAAGCTTTGGAAGAAGAACGTGCTAAAAATCAGCCGAAAACGCCAAAAAGAGTGAGGAAATAGACAGTTTTTTCTTTTTTTCACCAATTTTCCAAAAGCAAAAGACTTTTACGGTTAAAAAAAATCCCGAACTTTGCGCCATGCAAAAAGAATTTTTTCAATATCAAGCCCAAACTACAAAATTTGCTGCCGGTTTCGAAATAGAAAAAGCAGAAGGAAGCTATATCTACGGTACTGATGGTAAAAAATATCTCGATTTCGTGGCTGGGGTTTCTGCCAATACATTGGGACATTCACATCCAAAAATTGTTTCTGCAATTAAAGAGCAGGCTGATAAATACCTCCATGTGATGGTTTACGGTGAATACGCTCAGGAAATGCCGGTGAAAATTTGCCAGCTTTTAGCAGCAGCAACACCCGAGCCTTTGGAAGTAACCTATCTTGTAAATTCCGGCGCAGAAGCTATAGACGGGAGTTTGAAACTCGCAAAGCGATATACCGGAAGGGAAGAAATTATCTCTTTCAAAAACTCTTATCACGGCAATACACACGGCGCACTTTCGGTTTCGGGGAATGAATATCACAAACGTGAGTTCCGTCCGTTGCTGCCTTTGGTGAATTTCATTGAATTTAATTCGGAAAAAGATTTAGAAAAAATTACTGAAAAAACAGCCTGCGTCATTTTAGAAACCATTCAGGGTGCAGCTGGGTTTTTAGTTCCCGAAAGTAATTATCTCAAAAAACTGAAATCCAGATGCGAGGAAGTGGGCGCACTTTTAATTCTTGATGAAATTCAGCCAGGATTTGGCCGTACGGGAAAGCTGTTCGCTTTCGAACATTTCGGTATTGTTCCCGATATTCTGGTGATGGGCAAAGGTATGGGCGGTGGTGTTCCTGTTGGCGCTTTTATGAGTTCCAGGAAAATCATGGAGACACTGTCGCATTCACCGAAGCTTGGGCACATCACAACTTTCGGCGGAAACCCTCTTATTGCGGCGGCAAGTTATGCGACTCTGAAGGAAGTCCTGGAAAGCGGACTGATGAATGAGGTGGATGAAAAGGAACAGCTCTTCCGTAAACTTCTGGTACATCCGAAAATAAAAAACATCAACGGCCGCGGACTGATGCTCGCTGTCAATCTCGGTTCTCCGGAATACACTTTGGATGTCGCAAAACGCTGTATGGAAAAAGGCCTGATTGTCTTTTGGCAACTTTACAGAAATGAATACCTCAGAATCTCTCCGCCGCTGACAATCAACAAGTCAGAAATTGAAGAAGGCTGCAAAATCATCCTTGAAACCCTGGATGAAGATTGATAAAAAACATATAAAAATCAACTTTTTTCTATTAGTGTAATATAAAATTAATTTATATATTGCGGCACATTAAGAAAAAGGATTTAGTATGGCAAAACACAAGGTGCATTACGAGTTTCCGATGCATTGCCTGTCAGAAATATTGTACGAATATCTGGCTACGGCAGAGGGACTTTCGGAGTGGTTTTCGGATGACGTGGTGGAGAAAGGCGACGATTTCTACTTCAGTTGGGGCGGCGGCCCCGCAGAGAAAGCAACTCTGATCAGATATAAGCCTGAAAGTTTTGTGCGTTTCCGTTGGGAAGAGGATGAAGGAACGAAGAATTTCTTTGAAATGAGCATCGTGATTGATGAGATTACAGAAGACCTTTCTCTAAATATTACTGATTTCTGCCATCCCGGAGATGAGGAAGAAAACAGGCTCTATTGGGAAAACCTGATTGAAAACCTGCAGATCAAACTCGGAGCCGCTTAAATTTTCCTTACTTAAAAAATAAACTGATGGACGAGCTTTCGTTCATTATTTTTTTATAATCATCGCAGCAACCATGGCATTTGACAACATTTATACATCAGAAAATTTTGATTTGAGAAACCGCGCATTCCTTTTTGGTGATGCAGTGAAGGTTTCATTTTTCATCAAGGACTCAAAACTGATTATGGCCGAGGAATGTTACTTTTTCCTGATGGCTTCTATGAGGAAAATGAGGATGAATATTCCGCTTTCCTACACGCTGGAATTTTTTCAGAATCTCTTCACTGAAAATGCTGTATCAAAGAGTGTTTCCAATGGAATCATAAATTTTTTGGTTTACAGAAATGCTGATGAAAAGCCGCTTCAGAAATCCGACATTTCATTTTGGTTTGATGTGGCTGAACTAAATGACGTACTTCAGATTCAGGGAGACTTTGAAATGGATCTGATTAAAGAAATCAGTGTGAATACCAATCTTTTAAGCAATATCCGTGTTCATAGCCCTGAGAATGTTTATGCTGAAATTTATGCCAAGGAAAATGATCTTGATGACGGCATTCTTTTAAACCCAAACAAAAGAATCGCCCGTTCCATCTTTGGAAATCTGCTTTTTCTGGAAGGTGATGCCATAAAAATTCCGAAACAAAGTGAAGGTGCGTACATCTCACCGTTGATGGAAAATTTTATTACGTTCGTGCACAAGAGCAACCTTGCCAAAATCGAACAGGCAGAAATGATTGCGTTTGAGAGCCAGAAAGCCGACGAAATAATGATGATTTCTGATGAAAAGGGAATTTTCACCGTATCAAAAATCAGAAATAAAACCTTTGGCAGCGAAAGGTTTTCTGAGATGATCCAGAAGTGGAGCGAACTTTTTGCGGAATAATTTATTATTTAATTTTTTACTTCAAAATAAGGGCGGCAGTTAGATAATTTTAACCCGCTTAAGGTTCAGTTCATAGAAATATCCTCAGGTGCGTTTGCCCACAGCAGGAACTCGCCGCCGAGGTTTTGCATGATACTTTTCCAAAGACTTTGGTCGTTGGGTAAAGTATAATCCAGGTTATAAACTTCGACCACTGTCCACAATTTTCTGCTGATTTCTCCTTCGAGCTGCTGTGCCGCCCAACCGGAATATCCGGAGAAAACCTTAATGTCTGAAGGGCTCAGCCTCTGTTCAAAAATCTCATTTACAATAGTCTGCACATCTTCGGTAAGATAGAATTCCTCATTGATTTCGATGAAAAATTCATTCACAGGTTTGCCTTTAACAATAAAGAAAATCTTGTCGTTTTCGACCGGTCCACCCTCGTAAACATCCACCTTAAAACCAAAAATTTCTTTCAGGCTACTGCTTACATCGCTGTTTTTTTTATTCAGAATTAATCCGAAAGCACCGTTCTCGTTATGATCTACTATCAGAACCACCGAGCGGGAAAAAATGTCGCCCGACACATCGGGTGTGGAAATTAATATTTTACCTTTGTACGAGTAATTCATACTCAAATGTAAAAATAAATTATGGAAAACCTTCATGATAAAAGGAAAGTTTACGATAAATCCCAGCTCCTTGAATGCGAAGTGAAAAAAAATCCGATCGAGCAGTTTCGCGACTGGTTTATGGAAGCTGAAGAAGCGGATGCTATATCGGAGGCCAATGCGATGGCCATCTCAACAATGGAACAGGACGGTTGCCCGAGAACGAGGATGGTGCTCCTGAAGGCTTATACCTGGGAAGGTTTTATTTTTTACACCAATTATGACAGTAGGAAAGGGATGGCCATCAAAAATAATCCCAAAGCTTGTCTTCATTTTTTCTGGCCGCCGCTCGAAAGACAAATCATCATAAAAGCAGATTTAGAAAAACTGCCGGCAAACCTCAATGACGGTTATTTTGCACAAAGGCCGAAAGGCAGCCAGCTTGGCGCCAAGGTTTCTCCGCAGAGCAAAATTATTCCGAACCGGGAATTTTTGGAGAACAGGTTAGCGGAATTGGAGCAAGAATATAAAGAAAAGGAAGTTCCAAGGCCTGAAAACTGGGGCGGTTATTTGGCCAAACCTTATGAAATGGAATTCTGGCAGGGAAGGCCCAACCGTCTGCACGACAGGATTATTTATGAGCTGACCGGAGATTTCGACTGGAAGATCTCACGCTTAGCGCCATAAAAAAGAAGCCGTCTCACAAATGGTGAAACGGCTTTTTTTGTTTTTTTTTCTCGATTTCCTGATGTGCAGTTTTTCGTCTAAACGGCTCTCAGCTACATCATTTGTTTTTGAGACATTTTCTTAAATTTTCAAATCTTATTAAGATTATTTTTTCTTAGCACCAGCTACTGCGTTAGCTAGGTCAGCACCAGCTTTGAATTTTGCAACTTTCTTAGCAGCGATTTTGATCGGCTTTTTAGTTGCAGGGTTAATTCCCTGTCTTGCAGCTCTTTCAGATACAGAGAATGTTCCAAAGCCTACCAAAGATACTTTACCGTCTTTCTTCGTTAGGGCAGACTGTACGTTAGACATAAAAGATTCTAGAGCGGCTTTAGCAGCAACTTTAGTAATTCCGGCATCCTGTGCCATTGCGTCGATTAATTCAGACTTGTTCATAATTGTTTACTGTTTAAAAAGTTAGTTATTTATGGCAAATTTAATACAATTTTCAAATTGTGCAAATTTTTTTGATATATCCGGCGAAAATTGTACTGAATTTTATGCAATAATATAAAATTGATAATCGTTTTTTTTACCAAAAATCAGCGTTACAGCATACTAAAATTATGCCAGTTGCCCGATACTATTGGGTTTTTAAATATTTGTTTAAAACAATATTGGAATTATGAATTTCGAAATATGATAGTGATTTTGCAGATAATAAATAGTATTGTTGTGTAATTCGTAAATATACTGTCTTTTTACCTTGTTTAAGTTAATTACAGGAATTTCTGTCAAGGTGTTGATATACTTATTATTTCGTGTTAAATTAAATAATTTATAATAAATTTGCCGCATGCTAATTGAAGTTTTTAAATCTAAAATTCACAGGGTTAGAGTCACAGAGTCCGACCTTAATTATATCGGGAGCATTACCATTGACGAAGATTTGCTAGATGCCGCCGGACTGGTGGTTGGTGAGCGTGTATATATTGTGAATGTAAACAACGGTGAGCGTTTTGATACCTATACGATAAAAGGCAAAAGAAAATCCGGCGAGATCTGCCTTAACGGTCCGGCCGCCAGAAAAGTGCAGAAAGGCGACATTATCATCATCATTTCATACGCCCAAATGACGCCTGAGGAAGCAAAAACGTTCCAGCCGAAAATCATTTTCCCTGATGAAAAGACTAATTTACTAACATAAAGTTTACAGTTCGTTATATTGGAAAATCCAAAGAAAATTAATCCTCTGAAGACGTTTCTCACCATTGCTGTTTCGTTGGCAGTGGCTGTTTTTTTTATGTGGCTGGCTTTCCGCGGACTGGATTTTGAAAAAATAAAAGGTTACTTCGCAAAAGCAAATTACTTTTGGGTAGTTGCTGCTGCCGTTTTTGGAATTCTGGCCTACTGGTTCAGGGCGGTGCGATGGAATCTGTTGCTGGAACCGTTGGGATACCGCATTTCAAATTCCAATTCCATGTGGACCATCTCTTTTGGCTATCTCATGAATTTAACAATACCGAGAAGCGGCGAACTGGCGCGATCTACGGCATTGTATGGTGTAGAAAAAGTGCCGGTTGACAAATCTTTCGGGACTATTATTCTGGAACGGGTCGTCGACTTAATCTGCATGATCGGTTTTCTCGGCCTTACACTGATTTTTAAATACAATGCCATTGCAGAATTTTACAGGTTTGCGACAGAACAGAAGGCGGGTGCGGAAAAATCTTCCTCCAACTGGATATGGCTGATTTTGGGCGCAGGTTTGCTTGGTGCTGTATTATTTTTTGCACTGAGGAAAGCGCTTGAAAAATTGCCTTTTTTCAGAAATATTTACAAAATTTTTGATGGATTATTGCAGGGAGTCCTTTCTATTTTCAGACTTAAAAATCCGGTAAAATTCATCCTTTATTCCATCGCGATTTGGGTGTGTTATTATCTCGCAGCTTATCTGGTTTGTTTTGCCCTTCCCGAAACTGCAGATTTCACCGTTGCCGATGGGTTTTTCATTATCGTGGTGGGAACTTTAGGAATGATGGTTCCGGCTTCCGGCGGAATCGGTGCGTTTCATTTTGCCCTGAAAATCGGGATTGGTGCACTGTTTCTTTCCATGGGAAAATCTTTTGATGAAGGTGCAGAGGTCGGTTTGGCTTATGCGTTCATTTCTCACACGATGCAGCTGGTGATCATGGTGGTTATGGGTTTTATTTCAATTCCGATTTTGGCCAGAAACCGGCATAAAGCGGTGGAAGCTCGGGAGTTTTTTTAACCACAAAAGTCACAAAGAATTCTTCAAAGCTTTGCAGCCTTTGGTATAAAAGCCAATTAAACAGGAAACTTTTGTGCCTTTTGTGGTTAAATATTTTGGGTTAAAATCTATCCAAACGCCCGCTTCAGCAAACTCTCCACTTTTGGTTCGCTGCCGCGGAAATTTTTGTACAGTTCCATCGGATTTTTCGTTCCGCCGGAAGAAAGCAGAACTTTGTATTTCGCCGCGATTTCCGGGTTGAAAATTCCGTTTTCTTTAAAGTACTGAAAAGCATCCGCATCCAGAACTTCCGCCCATTTATAAGAATAATATCCCGCTGAATAACCGCCCTGGAAGATATGCGAAAAACTAGGGCTTACTGCAGTTTCAGGATTTGATGGATATAAATTTGTCGCTTTCGTTTCTTCGGTTTCAAAGGTTTTTACGTCCTCAACTTTGTCGGATTTGGTGTGGTAGGCCATATCCAAAAGCCCAAAACCAAGTTGCCTCAATGTTTGATACCCTTCCATAAAATTTTTCGATTCGGCGATTTTATCGATTTTGTCATCCGGTAAAACTTCTCCGGTCTGGTAATGTTTTGCAAATGTTTTCAGGAATTCCGGTTCGTAGCAATAATTTTCCAAAAACTGTGACGGAAGTTCCACAAAGTCCCATTTTACTGAGGTTCCCGAAAGGTTTGGATATTGGGTGTCAGCCAAAACGCCATGCAAAGCATGTCCAAATTCGTGGAAAAGTGTCGTCACTTCCTGGAAAGTCAGTAAACTTGGTGTGTCGGCGGTCGGTTTCGAGAAATTGCAAACCACCGAAATATGCGGACGGTGATTTTCACCATCTTTCTTGAACTGATTTTTGAAACTCGTCATCCAGGCTCCCGCGCGCTTGCCTTTCCTAGGGTGGTAATCAACATATAACAGGGCTTTAAAAGCTCCTAAATCTCCTGAGTGTACTTCTTCCTTCTCATCCGGAAGGTTAGGTTGGGCTCGCTCAAAAATTTCATACGTTCTCACCTCCGGATGGTATTTTTGGACATTAAAGACTTCTTTGAAAGTCAGCCCGAAAAGTTGACTGGCCAAACCAAAAACTGCTTCCTGAACTTTGTCGAGCTGGAAATAGGGCTTCAGTTCCTCGTCATTCAAGTCAAATTTTTGTTTGCGCAGTTTCTCCGCATAAAACGCGTGGTCATAACTTTGCATTTCTTCAATTCCATCGGCTTTTGCCAGCGTTTTTAATTCTTCGGTTTCTTTTTGGGCGTAAGGTGTGGCCTTTTCCAAAAGTTCGTTCAGAAAATCGTGGACTTTCTGCGAAGATTGCGCCATTCTTTCCTCCAAAACGTAATCTGCATAATTTTTATAACCCAAAAGTTCGGCTTTTTGCTGGCGCAGACTGATGATTTCTTTAATCAGATTTTTATTGTCAAATTCACCGCCGTCGAAAGATTTTTTACCGTTGGCCAAAGCCAATTCTTTCCTCAAATCGCGGTTTTCAGCGTAAGTCATTGCCGGAAGATAACTTGGATATTGCAGCGTAATAACATAGCCTTCGAGATTTTTTTCCTTTGCATCTTCGGCGTATTGTGCAAGAATCGCGTCCGGAATTCCCTTCAAATCTTCCTTGTTTTCAATATGTTTGAAATACGCATTGGTAGACGCTAAAACATTCTGGCCAAACTGCAGCGATTTCATTGACAGGTCAATATTAATCTTCTCCAGTTTTTTCTTGTCATCATCGTTCAAAAGTGCGCCACTGCGGACAAATCCTTTGTAGGTTTCGGTGAGAAGGGTTTGCTGTTCTTCATTTAAATCATATTTTTCCCTTTCGTTGTACACTTTCTTAATTCTTTCGAAAAGTTGTTGGTTTTGCGAAATTTTAGACGAAAATTCAGTGAGCAGCGGTGAAACTTCCTGTGCGATTTTCTGTATTTCATCGTTGGTTTCGGCAGAATTAAGGTTGAAAAAAATATTGGAAACTACATCCAGTTTTTCACCGGAATAGGCGAGTGCTTCAATGGTGTTTTCGAAAGTTGGCAGCGCCGCATTTTGCGCGATTTCATTGATTTCGGCTTCGGAAATTTTAATGAGTTCTTGAAAAGCCGGGAGAAAATCTTCTTCTTTAATCTGTTCAAAAGGCGCAGAATGGTGCGGTGTATCGAAGTTTTGTAATAAAATATTGGGTGTCATTATATTTATTTATTCAAAAATAATGTTTTTAAAGATAATCCGTGAGCTTCGGTGAGCCGAAATTGATTTTTCAGTTTTAAAACAAAAAAACCGCTCCAAAATCTGGAACGGTCTCATATTTTCGTGTAAAAATTATTTTACTTCTTTCCCTAAGATAAGGTCTTTGTCGCCTTTTCCGAAGTTAAATTCACCTTGGTGTGTCCACCAGAAATTTTTATCGGCATCCTCATATTTCGAGCCGCTTCCGGAAACCACGCTTTTCATATCGTAGGTTTGGCCGGTAGTTTCATTTTTCAGGGCTACGGTACCTTTTTCAGGGTCATAAATGGCGCTGAATTTTGTTTTTCCGTCGTTGCTGATGTAGTGGTAAACCTCTCCTGTAGTGGTTTTGGTTGTTGTAGTTTGGTCGGCTGTGGTAACAGATTGTGTTTCCTTCAACGACGTTGCAGAATCTATCGGAGTTACCGTCGTGTTGATGGTGGTTTCAGGATTAGAAGTGGTGGTTTCTTCTGTGGTGATAGATCCTGTTTCATTTTTTTTGGAGCAGGACATTGCCACCAGCGCAAGTGCCGCTGAGAAAAACAATTTTCTAGTCATGTGTGTTTAATTTTTTAGTGATTAAAAACTTCGGCATCATCCTCATCAAATAATATTCCAAATTAAGGTAGGATGGCAATAAAACAGGTAGGATAGGGCAAAAAAAGGCATTCCTATATTTAAGGTAAAACAATAAATTGAAGTCAATATCATAGAAACGTTTTTTGCCCTTTTTTTTGTTTTGCTTGATAATCTTAATAAACATTTTTCTATATTCGGAGTATAGAAACGGAAATGCGGAAGATTACCTACCATAAAAGTGAATTGCGGAATTTTGTAAACGACATGATTTCGGGAAAGATAAAGACACTGGATTTTTATCGGGATTTCACCTTGGAAGCGAGCCGCGATATTAAGAAAACGCCCAAGTACGACTCGTTCCGCGAGGAAATTCAGGAAGAAATTTACCATCTCGACAAGCAAATGGCAGCCCTTAAAGCCATGAAACAGAAAATGCAGCGGGTCATCAACTCCCCTACCGAAATTGCACAGTTAGGATCGCTGGTGATTACCAACAAGGCGAGATTTTATATTTCGGTTTCCCTGGGCGAGTTCTTCTATGAAGGAGACCGGTTCTACGCTATTTCCGAAGAAAGCCCGATGGCGCAGATCATGAAAGGCAAAAAAGCGGGCGATGAATTTGTACTGAATAATATTCATCAGAAAATAGAGGAGATTTTGTAGGCAGCGAACACAGATTGTGAGCGCCGAAGGCGAGTAATGTTGGTGGAAAAATTTCAGAGGTATTTTTTGAGTTCGGTAGGAGTGAAATGTTGGTGGAATCTGAAGGGACGAAACTTTTTTCCGCAGAAAACATTCAGATAAATTCCAACCCTGTTATTTCTTATTTTTGCAAAATGAATCCTGATATTTTAAAACAAATCATACAATCCCGGAAAAGCATCTTTCCAAAAGATTATACAGCAGAAGAAATTCCGCAGGAGATCCTCGAAGAAATTTTGAATTCTGCGCATTTTGCTCCGAATCACAAAAGAACAAAACCGTGGCGTTTCAAAATTTTCCGTGGGCTGCAAAAAACCGAATTAGGTGAAAAACTCGCTGAAACATACCGCGAAATTACGCGTCCGGAAGTTTTCCTCGAGAGAAAATATGTGGATATTTCTGAAAAAATTAAAAAAACAGATGCTGTTGTTGCTGTTTGCGTCAACTTTTCAGGACTCGTTCAGGAATGGGAAGAAGTTGCCGCTGTTGCGATGGGTGTCCAAAATATGTATTTGACCTGCACTGCGAATAATGTCGGTTGCTATTGGAGTACCCCGAATACGAAAGATTATATCGGTGATTATCTTGGTTTGCAAGAAAACCAGAAATGTTTGGGGTTCTTTTATATGGGAATGGTTTGATGAGGTGATGAGGTGATAATTTCAGGCCCAATTTTATATATCACTGTGATCCATAGCCCTGATGTTCTATGTTAATCTGCAAATTTTTCAGGTTGAAATTTTTAATTTATTTTGAAAATCCTGTTGAAAAGGTGTTTTGTTTTTTACTACGCTGAAGCATATTCGTAGAAGTTTGTTGCATACGGCAATCAGAGCCAGTTTTTTTGCCTTGCCCTTCTCAAGCAGCCGTAAGTAGAGCTCTTTACATTTTTGGTTGTGCTTTATCGCCGTCCAGGAACAGACATAGAGAATACTTCGGATATAAGTTTTTGAAGTTCGGCATTTTCCTGGTGAATAAGATTTCTTTCCCGATTGGTAAATTCTTGGAGCCAGACCAAAATACTTTACCAGAGATTTTGAAGAATGAAAATTTTTAAATCCTGAGGTGGCAGTCATTAATTGGAGTGACGTCTTTTCGCCAATTCCCGATACAGACTGCAGCAGGTTTTTAGTTTCTGTAAATTCCTCATCCTGCAACTGCGGCAATCTGGCCTCAACTTCCTTGATTTCTTTCTCCAGTTGCTTTAAACGTTTTTCATAATGTTTCTCTGTTGAAGGATTAACAACGGAATGGAATCTTAAGGCTTTTAGCTTTACCGCGTAACGACGCTTTTCTTCTTCCAGATCATTAAGAAGCTTTATTTCCTGATCCAGATATTCAATATCCTGAGTTTTTGGAATATAAAATTCCGGACGGAACATCTCTCCGTAATTCCTGATCAGTTTTGCATCCTCCGCATCGGTTTTCGTGATGATGTTTTTCATCCTTGCAAAATGTTTCACAGACATACAGTTGATCAGACTGCTTTCAAATCCTTTTCCTATAGAGAGGTGAAGCAGGCGGCTGCTGTAGTTTCCGGTTGCCTCAATCACAAAACAATAATCGCTTGGAGAGATTTTAGACAGAAACGACAAAATGCTGCGCTCATTATTTGGCAAATTCAAAACCTGTTCTCCTTTTTCATCGTCCAGGAAACTAAGCGTTAAAAATTTGGACCCAACGTCCACACCAATTACTTTTTTCAATAAATTTGACATCAATTCTTTTTTTTGGAAAGAACGTTTTCTTCTGATCCATCATGGTAAAAGTTCTTACCAACAATGTTCTATCCGGATTTGGAAGAAAACAACAGCAGGGGGATAAAATCAGGGGCGATATCTTAAGTATCAACGCAGCGTCTGCCTTACTCCTGCTGTTTTTCTTTCTAGTTAATATTATCAACTAATTTACTTCATTAATTATTCTAGTGCAAACTTACCATTGCAATGGAAATCCCGCAGTAAGCGTTGGACAAGGTGGTGCACGAGGAATTGCAATGGAAAGCAGGTTCCCGGCTCCTGAAAAATATATTAAGTACATCCAATTCAAAAAACACAATTTCATTGCTAAATTGTAACATTATTAGGTTGTTGCATTAAAAATTTTCTATATCTTTGCAGCCTTAATATTTAACCGGGACGAGTTCCCAAAAATCAAAACAATATGTCAGTAAAAATCAGATTACAAAGACACGGTAAAAAAGGGAAGCCTTTTTTCCACATCGTGGTTGCAGATTCCAGAGCAAGAAGAGATGGTAAATTCATCGAAAAATTGGGAACTTATAACCCAATCACCAATCCTGCAACCATCGAACTTGATGTTGACGGTGCAGTAAAATGGCTGAACAACGGTGCACAACCTACGGATACAGCCAGAGCAATCCTTTCTTACAAAGGAGCCCTTTACAAAAAACACCTTCAGGGTGGAGTAGCAAAAGGTGCTTTCGATGAAGCTGAAGCTGAGAAACGATTCAACGCTTGGTTGGAAAACAAAGAGAAAGCGGTTGAAGGTAAAAAAGAAGGTTTGGCAAAATCTAAGGCTGATGCCAAAAAAGCGGCTCTTGAAGCTGAAGCAAAAGTAAACGCAGACAGAATCGCGGCTCAGGAAGCTGTTTTAGCTGAAGCTAAAGCTGCTGAGGAAGCTGCAAACGCGCCTGCTGAAGATGAACCTGTTGCAGCAGAAGGCAATGAAGAGCCGGTAGCAGAAACTGCTGAGGAAACTCCTGCTGCAGAAGCAGAAGGTACTGAAGAAGCGCAGGCTTAAGATTTACCGAAAAATATTTTCAAATGAAGAGATGCAGATTTTTGCGTCTCTTTTTTTGTTGGGGCGCATCTGGTTTCAAATTAATAAAGTACAGTGATCCCCGATGAACCACACTTTTATTTTCCTTAATTTTGTGAAATGAAAAAAGAAGACTGTTATTTTCTGGGCAAAATCACCCGTAAACACGGACTGGCCGGTAACGTTGTTTTGAAACTCGATACCGACCAGCCGGAATTTTATAATAAACTCGAGGGTATTTTTATTGAAATCAATGGCCTGCTTGTCCCTTTCTTCATTGAAAAACAGCAGTGGTTAAAGGATGATACTAAATTGATTTCCTTTAAAAACTCGACCGAAGCAATGGTGGAGCAGTCGGTGAACAAAAACGTTTACCTTCCGCTTTCGACGCTGCCAAAACTTACCGGGAACAGTTTTTATTATCACGAAGTTGTGGGTTACAGCCTGAGAGATGAAAATGATGTTGACTACGGAGTGGTGGAATCTGTAAACGACCAGACAGCACAGCATTACTTTGTAACCGATCTCAAGGGCAAGGAAATCGTAGTTCCCATCATCAAAGACTGGATTCTCGAAGTAAACCGTGATGAGAAATTTATCAAAATGCAGCTTCCGGAAGGCCTTCTGGATGTCTTCACCACAAAAGCTGTGAAAGACGAATAGCCACACAGGTTATTACACCACAAAAGAACTGTCTTATCTCGGTGTTAAGGGAATGTCTATCATGAAGCACACAAAGCGAAAAATCTGAGGTTTTTTTAACTTTTTTGTTCTTACTGAAATATTAAATTTACCTCAGTTAGTCACCAAAAAGCTTGTGGCTTTTGGGGTTGATTTAAATACGTTTTACGACAGCCAGTGTTTTAACTTTTTTTGATTTGAGAAATCTTATCTTTGCACCCCACGGGAAAGCCGGCCTGTTGATTCTCAGTTTTCTGAGGGTAGGAAAGTCCGGACACCACAGGGCAGCATAGCGGATAACATCCGTCCGTAGCAATACGAGGACCAGTGCAACAGAAAGCAGGTACAGTTCGGCTGTAGTGAAACCAGGTAAACTCTATGCGGTGCAATGGTAAGTATATCGATGCTTTACGGAGCAATCTGTAAATAGGAGCGGCCCGTTCCGAAAATCGAGGGGTAATCAGCTAAAGCCTTGCAGCAATGCCAGGCGCAGATAAATAACAGGCATCCGCCACCGGCGTGATACAGAATCCGGCTTACAGGCTTTCCCGTGGTTTTTTATTTTGGTTCAAAGGGATTTAAAATTGTTCAAAGGAATCCAATTATTTAAACAATTTTGAACCGTTTAAACTGCGTTTCGCTTATTCACTCTCCAGCATCCTTTTCGCTTCATCAAGCTGTGCAGCTTCTTCGGCGGGAAGTTCAGGATATTTTAAATCCATTTTTTCCAGCGTGTCGATGATGATCTGTATGGCAGCAATGCGGGCAAACCACTTCTGATCAGCAGGTATGATGTACCACGGTGCATGGTCTTTTGAGGTACGGCTGATGGCTTCTTCATAAGCCTTCACATACTGGTCCCAAAGTGCACGTTCCTTCAGGTCGCCCATGCTGAATTTCCAGTTTTTTTCCTGTTCATTGATCCGGTCAAGGAATCTTTTCTTTTGCTCGTCGCGGGAAACGTAAAGAAAGATTTTAACGATTTCAGTACCGTTTTGTGCGAGATGTTTTTCAAAATTTTCGATGCTTTCGTAGCGGTTATCCCAAAATTCGTCATCAAACTGGGCAACATCGGTCCATACTTTTTCGCTGAGGTTGTAGCCCGGATGCACTTTGCACACCAAAACACTTTCATAATGCGAACGGTTGAAAATTCCGATTTTTCCTTTCTCGGGGAGGGCAATATAATGTCTCCACAGGAAATCGTGCTCATATTCCTGCGAAGTCGGTTCCTTAAAGCTTGTCACTTCGCATCCCTGCGGATTAACACCACCGAAAACATGTTCGATCAGGCTGTCTTTTCCGGCTGCATCCATGGCTTGAAGTACGATGAGCAGCGATTTTCTTCCGTCGGCGTAGAGCCTTTCCTGTAGTTCGTACAGTTTCTTCTTCTCGTCCAGAAGCATTTTTTCACCTTCATCTTTTGTAAGTCCGCCTGCATAATGGGTGTCGAAATTCTTTAATTTAATTTTTCCTTTTGCTAAATAATTATCACTGAAATCCAGATCCATTTTCTTTAATTTTAAATAAAAATAAAAAAAAATCGCCTCAATTGAGACGATTTTGGTCTTAAATATTGTTTTAAAAATTATTTTTTAGCCGCATTCTTCTTTGTGCTTTTTTTATTCGGTGCAACTGCTGATTTTTCGTTAGCATTTGCAGCAGCAACTTCAGACGCGTTTGGATCAACTTTGCCTTTGATGAAAATAACTGATCTTCCATTTACAGGGTCGTTGGAATAAACATCGATAGACTTCTGGAATTCACCAAGGCCCGCAGTATCGTAGTGAACCTTGATTTCTCCGGTTTTACCCGGCATGATCGGCTCTTTGCTCCAGTCTGGCGTCGTGCAGCCGCATGATGGCTGAACTCTGCTGATTACCAATGGTTTATCACCTGTATTTTTTACTATGAATGTTCTGTTTCCGTCCGCATTAGGTTTTACAGTACCATAATCAAGGTTTACTGTGTTGAATGTAATCGTTTGTGCAGAAGCGAAAGCCACTGTACCCAGCATAAGCATGCCTGCAAACAATTTTTTCATAATCCGTTTATTATTTTAATTTTTCTTACTCTGTTTTAGATTAAAATCAGGGAGCAAAGTTAAAAATATTTTGAATAAATACTTTAAAAATTTACTTTTCCCTATTTTTGCAGGATAAAGCCAAAAGACAGATTTTATGCAGATTTCAGATAAATATAATCCGGGAGAAACCGAATCGAAATGGTACAGTTACTGGATGGAAAACAATTATTTCCACTCCACACCGGATGAACGCCCGCCTTATACCATTGTAATTCCGCCACCCAATGTTACGGGGATCCTGCATATGGGCCACATGCTGAATAACACGATTCAGGATGTATTGGTGAGAAGGGCGCGGATGAACGGCTTCAACGCCTGTTGGGTTCCCGGCACAGACCACGCGTCGATCGCTACGGAAGCCAAAGTGGTGGCAAAGCTGAAATCTGAAGGTATCAGCAAATCAGATATCACCAGGGAAGAATTCCTGAAGCACGCCTGGGAATGGACCGACAAGTATGGCGGGACCATCCTGGAGCAGCTGAAAAAACTCGGCGCTTCCTGCGACTGGGAAAGAACGCGTTTCACGATGGAGCCTAAACTTTCTCAGCAGGTCATTAAATCTTTTGTTGATCTTTACAATAAAGGCCTCATTTACCGCGGTTACAGGATGGTGAATTGGGATCCGGAAGCAAAAACCAATATTTCTGATGAAGAAGTAATCTACAAAGAGCAAAACGGAAAACTTTATTACTTAAAATATAAAATTGATGGTTCCGAAGAATTTCTTTCCGTGGCAACCACACGTCCGGAAACCATTTTCGGCGACACTGCGGTTTGTATTAATCCAAATGATGAGCGCTATGCCCATTTGAGAGGAAAAAAAGTTATTGTTCCTGTTGTAAACCGTATCGTTCCCATTATCGAGGATGATTATGTGGATATAGAATTCGGTACCGGAGCTTTGAAAATTACTCCGGCTCATGACGTAAATGATTACGAAATCGGGCAGCGCCACAACCTTCCGATGATCGATTCTATGGACGATGATGCTAATTTGAATGAGCACGGACTGCATTACAGCGGTAAAAACCGCTTCGATGTACGAAAACTGATTGTGAAGGAGCTTGAAGAAAAGGATTTGCTTTTAAAAGCTGAAGACTACGTCAATAAAGTTGGAACTTCTGAAAGGACCGGCGCAGTCATTGAACCGAAAATTTCAGTGCAGTGGTTCCTGAAAATGTCTGAGATTGCCAAACCGGCTTTGGATGTGGTGATGAATGATGAAATCAAGTTTCACCCGGAAAAATTCAAGAATACTTACAAACACTGGATGAATAACATCCGCGACTGGAATATCTCCCGCCAGCTGTGGTGGGGACAGCAGATCCCGGCGTATTATTACGGAGATGGGGAGGAGGATTTTGTCGTTGCTGAAACTGTTGAGGAAGCGTTGGAACTTGCAAAACAAAAATCAGGAAATCACAGTCTTGAGCCTGCGAACTTAAAACAGGACGAAGACGCACTCGACACCTGGTTCTCTTCCTGGTTATGGCCGATTTCTGTGTTTGACGGATTGATTGATCCTGACAATGAAGATATTAAATATTATTATCCAACCTCAGACCTGGTAACCGGTCCGGATATTATCTTCTTCTGGGTCGCAAGAATGATCATGGCCGGAATCGAATGGCGCGGTGAAGTTCCGTTTAAAAATGTATACTTCACCGGAATCGTTCGCGATAAGCAAAGACGTAAAATGTCCAAATCGCTTGGAAACTCTCCGGATCCGTTGGAGCTGATTGAAAAATATGGTGCCGACAGCGTGCGTGTGGGAATTCTCCTGAGCTCCGCAGCCGGAAATGACCTTCTTTTTGACGAGGATCTTATGCTGCAGGGAAGAAATTTCGCCACAAAAATATGGAACGCTTACCGATTGATGCAGAACTGGAACAAGGATGAAACCATTAAACCAAATAATGCAGATCTACAGACCATAGAATGGTTCGAAAATCAACTCAATAAGACCATTGTTGAAATTGATGACCAGTTCTCGAAATTCAGGATCTCTGATGGTTTGCACCTGATTTACAAACTGATCTGGGACGATTTCTGTTCGTGGTATCTCGAAGCAATCAAGCCAAATTATGGCGAGCCAATCTCAGCTGAAGTTTATAATAAATCGATTGCATTTTTTGAAGAGCTGTTGAAACTGCTTCATCCATTTATGCCGTTCCTCACCGAGGAACTGTGGCACAATATCAGCGAAAGAACCCCTGAGCAGGCACTGATCATTTCACAACAGAAAAAAGCCACAGATTTCAGTGAAGAGATTATCAAAAATTTTGAAACCTCAAAAGAAATCATATCCGGGATTAGAAATTACCGCCAAAGTAAAGGGATTTCGCCCCGTGAAACGGTTGAGCTCTTTACTTCAGCAGGTGAATTTGCCAATGAAGATGTGGTGAAAAAACTCGCCAATATTTCCGGAATTAATTTTGGCCAAAAAACAGATAAGCCGAGCTTCACCTTCCTGGTTGGAGCCAATGAGATTTCAGTTCCACTGAGCGAAAATTTAGATCTGGAGCAGGAAAAAACCAAGACAGAAGAAGAACTGAACTACCTGAAAGGCTTCCTGATTTCCGTAGAAAAGAAACTTTCGAACGAGAAATTTGTTTCCGGAGCGCCTGCAAATGTGGTAGAAAACGAACGAAAAAAGCAGAAAGATGCCCAGGACAAGATCGCGCTTTTGGAAGAGAAATTGAAAACGCTATAAAATTTTGACATGGTTTGATTAAATTCGGGACTTTTCGGAAACATTATCAAACAAATTCAAACTTTTCAAATAATCAAATAAAACTGTGGGATGCAGCACATCGAAAACATATCCAAACTCTTCAGCAAAAATTTTGTTGAAAACCCGCTGATAGAAACTTTTGAAGCCGGAAAAATTTATTTGCCCACCGGCCAGGTTGTGGCATGCGATCCGCTGATTATGAGCGGGATGAATCCGTTTAATACTCAGTTTCCGAGCGGTGAATTCCCGGTTTTCGTGCATAAGGAAAGAGAAAGCAACTGCGTGGCTTATGTGGAAATTGTCTTTAGTAATGAAGAGATTGCAGGATGGAAAATGGCCACCACAGAAGATCAGGACGTGGCGGAGCTTCAGGATGGAGAAGTTTTCGGCTACCCGATCGAATCTGGAATGGGCTGTTTCATGGATTTCGAAACCCAGGAAAGTCTTAATCGCTTGGAAAAAAGGCTTTTTCACCGGAAAGGTGCAGATTTCATGGGGATTTACGAAGAATTTTTCCATGAGCATTTCTTTGATGAAAACGGTGCTATAGACCAATATGCTTTTCTAAAACCTGACGAAGAAAAACCCGGAACCATATTTTCTTTTGAAGCGGGTTACGGTGAGGGCTTCTACGCCAGTTATATTGGTTTTGGAAAAGACGGGCAACCGCGGAAGCTGGTAACTGAATTTATCGAAATTGTAAGTTAAGAATAGTTAAAGATTTTCGCATTTCGCTTCCTTGCTTTAAATTTGTTAATAAAGAATTAATAATGACCATAAGTGCAGAGCAGCCAAGAATTATTGTAGTTGGCAGTTCCTCGGTAGATCTGGTGCTGAACACAGAACATCACCCGATGCCAAACGAAACCGTGATGGCTTACAGATCCGAGAATTTTTTCGGCGGAAAAGGTGCTAATCAGGCAGTTGGTACAGCGCGTCTTGGTGCGAGCGTGTATTTCATTGGATGCGTCGGTATGGATCCGCTTGGGCAGCAGGTGATGCGTAATCTTGTGGATGAAGGCGTGAATGTCGGGTTTGTTGCCGAAACTGAGAATGCCGCAACCGGAACAGCTTATGTAACCGCTGCCGAAGGCAAAAACGCAATTGTCGTCGTGCCGGCGGCGAACCTTTTTTTGCGCACTAAGGATGTGGATGCCGCGGAGCAGTATTTCAGTTCTGCAGATTTGGTTTTGATTCAGCTTGAGATACCGATGGAAGTGGTGGAGCATACGGTAAAACTGGCCAAAAAATATAACAAAAAAGTGGGTGTTTACGCCGCGCCAGCGCTCAAACTCCCACAGGAAGTGATTGATTACGCAAGTTTTATCGTAGCGAAAAGTTACGAGCTGAAAACTGTTTTTGGTGATGTATCAAGCGAGGAAATCATGAAAAAATATGCGGACAAGCTTTTTGTGCGTGATGATACCAATTCAACCACTTATTTCAACGGTTCCGAGATGAAGTATTACCGCAACGATCACGATGATGTACACAACAAAATGGGCATGGGCGATGCGTTTACCTCCGGTTTTTCGATAGCGCTTTGCCACGGAAATCCGATTGATGAATGCGTGAAATTCGGAAATGCAGTGTCTTTGAAAGTTGCCAAGAACAGAGGTTCGCAAAGTGGCCTTCCTTATTTGAAGGACATGTTTTAAAAGAAAAATTTATTTCCGGCATATTGTTTCCGGGATGAAAAATATTTTAAATAAAGATAAAGTTCCACTTTTACGGTGGAATTTTTTTTGAAAATGAAAGAGATCAAACTGAAAACCGCAGATGGCTGTGAAATTACGGCCCATATATTTTCACCGAAGGCAGATAATGGCAAACTGTTGCTCATCAACGCTGCAACCGGCGTGAAACAGCAGATTTATTTTTCGTTTGCAAAATATTTTGCCGAACACGGCTTTACGGTACTGACCTACGATTACCGCGGAATAGGGCTTTCAAAACCTTCAAAGATGCGCGGCTTTAAAGCTTCCATGCGAATTTGGGGCACACAGGATTACAAAACGTTGACCGAATACATAATGACAAATTTCAAAAACCACCATAAATTTTGCCTTGGTCATTCGGTGGGCGCGCTGATTTTGGGAATGAATGAGGATTCGCAGATTTTTGAAAAATTTGTTTTCGTGGGAACACAGGATGCATTTATCGGACATTTGCCCCTAAGCGTCAGGCCAATGGCGCTGCTCGGTTTTGGGATTGCAGTACCGGTTACGTCATCGTTACTGGGCTATTTTCCGGCCCATTGGTTTGGTTTGGGCGAATCTTTACCAAAAGGGAGTGCGTACGATTGGCGTAAGCTAATTTTAAACAGAAAATCTACGGGAAAACTTTTTGCACAGATCGAAAAGGACCATTCAAAATCCCTCCATCAGGAGACGCTGGTCATCTATGCGGAGGATGATCCCTGGGTGAAGATGAAGGGTATGGAAAGCCTGATGAACAAAGGATACAGCAACATCCGGAAACGGTACCGGGAGGTTAAAATTTCGGAATCTCCTAAAAAAGAAATCGGGCATATCAATTTTTTCCGGAGTTATAATAAAAGGCTGTGGAAAATCGTACTAGATTATCTGGCGTAGCTTTCTGTAATTTTAAAACCGGAAATATTAATGAATGTTTAATTTTGCCCATCTTGATCGCCGTGGCCATCAATCTAATAAATTACATTTTTTTAAACATTAGGAATTCAGTTAATTAAGAGATGTTTTAAGAAAATATTAGATAGATTTTGAACAGATCATTAAGCTAAACTTCTTAATTCCTTAATCGTAAAATAATTTTTACATTTAAAAAGCCTTTACGTTATTTTAAAAACAATCATGTCTGAAAAAATTTCCCAAACTATAAATTTCGTTAAAGAAAAACTCACCGGTGCAGAAGCCGGCCACGATTGGTTCCACATCGAAAGGGTTTGGAAGAATTCAAAGAAAATTGCTGAAAATGTAGACTGTAATCTGCAGGTTGTTGAACTCGCAGCGCTGCTTCATGATATTGCCGATCCAAAATTTCACGACGGCGATGAAACCTTAGCCCTGAAAATTTCTGAAGATTTTTTAAAGTCTATAGAGGTTGAAAATGCATTGATTGAAAAGGTTCTTTTCATCATTAAAAATATTTCCTTTAAAAACAGAGGCGAGGTTTTAGAAGAAACTCCAATAGAACTGAAAATAGTGCGGGATGCGGACCGTCTTGATGCGATTGGCGCGATTGGCATTGCCCGGACTTTCAATTTCGGAGGCTTTAAAAATAATCTGATGTACGATCCGGAAATTCCACCAAAACTTGATATGACGAAAGAGGAATACAAAAAATCCAACGGGACCACCATCAACCATTTCTACGAAAAACTGCTTTTGCTAAAAGATCTGATGAACACTGAAACCGGAAAATCCATGGCTGAAGACCGCCACCAGTTTATGCTTAAGTTTCTGGATCAGTTCTACAAAGAGTGGAATTCTGAAGATTGAGGGCGTTTTCTTATATTTGTGGCCGATGGATTCGTTCGTATTTATAATTTTCCTTTTGCTGTGCCTGGCGCTCGCACTTTCGGTTTTCCGGAAGGGAGATCATGTCTTAAAAATCAAGCTTCTGCGTTTGTTCATCGTGCTTCTTGCCACTGCATTTTTCACCTATTGGTTTGTGCAGCGCAGCCTTCCGGGTTTTATGAAGGATTCCATGGTGATCCAGATTATCAACAAGCTGCCTCAACCGGTAGATTTCTATGTGGTGAAAGTGAAAGATGCCAAAGCAGAAGGTGACCCTTACGTGCTCAGGCATTCAGGGAAAATCCGGCCGGAGCATTACCGCACGGAATATCTCAAAATGAATGATTCCGGTGAATACTGGATTGCGGGTTATATCGGTAAAAAAAATATGGTTTATTTCTCGCAACATGCCGTTCCCAATAAAAATATGGATCAGATTGTCGAGATTAAGAACTACATCAACCAAAGTATGAAACTCTCGGAAACCGCCGGTAAAATCATTGAAAAATACAGAAAATCCGATATGCAGTCCAGTGTTTGGGTAACGCTTTGTTTGCTGCTTATTTTCCTGAATACCATGCTTTTGGCAACTAGAAAATAAATATTCCTCCAGCGTTGGCCGGAGGAATTATTATTAATGTTTAAACTAATCTTATTTCTTTTTTTCCTTTAAAGCTTCCTTGTCTTTATCGCTTGGATTCCATACTTTTACTTCGGAATCTTTAGTCAGGCCGGAGAGAATCTGCACGTTGATGCCGTCGCTGGCTCCGAGTTTTACATTTCGCTTTATGAATTTTCCGTCCTTCTGTTTTACCTCAACGAAAGGAACATCCTTTCCGTCCTTCTTTTCATATTGAATCAGGGATTCCTCGAGCAGTAATGCATTGTTTTGCGTGCTGAGGACAATCTCGCCGTTGGCAGAAAATCCCGCCCTGATATATTCATTATTTGGGTTGAAGACATCGCCCTCCACAGGGAATTTTATCGTTCCGTTCTCATCTTTACCTTTCGGGGCAATCATGGTAAGCTTGCCAGGAAATTTCTTATTCTGCAAGGCGCCGATCACAATATTCATAGTCATGCCTTCCTTCAGTTTTCCGGCTTGGGCCTCATCGATGTTACCTTCAAAAATTAAAGAGCTTAAATTTGCCACCGATGCAATGGTAGTTCCGGCGTTGAACTGGTTGGCCTCGATAACCTGGCTGCCGACTTTCACGGGCACTTCGAGTACGGTTCCGTTAGCCTTTGATCGTATTTGAGTCGTTGCAAGCCCCTGAAGCTCAGGTGTTACACCGGTTCTTGCGATTTGTAAGTTTTTCTGTGCGGTTGAAAGCTGCTGATTGGCATTTCTTACCTGAATTTGGGCGTTCTGAAGTTGCTGTTGGGCAGTAAGGAACTCCTGTTTTGAAATGACGCCCTGCGAGTAAAGCCTTTGCTGCATTGCAAACTGCTGCTGCTGCGTGTTCAAATTTACTTTTGCATTTGATATCTGTAGGTTGGCATTATTGATTTCCTGTTGAGCCGCGTTCACACTTTGTACACTCGGCACAATTTTCAGCGTTGCGATGAGTTGCCCCATGCTCACCTGATCACCTTCGGTCACCAAAACTTTGTCGATAATTCCCGACATATTGGGTTTGATTTCGATTTCTTCACGCGGAACGATTTTCCCTGTCGCCATTACCTTGTCCTCCATATTCTGTACGGTGGGTTTTTTAGTGAGGAAGACTTCGCTTTCTTTGGAATTGGAAGTGATAAGGTAGCCGATTCCGGCAAAAAGCCCGAGAGCCAGGAGCAGACCCAGGAAAATGTACATTGCTTTTTTAAAGGTGAACTTCTTTTTCATATACCGTTTATTTGTTTCAGTCTAAAATTTTATGTTTTCAATATTAATTACTCTTTTCTCAGTGCCAATTACTTATAAAAATCATTCGCTTCTCAAAGCTTCGATCGGTCGAATCTTGACTGCTCTCTGCGCCGGGATCATCCCGACAATTAAACCAAGTGTCACCATCACTGCCATTGCAGAAAAAACGTTGGTGTAATCGACGGTCGGGTTATAAAACGGGAATTCATCCTGATTCCTGGTGAAAATATCTAAAATCATCAGCAGCAGAATCCCGAAAATAAATCCGAGCATTCCTGAGGTGAGAGTAATGACCACACTTTCCAGTAAGATCTGGTTGCGAACTTCGGTCGGTTTTGCACCGATCGCACGGCGGATTCCAATTTCTTTAGTACGTTCTTTTACGGTGATTAAAAGGATGTTTGAGATGGCAATCACTCCGGCCAGAATGGTCAGCGTGCCAACAATGATGGTGAGCAGCTGCATGCCCTTCATAAAACCTGTAAACTTGGCGAATTCTTTACCTAAATTAAAACTTCCGTAGGCGTTGGTATCATCGGGGGAAATGTCATATTTCTTTTTCATTTCCGTTTTTACACGCTCTTCTACGCTCGTCAGGCCAGCATCGGGTTTGCTTACGATGGCGAAAAAGTCAACTTTGTCGCCGTCGTTATACATTTTGGTATAGGTCGAAAGCGGAATATAAGACGTCTGGTCATTTTCAATTCCGCCGCCTTTTTTTGACCTGAAAACACCGATTACATTAAAGAACATTCCTTTGATATTGATGGATTTCCCGAGCGGATTTTCATTTTTTTTATGGTCAAAAAAGTTTTTATAGATTTCTTCGCCGATCACCACCACATTTTTGTTTCCGGAAAGATCAGCATCATTCAGATACCGGCCGTAAATCAGTTTTTTCTCTGAAATTTTGTTGCCGATCGGGTAGTCGCCGGTGAGGGTATAGGTGGCGGTTTTCCCATTTCTTGACATTTGCTCTCCCGGACTTCCGAAGTTTCCGCGGGAATTCTGTGGCGAAATATAATCGATGTCCGGAATTTTTTTCTGAAGCATTTCAATATCCGCCAGATGCAGGTCTACTTTTCTGCCTTTCGGAAATCCGGCGTATGGAATATTGGTATTTTGCCCCCACATAAAAATTGAATTGGTGGCAAATCCCGAAAAAAGTTTGTCGAATCCATTCTGCATCCCTTTCGCAGCACCAAGGAGCGAAACGTACAGAAACATGCCCCACGCAACGCCAATCATCGTAAGCAGCGTACGCAGTTTGTTGTTTCGCAGGGAGTGGTAGATTTCCTGCCAGGTATCTTTTTTGAATAGGATGTTCATAAAGGTTCCTTAAAATTTATTCCCTTAAACGAGATCAGGGTGACACAGTTTTTTATCTGGTTTTTTTATTGCTTATTGCTCATTTCTTTACTAATATCACTCCGTTCTCAGTGCCTCAATGGGCTTAATCTTACTCGCTCTGTATGCCGGTACAAATCCGGCGACAAGTCCGGAAATGATGAGGCTCACAAAAGCGGCGGCGATGATTCCCCAACCCACGCTCGGATCCAGGATGAAATATTCTTCCAGGCTGTCACCAATCAGAGTTAAGGTCAGAACGCCCAAGCCAACACCAATCAGTCCTGAAATGACGGTAATCACGATGCTTTCCTGAATGATAAGTCCAACAATGCTTTTGGGTTTTGCTCCGATGGCTTTTCGTACACCGATTTCTTTGGTTCTTTCCTTAACGATATAAACCATGATATTGCTGATGCCGATGATTCCGGCCAATAAAGTTCCCATTCCGATAAAACCTACAATCAGCGTGAGAATGAACATAAACTGAAATGTTTCGCTCAGGTTTTTGGCGTTGTTCCTTACCCGGATGGCACTTTCATCATCGGGCGATACCTTGTGTTTGCTTTTGAGCTGTTTTTCAAGTTTGTCACTGTATTCAATGGCTTTGTCGGGTGTGAGATTCTGGTCATAAGTAATGTAAACGGTGTTCACGGTGTCCGAACCTTTTTTCATTTGCTGAAGGGTGGTGATGGGTATAGAAATCATTCGTTCTTCAAAATCGCCGCCGTCATCAGAGAATACGCCGATTACTTTAAACATCGTTCCGTTGATTTCAAGTTCTTTTCCGATCGGGCTGCCGTTTTTGATGAGGTCGCGCTGCACCATTCTGCCGATTACGGCGACATATCGTTTGTTTTCCAGATCTCTTGGGTTGAGATAACGGCCGTCAATAAGTTTGCGGTTTTCAATGTTTTTTTCCTCAGCGTTGGTGCCGCTAATCTGGTAGTTTCCACTTTCTTTGCCGTATTTCACAGGTAAATTGGCAGAGTATCTTGGTGAGGCATATTCAACCTTGCTCCGGTCGGAATCTACGATTTCCTCGTAATCTTCATTTTTTAAAACGACTTCACGGTCAGACTGCAAACCACCGTAAGCAATCGTAGTTTTGCCGGTAAAAATCGAGATCAAATTCTGCGCATCCCTTGCAAAACCTTGGGTAAAAGCGTTCTGCAAACCCGTGCCAATACCAAATAAAACTATAAAAATATAAAGGCCTAGCGCTACCGTGAAGCCTGAAAGTACAGTCCTCAGTACATTGCTTCTTATGGAAGCGAAAATTTCAAGCCAACGGTCGGTATCGAACATATTCTTTAGTTGGAAGCGGGGTAGATAGAAGCTTAAAGGCCAATATTTACCGGTTTGTTTAAAATTGATTTATTAAAAAAAATCCACCCTCATAAAATTCACGATTCACTTTTCAAAAATTCATTTACGCCGCAACAATTCACGTTCAAGAGTTCACGCACAGCAATTCACTTTCAAAACCTTCACTAAGCTAGTACCCTCTGCACAATATACTCATCACTTTCTATAATTCCGTCTTTCAGCAGGACGTTGCGTTTGGTTTCTGCAGCTACATCCGGTTCGTGGGTCACGACAATGATGGTTTTGCCTTCGCGGTTAATTTCCTGCAAAAGTTTCATGATATCGTAAGTGGTTTTACTGTCCAAAGCTCCCGTAGGCTCGTCTGCGAGGATGACTTTTGGATTGGTGATTAAGGCTCTGGCGATGGCTACACGCTGTTTTTGTCCGCCTGAAAGTTCATTCGGCAAATGATTCGCCCATTGTGCAAGCCCAACTTTTTCCAGATATTCCAAAGCTTTTTGGTTGCGTTCTTTTCGTCCCACGCCCTGATAGTAGAGTGGAAGTGCCACATTATCTAGAGCCGACTTATAACTGATGAGGTTAAATGACTGGAAAACAAAACCCAGGAAACGGCTGCGGTATTCTGCCGCTTTCGTTTCAGAAAGATGTTCAATAGGGATGCCGTCAAGTTCATAGATTCCGGAATCTTTTTCATCCAGAATGCCGATAATATTCAGCAGCGTTGATTTTCCGGAGCCGGAACTTCCCATGATGGACACAAATTCACCTTCGCCGATTTCGAGGTTAATGCCCTTCAGGACGTGGAGTTTGCTTTTTCCGGTGTCGTAGGATTTATGCAGATCTCTTATAACGAGCATAGTTGGGTTGGAGTTTCTATATAGGTCATCCGTTTTCCTGTTTTGTTACAGCGCAGGGGCTCAGAAAGGTGTTTAATTTTTATTCCTTTGTTTAAAGCATTTTGTTGCAAAATGTTTAATTAATAATTGCAGATTACCGCTTAAAATGGGGTGCGTTCTTCCCAAACGCCTTATACAACGATGCTGTGTGTGAATGTGGAAAACTTTTAAGGCTAAAAGACAGTGATTTAGTATTAACGGCTTTTAATATTTGAAAGCATTTTCTATTTTTGTTTTCGCCACTACGGGAGAAAATCAGTAAATTTTTGAGGATAATTTTTAGGTATAAATAACACCTGATCAATATTTTACCGAATTAATGACCGTTTTCCACAGGCGAGAAAAGCAAGAAAGAAACAAAATATATAGCTATGGGAATTTTTGACAAAAGAGTAAGTTACAAGCCGTTTGAATATCCTGAAGTTCTGCAGTTTACAGATGCCATCAACAAGGCATTCTGGGTACATTCCGAAGTAGATTTCACTGCCGATGTGCAGGATTTCCATTCACAGCTGGAGCCGCATGAGAAAAATGCCGTAAAACACGCTCTTTTAGCCATTGCCCAAATCGAAGTTTCTGTAAAAACATTTTGGGGAAATCTTTACAATCACCTTCCTAAGCCGGAACTCAACGGTTTGGGAGCCACTTTCGCGGAGTGCGAATTCCGCCATTCTGAAGCGTATTCACGTTTGCTGGAGGTTTTGGGATATAATGAAGAATTTTTGAATGTGGTGGAAATTCCTTCCATTAAAAAAAGGATTGAGTTTTTGTCTAATGTTTTAAAACACGCCAATTCAACCACTCCGAAAGAGTATGTTTCGTCATTGCTTTTGTTTTCAATTTTAATCGAAAACGTATCCCTGTTCTCGCAGTTTGCCATCATCCTTTCTTTCACAAGGTTTAAAGGTTACATGAAAAATGTGAGCAACATCATCGCCTGGACTTCGGTTGATGAGCAGATCCATGCCAATGCAGGCATTTACCTCATCAACAAGATTCGTGAGGAACAGCCTGAACTGCTGACAGATTCGGACATTGAAGATATCTACACCTTGGTTGACCACTCCATCCAGGTGGAAGAAGAAATTCTGGACTGGATTTTCGAGCTGGGCGAACTGGACAATTTCTCCAAGGAAGATCTCTTGAACTTTATGAAGTACCGCGTAGATGATTCCCTGAAGAAAATCGGAATGAAAACAAAATACAACATAACGCCGGAACAGTACCGCCCGATGGTTTGGTTCGAAGAAGAAGTTTTCGCCAATTCCCTTGATGATTTCTTCGCCAAAAGGCCGGTAGATTATACCAAGCACGACAAGAGTATTACGGAGAATGATTTGTTTTAAAAAGGCTGAAGCTGGGAGATTGAAGAAGAAAGGTGAAGCAGAGAAAACAAGGATTTTGTAGTGATATAAGTAAGGCTTTTACACGCGCGAGCGCAGCGAGCGCCAAAAGAGAATTAGTAGTGATTAGTAAAGCGCCGCAGGCGCGAAACGTTTGTAGAAAAAAATCTCGCGTGATGGGGAGCGCCATAGACGCGAAATGTAAATAGCCTGGCAAGAAATGCGTAGAACGCCTGAAGAAAAACCTAACCGAAATTCTTAGCCCCGATTGCAGCGGCATCCTTTTTTGGTGGTTGAGCGTAGTCGAAATCACCAAAAAAGATATAGCGGAAAGCGGGACCCAACGTGAAAAGAAGAGCAAAACCTCTGCTCCCAAAATAATATAACATTCAGGAAAGCCCGCAACTTTAAACCTGAACCTGAAACAAAAAAAATTATGGAAGAACAAAATCTGGATATCTGGTGGCTCAATGAAGAGTCCGAGCAAATGCTGAATCGCGGTTACCTGCTGAAAGGCGAAACTGTTGAAGGTGCTATCGACAGAATTACGACTGCCGCGGCAAAACGCCTTTACAAGCCTGAACTCCAGCCTGCATTCAAGGAGATGATTGTGAAGGGGTGGATTTCCTTTTCATCGCCGGTTTGGGCAAATATGGGGACGCAGCGCGGCCTGCCGATTTCGTGTTTCAATGTACACGTGCCGGATAATATCGAAGGCATTACCGGGAAACTGGGCGAAGTGATTATGCAGACCAAAATAGGAGGCGGAACTTCCGGATATTTTGGCGAACTGCGTAACCGAGGTACTGCAGTGACCGACAACGGGAAGTCGTCCGGTGCGGTTTCGTTTATGAAACTGTTTGATACGGCGATGGATGTGGTTTCGCAAGGCGGTGTTAGAAGAGGAGCCTTTGCGGCGTATCTGGATATTGACCATGGCGATATTGAAGAATTTTTGTCGATTAAGGATATCGGAAGCCCGATCCAGAACCTGTTTACAGGTGTCTGCGTGCCGGATTACTGGATGCAGGATATGATTGACGGCGATACCGACAAGCGTAAAATCTGGGCAAGAGTTTTGGAAAGCCGCCAACAGAAAGGTCTTCCGTACATTTTCTTTACCGATAATGTGAACCGGAACAAGCCGCAGGTTTACAAAGACTTAGGGCTTCCGGTGAATGCCTCAAACCTTTGTTCGGAAATCATGCTTCCGTCTACGAAAGAGGAGTCGTTCATCTGCTGCCTTTCTTCGATGAACCTGGAATTATTTGATGAATGGAAAGACACCAACGCGGTGAAACTGGCCATCTACTTCCTGGATGCGGTACTTTCTGAATTTATTGAAAAAACTGCGGACAATTTCTACCTGCAGGGTGCAAGAAACTTTGCGCTTCGCCACAGAGCGCTGGGTCTGGGCGTTTTGGGTTACCATTCTTACCTTCAGAAAAATATGATTCCGTTCGAATCGTTTCAGGCCACCCAGTTCAATGCGAGAGCGTTTAAGCATATCAGGGAAGAGGCAGAAGCGGCTTCAAGAGAACTGGCAAACATCTATGGCGAACCCGAGTTGCTGAGAGGTTACGGAATGCGCAACACAACGCTGATGGCGGTGGCTCCAACCACTTCATCGTCAGCAATCTTGGGGCAGACATCGCCTGGCATTGAGCCTTTTGCGTCCAACTATTATAAGGCTGGTCTGGCAAAAGGAAACTTTATGCGTAAAAACAAATATCTGGCAAAGCTACTTGAAGAAAAAGGGCTTGACAATGAAGAAACGTGGAGAACCATCATGCTGAATCACGGTTCCGTACAGCATATGGATGAATTGAGCGACGAGGAAAAAGCGGTGTTCAAGACTTTCAAGGAAATTTCACCGATGGAAATCGTAACCCAGGCAGCGCAGAGACAGCAGTACATCGACCAGGCCCAGTCGCTGAACCTGCAAATTCCGAGTACAATGCCAGTGAAAGACGTGAACTACGTCATCATCGAAGCCTGGAAAAAAGGCGTGAAAACGCTGTATTACCAGAGAAGTTCATCGGTTTCTAAGGAACTGATGGTGAATTTCGTTAACTGTTCCTCGTGCGAAGCGTAAATTTTGAACATCCAGATTCGATTCATCGCATCTGAAAACAGCAAAATGTAAAGATTCAAAAGCCGTAGACTGATGTCTGCGGTTTTTTTCAATCTGCAGAATCCATATGTTGTTTGGTTGTGGCTTGGATGTAAAAGATTCACTGTTTCAATTATTAACGGAAATCCTTAACTTTAAAATCTCAAATTTTCAAACAACAAATCTCAAATTCAATTATGAAATTCGGACAAGTAGAAGACCCGTCGCAAATAGATTTCACGTTACCGAAAGACCATCCAAGGACTGCCGAAATCCTGAAGGCTGCCAAAGCAAAAGATATGGAAATCGCCGTGGGCTGTGCTAAATGGAACAAAACCGACCTGAAAGGCTTTTATCCGAAAGGAACGAAGGACGAATTAACCTATTATGCAACACAGTTCAGTTCTATTGAGTTGAATGCCACCTTTTACGGAATGCCGTCGCCGGAACAGGTGCTGACGTGGAAGGACAAAACGCCGGCTGATTTTAAATTCTTTCCGAAAATTACCAACACCATATCCCACTACAGAAGATTGCTGAACATTACGGATGTGGTGACGCAGTTTGCAACTTCGGTGATGAATTTTGATGAAAAACTGGGAATGGTCTTCCTGCAGCTTCATGACAATTTCAAGCCTAAAGATTACGACCGCCTTGAAAAATTTGTAAAAGAATGGCCCCGCGAAATCCCTTTAGCTATCGAACTCCGCAACAATGAATGGTTTTCGGATGATGACGTTTTTGAAAAGACAATGCAGCTTTTTGAAGAAAACAGGATCACCAATATCATCGTTGACACCGCAGGTCGCCGCGATATGCTCCATATGCGTTTAACGACACCGGTTGCCTTTATCCGCTACGTTGGCGCTAATGCTGAAAGTGACTATTCAAGGCTCGAAGACTGGATGGAACGTCTTAGTGACTGGAAAAAACAGGGTCTTGAAAAACTGTATTTCTTTGTACATCAGAACATTGAAAAAGCATCACCGTTGCTTTCTGCGCACCTGATCGAAATGATGAATAAAGACTGGAAAACAAATATTCATGTCCCGGAAATGGCGGAGGTAAAGACAAAATGTTAGAAAAAGCGGCCGCAGAATTTCTGAAACCGTTTTTATTTCTAATGACTTCGGATTTTGTGGCGTTAAGAAATTTTCAAGAATTTACGTTAAAGAATTTCCATTGTTTGAGTGGCGGCAACAATATTTATTAAACAACAAATTCGTCTTTCCGCCCGAAACCTAACGAAGTGGTTCGACGAACGCAGAGAGTCAATTTTGGAAATTCTTTTGTTTCAAGACAAAGAACAGAAGGTATCACGCCAGAAACTCCAGTTCGTTATCTTTAAAACTGTTCTTCTGCACCAGTTTGTTCATCGTTTTCAGCATTTTCTTGCGCAGTTTCGCAATTTTACGGATATTTTTATCCTCGCTGTAATCGAAAATATTGTCTTCAAAAGAAAAGGTATCGCCATTCTGAAAAGTGATGTTGTTCTTCTTCATTTCCTTCAGCAGCATCAAATTCGTCATGGTTTCCAGCAGATGATGTTCAGAGAATGCTAAATTCTTAAGTGATTTCAGCAGTTGTTTTTTATATTTTTTCTTGCTCATCGTATTAAATTTAATTTTATCGTACAAAGGTAGGTATTAATAATTTCAGAAATGCAGATGTTGGGCAGCAAGTGAAATTTCCTTAAATTTGAAAAACTTAATCTAATCGATATCTGACACCAAACACCAAACACCTAGTACCTAACATCTAATATCTAACATCTAACATCTAACATCTAATATCTAACATAACATCTAAAAATATGAGCAGCAGCGTAATCTTCGACCTTATCGAAAAAGAAAGACAGAGACAAACCCACGGAATTGAACTCATCGCATCTGAAAATTTTGTTTCTGATGACGTAATGAAAGCCATGGGCAGCGTTTTAACCAATAAATATGCTGAAGGTTACCCGGGAAGAAGGTATTACGGCGGCTGCGAAGTGGTGGATGAAGTGGAAACTTTAGCCATAGAAAGAGCCAAAAAATTGTTCGGCGTAGAATATGCCAATGTGCAGCCACACTCCGGTTCACAGGCTAATGCAGCGATTTATCTGGCGGTTCTGAAACCTGGCGACGCCATTCTTGGTCTGGATTTATCAATGGGAGGACACTTAACCCACGGGTCGGCTGTGAATTTCTCAGGAATTCAGTATCAGGCGAATTTCTACGGTGTGGAAAGAGAAACAGGATTAATCGATTACGAAAACGTGCGGCAAAAAGCATTGGAAGTAAAACCTAAAATGATCATCGCCGGTTATTCTGCCTATTCCAGAGACATTGATTTTGCAAAATTCCGTGAAATTGCCGATGAGGTAGGTGCCACACTTTGGGCAGATATCGCACATCCTGCCGGTCTGATTGCAAAAGGACACCTGTCTTCACCTTTCCCGCACTGTCATGTGGTAACTACAACCACCCATAAAACACTGCGCGGGCCAAGAGGCGGACTGATTATGATGGGCAAAGATTTCGAAAATACTTACGGCCACAAAACGCCTAAAGGCGAAACCAAGATGATGAGCCAGGTTCTGGACGGTTGTGTTTTCCCCGGAATTCAGGGTGGGCCGCTGGAACACGTGATTGCTGCGAAAGCCGTGGCTTTTGGTGAAGCGGTGGATGATAAATTTACCGTTTACACGAAACAGGTTATTTCCAACGCCAGAGCTCTGGCGAAATCGATGATGGACAGAGGTTTCGATATCGTAAGCGGCGGAACCGACAACCATCTGATGCTGGTAGATTTAAGAAATAAAAACGTTAACGGTAAAGAAACCGAAAAAGCACTGGTAAAAGCAGACATTACCTGCAACAAAAATATGGTGCCTTATGATGATAAGTCGGCATTCACTACTTCGGGGATCCGTTTGGGAACTGCTGCCGTAACGACCAGAGGTTTGAAAGAAAATGATATGGACACCATTGCCGAACTGATTTCAAACGTAGTTGACAATATCAAAAACGATGGGGTTCTTGCCGATGTCCGCAAAAAAGTCAACGATATGATGGACGGTATCCCGTTGTTTACTTATTAATTACTTTCGGCATTGAAAATATTGATTTAGGAGTTAGTGGCGTGAAGAAAAATTAAAATTTCTTCGTTAACCGTTTAGCTAATGATTACCTAATTAAAAATTCTTATTGTTTGAGTGGCGGCAAAAAATTTTATTCAACAATAAAAACGATAAGAAATAAATGAGGCAACCTTTGGTTGTTTTATTTAAAGACAAAAGAACAATTCAATAAATTTGAACGCGCTAAAAGGCGCGTTCCTGCGTTTATGGACAAAAAACTCTTCACCTTCGATGAAATCAAACTGAAAATGGTAAACTACTGCGTGTATCAGGACCGCTGCCATTACGAAGTGGAGAAGAAGATGAGGGAATTCGTGTTGATTCCCGAGGCCAAAGAGGAAATTATCATGTATCTCATCAGGGAAAATTATCTGAATGAGGAGCGCTTTACCCGCAGCTACATCCGCGGGAAATTCTATATCAAACACTGGGGACGCAATAAAATCAGGCAGCACCTTAAGCAGAAAGGCATCACAGAAAAACTGATCAACAAATGCATGGATGAGATTGATGAGAACGATTATGAAAACGAAATTTTAAAACAGTGGGAAGCTTACCGTTCCAAACTGAAAGGTTTGCAGAACTACCAGAAAGACATCAAAACCACCCGCTATCTGATGTCGCGCGGCTTCGAGTACGATCTGATCAGCAGCCTCTCCGGCAACTGACACCCGCCAGATACCAGCAAGAGGGTTGTGCAGGCCACTCGGTCATTGTTTTTACAGGTTAACCTTCCGTTTCTAAAGTAAGTGAATAAGGGCCTCAACCCGGCAACAGTTATGTTCAGTATAGCCTTAAAAGCCTGGAAACCAATAAACTTATTAAACAGTCCTGAAAATTTGGTATAATCCCCGAAAAACCTTCATATTTGCTGAATGATAACCATTAAATCTCCAATTTTTTAAAAATGATCACACAGCCCTTTGTAAATTCAGCAATTAATAACGGTATTGCCGAAATCACCTTCGGAACCCCGAAAAGCAATGCTTTGCCGGGACATATTTTGGAAAAACTTGCGCAAACCATCCTGAATGAAGGCGCAAAAGCGGAAGTGAAAGCCATCCTGTTAAAATCTGAAGGAGAGAAAGCCTTTTGTGCGGGCGCAAGTTTCGATGAACTTTTGGAAATCGACGAACTGGAGACTTCAAAAATATTCTTCGGCGGATTTGCGAGTGTTTTGAATGCGATGCGAACCTGTGGAAAAATCGTGGTGGTTCGCGTGCAGGGAAAAACGACCGGCGGTGGCGTTGGGATTGCCTGTGGCGCTGATTATTGCTTTGCAACGAAACATTCTGCATTGGCCCTCACGGAAATCAATCTGGGAATCGGGCCGTTTGTGATCGGGCCTTATGTAGAAAGAAAAATCGGTAAGTCACAGTTTGCGGCGATGGCAACTGATGCGGATTTCCGTTCTGCGGACTGGGCTGAAACGCACAATATTTATCATTCCGTATCTGAAAATATTGCAGAAATGGACGGTAAGATTTCAAAATTTATGGAGACCCTTTCCACGAGAAGCGATGAGGCTTTGGCTTTGATTAAAAAAGTGTCGTGGGAAGGCACGGAGCATTTTTCTGAACTGATGCCGGAACGGATTCACATGAGTGCGTCTTTAATCCTGGAAGATTCTGCAAAGAAAAATATCGAAAAGATCAAGGAAAGATTGCGGGCGAAATAGTTTAAAACTCCCGCAGTTTTAGCGATATAGCAGATTATTTTTGAATATGCAGCTTTATAGCACAGAAAAATCAGCGCACTCCGTGTGATCTGCGGACAACAGTTTTCCCCAGATTTCACTAATAACGCAGATTCTTTTGAATATAAGATGATTTAAGGCAGGAAAAATTATCGCAATCCCTGTCTGCCTTATGCCAGAGCTTAATTTGCGGAATTAATGTTCTTTGGCACTTCTCCATTTTTCGTATGGATAAAATCTGTCCGCTTTAAGGAATGATTTTCGCATTCACAAAAACAAACCATCAAACATATGAAAAAACTCCTTCTGATCCTCCCATTTATACTGTTTTCCTGCCAAAAGGAAGCCAGCGTTTCAGAAACTCAATCAGATTCTACACAGGCCGGAGCGGTAATCGACAATATAGATTCTGCCAAGACAGATGAAGCGGTTCCGCAAAAAATGCCGGATTCCATCATCAACAATTCCGAAGTTGTAAAAGAAGTGCTGCGCGAAGGCGTAATGCGTGACGAGAAAGACAACAGGATTACGCGAACCGCCGATGCTTCGATGTTGCCGTTCAGTATCGGTGAGGAAATAAAAAACGATAATCAGGAATTTGTACTGAAAATTACCGATTACGACAAACCCAGCATCATCGCTGAAGTAAAGCCAGAGAATGCTGATATAAACATCCGCATCAACCAGGTGAGATTTGCTGACGGATCGACGGATGGGCCTTTTGGAAGAACTGTAAATATTCCGAACAAAGGAAAAGGAGAAATCTGGCTGATTATTGGAAAAAGTAATATGGCATCGGGAAGCCCTAAAGGTAATTTCACCGTAAGTGTGGAATAAAGCCTTTCAACAGACCGTTAATCTTATGTTAATAATCTCATTTGGTACAATTTCTGAAAGATAATTTCAAATTAAATTTTAATCGCTATGAAAAATATTTTTATAACAGCAGTAGTGGCAACGGCAACTCTGGTAAGCTGTTCTACAGTTTCTTCGGTGTTGCAGAATACGCTGCCCTACAATTCCAATTTTGTGGTTACGCAGGGCTCTCCTGCCAACACCCAACTTTCAGCGGTAGGAGCGGGAACAAGCCTGAACCAGATTGCCAATGTGAGTAATAATGTAAAAGATATCAGGGCATCAACCGCGACGATGACGGTAACTTCCGGAACGCAGGGTATGGGTGTTTTCCAGAGCGTAAGGGTTTATATTTCATCAGGGAATAATGAAGTTTTGGTAGCTTCCCGTGATAATATTGCAGATAATATCGGAAATTCACTTTCTCTGGATGTAAACAACAATCAAATTTTAGATAACGTGATGAAATCAGGAAATGCAATTCAGCAAAGAGTGGTTTATGTTCTGAAATCGTCACCAACAGCTGATATGAGCGTAAGAAGCTCGCTGACTTTCAGCAGCATTCCTGCGACACAGTAGGTCATTATTTTAAAAAAAAATTAGGAAATAAAAAGCCTTCAGGATATCCCGGAAGGCTTTTTTGATTCTTCTTTTTTTACTGATTAATAAAATTCAAGCAGTCACCTAAGTCGCTGTTTCTTATTACCCTGCATTAAGCCTTCGTCTTGCTGTCCATCAATATCGTCACCGGCCCGTCATTAACCAGAGATACTTTCATATCAGCACCGAAGATTCCGCTTTCGGTTTTCAGGCCGGATTTTGAAATTTCATTTTTAAAATATTCAAATAGTGGGATGGCTTTGTCGGGTTTTGCTGCTTTGATGAAGCTCGGACGGTTCCCTTTTTTGTAATCTGCAATTAAGGTAAACTGGCTTATGCAGAGTATTTCACCTTTAATATCTAAAATCGAACGGTTCATTTTACCCTCTTCGTCACCGAAAACCCTTAGGTTCAGGATTTTCTGTACCAGCCAATCGGCATCTGCGGTTTCATCTTCTTCATCAATGCCAATTAAAAGCATAAAGCCGGCGGCTATTTCACCCACCGTCCTGTCATCAACTTTTACACCTGATGCGGAAACCCTCTGTATAACAACACGCATATTTTTTAATCTAAATAAATGAAAATTAACCTCATCCTAATTGTATATACTTAAAACATTACTGTTGGGATCGTATTGGGAAAGATAGATCTTCGGTGAAATTTGCGCCACTTTTATTGGTTCGCCCGTTAGCAGAATCCATTCCGATTTATCGGCAGGACAGAAGAGTTTGATATTGTCTACAACGCTTAAAGTCGTTTCCGTTGCGGGACAAAGATGCGGCGCATTTCGGTCATAAACTTTAAAGCCCCCGTTGGTTCTTAAAACAATAAGTCCGCGTGTACCGGAACCCTGCTCGTTCACATACACCCATCCGCCCGGATGGTTCAGATTCTGGTAGGAAGGCAGGTTGAGATTGAGCACGACGCTGATGGGTGAATTTGGGAAGCAGTTCACAGTTTCATCGGTAGACCGGCATGAGGTGGCTGCTAATGTTATGAAAATAAATAACGTTAATATTCTAAGGGCGGAATGTATATATTTCATTTAAAAATAATTTATATCTTTGTAAAACGATATTACAAAACGAAACATTGTCCGGGCTGCAAAATGGCCGGATAATTTTTTTTTATCAATTTCAAAATTAAAAAATTATGGCAACATACGTTACAAAAGAAGGTTTGGAGAAGATGAAAGCTGAACTTGAAAGGCTGGAAAGCATTGAAAGACCGAGAATTACACAACAGATTGCTGAAGCCAGAGATAAAGGAGACCTTTCAGAAAATGCAGAATATGATGCGGCAAAAGAAGCCCAGGGCATGCTTGAAATGAAGATATCAAAACTGAAAGATTCGATCGCGACTTCAAAGGTCATTGATGAATCGCAGTTGGATACTTCAAAAGTTGCGATTCTGACTACCGTGCGACTTAAAAACAACGGTACAAAGCAGGAACAGAAATTCACTTTAGTACCGGACAATGAAAGCGACTTGAAAGCAGGAAAAATCTCTGTAAACACACCAATCGCAAAAGGACTGTTGGGCAAAAGTGTGGGAGAGACCGCAGAAATTGTACTTCCGAACGGCAACAAACTTTCATTTGAAGTTCTGGAAATTTCGCTTTAAATTTATAAGCGGAAAAGAACTCACCAATCATTACATTTGAAAAAAATATGAGCACGATTTTCACAAAAATAATCAACGGAGAAATTCCTGCCTACAAGATTGCAGAGGATGAACATCACTTGGCATTTCTGGATGTGATGCCTTTGGTTAAAGGCCATACGCTGGTAATTCCTAAGAAAGAAGTGGATCTGATCTTTGATCTGGAAAGTGAAGAATTCAAAAATCTTTGGGCATTTGCGCAAAGCGTAGCCAAGAAAATCGGCGCTGCGGTTCCCTGCGTACGGGTTGGTGTTGCCGTGGTTGGGCTTGAAGTGCCGCACGCGCATATTCACCTGGTTCCCATGAATTCTATGCAGGATCTCAATTTTACTAATGAAAGGCTAAAGCTTTCCCCTGAGGAATTTCAGGGCATACAAAACGCCATTGCAAACGCTTAATATTTATTTTGTCAAAGTTCTTTAACTTTGGCAAAATTTTTTTTAAACCAATTTTAATTACAAAAACGAAATTCTATAAATGAATCCAAACCAATGTTCTTTCTGCGGAAGAAAAAGAAAAGAAGTACAGATGCTGGTATCCGGTCAGGAAGGTTTTATCTGCGAAAACTGTATTGAGCAGGCACATTCCATCGTGAAAGAGTCTGTGAAAGGTCAAGGTTTTGCACCGGCTTCCACGATTGATGAACTTAAAAAACCGAAAGAAATAAAGGAATTTCTGGATCAGTATGTTATCGGGCAGGATCAGGCCAAAAAGCAACTTTCTATTGCCGTTTACAACCATTATAAAAGGCTTCTTCATGCGCAGAACGAAAACCGGGAGGTAGAGATTGAAAAGTCCAACATCATTATGATTGGGGAGACGGGAACCGGGAAAACGCTTTTAGCCAAAACCATCGCCAGAGAACTCAATGTACCGTTTTGTATTGTGGATGCGACCATCCTTACCGAAGCCGGTTATGTAGGCGAAGATGTTGAAAGTATTTTGTCCCGACTTCTCATGGTTGCCGATTACGATGTGGAAAAAGCCGAGAAAGGCATCGTCTTCATTGATGAAATTGATAAAATCGCCCGCAAATCGGATAATCCAAGCATCACGAGAGATGTTTCCGGTGAAGGAGTACAGCAGGGCTTATTGAAGCTTCTGGAAGGCAGCATCGTGAACGTTCCGCCACAGGGTGGTAGAAAACATCCGGACCAAAAATACATTCAGGTCAATACGCAGAATATTCTTTTCATTGCAGGTGGAGCTTTTGATGGAATTAAAGAAATCATTGAAAGAAGACTGAACAAGCAGGCGATCGGCTTCAGCGCAGAAAAAATGAGTAGGATTGAAGAGGATGACTATATTTTGAGTCAGATCAATGCGATGGATTTAAGGAAATTCGGTCTCATCCCTGAGCTTTTGGGCCGTTTCCCGATAGTAACCTACCTCGACAAACTGACTAAGGAAACGATGGTACGAATCATGAAAGAACCTAAAAATTCCATCATCAATCAGTTTGTGGAACTCTTCAAAATGGATGGGATTAACTTGAAATTTAAAGATTCCGCTGTTGAAAAAATTGTGGAAGAAACCATGGAAAAAGGACTTGGTGCAAGAGGTTTACGCGGGACCACGGAAAAAGTTTTGGAGGATTATATGTTTAATATTGGCGAGCAGGACCAAATTATATTAAAATAAAGATGAAATTTTTGTAATATAGTTAAATTTTTTTGCTTTTATTAAAAAACCAATATCTTTGCAAGGAGCAAAATTGCTCTGTAAAAACACAAATAATTACTTAGATGAAAAAAAGATTCCTATTTATTGGGTTTCTCGCGTTGAAATTCAGCCTTAATGCGCAGACCCTGACCTACGTTGACGAAGGAGCAAAATTTTATGTTTCCAGTGGTGCACTGGTCTACAGTGGAGGCGATTGGGAACTAAACGCCAATACCGCAGCAACTGTCGAAAACAGGGGCGGTATTATGATTGTTGGTAACTATAAAAAGGGAACACGTACCAATGCTGCTTCAGATGGTAATGAATTTGTCAATGTATATACTAGTGACAGCGACTACGGACAGGTAATCATCAGAAGCGGATCAAACACCACCACTGATGCAAGGATGGTTATGCAAAAGCCAGCTGCATCCAGCTCATATTTTGGCGCTACTTACCCCATCAGTTTTCCTTTTAGAGACAATGCTAATTATCTAATGAGGTCCTTTGGTTTATCAACTTCTGATTTTGTTGGTAACTGCGCTCCAAATAATCCTTGTGGTACTCAGATCTTTAATGTGACACTGCGTAAGTGGAATAATAATACAATTCAACATGATCCTGTAACCACCACCAATACTTTTGCTGCAGGTGATTACTATTTGCTAAACCTCCGGCCGGCAAACATGCAGGCGGTAATGATAAATACCATCAATTACAAAGGCACTCCTGCTCCAGCATCTTACTCATCAACTGGTAAATCTGTAATTCCTGGTGAAACCGAAGAAAGTTTTTCCCTTTTACAGTATAATGAGTGGAGAAATCGTACAAATCAGTATAATGAAGCATATTTTACTTATTTGGGGAATATAGAATCAACCAGTAGGACATATGCTAAAAACGTTTATCGTTTCGGCAACCCGTATACTTCAAATTTAGACCTTAGCGCATTCGACGGTGCAAACGCATGGCTTAAAATACTTAATGTTTCTGAACGTACGATTAAGGGTGCGACTGACGATGCAAAAATTAAAAATTTTAACATCTCCAAACGTACAGCAAATTTTGATATCAATTGGGGTAGGACTGGTAGCACTAATTCCGGAACATACTACGTTGCTCAATACGATGGGCAGCAGTGGACAGGAAATGCACAAGCTTTACTTATAAAGCCATTGGAGACATTTAATCTTAACTTTCCTCTCATTAACCCAACAAACTTAGGTAATACAAGAATTGTTAATATAAGAGTTGATTTTAATGATAATCATAAAACTTTTAACTATTCACCTTCTGCGCCTGGAACTGCTACTGAACAAGCACCGCCTATTACAGTTCAGTCTGTAAAAGCTACTGGTAGAATGGCGGCATCGACTTCATCGTCGGTATCATCATCTCCTTTCTATCAATCGGAAATAATATTGGTAAAAGATAATGTAATTCAATCTACTCCTGCATACCTTGTCGGTTCATCTCTACCCACAGAAATTTCTTCAGCCATACAAGATAACGATGCTGTGTATGTATACGGTATTAATGGAAGTGAGATCAACCGCAGTAGCAAAAAGAAATTTACAGCTTTTAATGTAAATGAATATGTTGGTAAACCCATGGGAATTGGCTTTAATAATCTTGTTGCAGGAGCAAATTATTCATTGAATTTTAATTTATATGAAGGGTCTATTTTTTCCAGCCCTAACAAATTGTCAGGGGAGAAATTTTATCTGTACGATACGCTTACAAAACAGTCAGTAGAGATTACTGGTGATAAATCGTATGACTTTATTGCTGATAAAGACAGTGATAAACGGTTTGAAATTTATTGGGGAATTCCACCGAGCGGGAGTTTCTTGAAAAGTCATGATGTAGTAAATAACGCGAGTACATTTATATATAAAGATGAAAATGTAAGAAAACTGCGCTTTGCAAATGTTGCAACCAAGGCCGATGTAGAAGTCTATGATATGGCCGGTAAATTAGTTTCTTCATTTAAGAATGTTCCTACTTCTACAGATATGCAACTTCAGCAACTAGCGTCTAATGGAGTGTACATTTTAAAGGTTACCTACTCAAATGGTTTAGTTGTGACAATTAAAACAATAAATTAGTGCACAATATGAAAAAAATTAGAATTGGGTGGTTGGTTCTTATAGTGTTTAACACATTCATTTTTGGACAAGGAGGTGGATTTGAAGGGGACGATCCCCCACCCCCTGAAGGTGATGGAAATATTGTTAGTCCAATAGATATGTATATTGTTTATTTAGGAGTTATAGCAATATTTTTCATACTATATCATTTTTATAAATACAGAGAAAGAAAAGCAGTTTAAAATTTCAATATTATAAAACTCACTATATTCAGTGAGTTTTTTTTATTTTTATAAAATGAAAAAAACAGCCCTTATTTTATTTGGTTTTGTTAGCGCATTGCTTTCTGCCCAGTTCCATATTTCTATCACCGCTAAAGAAGGTTTTGCACCAAAAGAAGTTTATTTATTCACCACCAACGGTTCGAAAGATATGCTTGTCACAAAGCTCTCTAAAACAAATGATCAGTGGTCCTTTAAATATCCCGGCCAGTACATGGGAATGATGAAAGCCTACTTCCCGGAAATAAACTATTCTCTAAATTTCATTTCAGAAAACAGGGATGTCAATATAAAACTGGATACGCAGGGGAGCAGGGTTTCAGAAGTTTTATATATAGATGAATCCAACAAAATGATGGATCTGGTGCAGGATTTTCAGCGCAAACAGCAGACTATACTTCCTGTGCTTTACCAAATGAAAGAGTTTTACAAGCCGTCTTCTGCTTTCTCACAGGCTATGGACAAAGAAATTTCTGTTCTTACAGGCAAACTTCCGGATGTGAGTAAATATCCGTTCATAACTTATTACACCAATAACTACAGTAAATTTTTAGGAAAACCGTCCACGCAGTCGGGTGTAAGTCAAAGTGAAATTATTCAGTTCATAAGCCATTCCAATGAAATGCTTGAGACCTCGACGCTTTTGCGCCCTGTCCTGCAGGACTATCTTTCCACAGCGGTTAACACCGAGGTTGCTGTAGAGAATCTTCTTAAGGCCGTAAACCTAGAAACGCCCCGCGGCCAAACTGTCCTCTCTGAACTGATTGAAATTTTTGATACTTATTCTATGACTGAGTTGAAGGATAAATATCTTGCTGAGGCAAAGAATCTAAAATGCACAATCAATGACAGGCTTGCATCTACTATTAAAACCAATGATGCGGTTGCTTTAGGAGCAACTTTTGAAAATTACGTTTTCAGTAAACCCGTAAAAACGCAGGCCAGATCACTCTACGAAGTGAAAGCAGACAAGAAGGTTATTGTTTTTTGGTCTTCAACCTGCTCGCATTGCGAGACAGAATTGCCAAAATTTATTCCGTACTACAGCCAAATGAAGGCCAAAAATATTGAAATCGTCGGCCTTTCTCTTGATGTCGACAAGGCCTCTTACGACAGTAAAGCCAATCATTATCCGTGGATTAATGATACTGAATTACGCGGCTGGAACAGCACTTTTGCTGAAAAATATAATGTCCGCGCAACACCCACCTACTATATCCTCGACAAAAATAACAAGATCATTGCAAAACCGGATCACATCGCTGACGTATTGGAAAATTTAGGATTAAAATAATTTTGTCAAAACTCAAAATATTTTTATATTTGCACCACTCTAATGGCGAGGTAGCTCAGATGGTTAGAGCGCAGGATTCATAACCCTGAGGTCACGGGTTCAATTCCCGTCTTCGCTACAAACAATTCTGTAAATCAGTGATTTACGTATAACGGGGACTAAAACAGGGACTTTGAGTCCCTGTTTTTTATCGCCCTATTTTGTAATATTCTTTTTCAGCTTCTTTTTGCACATCCAGTCTTTCTATAGCTATATTAATCCGTTCGGAATTATTTTTATTAAATAAGAGCACATTTTCAATTGCTCGCTCCCCTAAATAATTTCCAGTCTCATTAATTTTCAACTGCATTTCCTTCTCCTCCCTATACTTCTCAACCAATCCCTCCCGAACATTAGGCAAATCCTCCAACCTTTTATCCAATTCAGCAATCTTATCTTCAGTAATTTTTGTCTGCTGTTCAATCTCCGTCACATTCACGCCTTTTTGAGAAAGAATATCAATTTCCTCTTGGACTTTCTCCTTTGTCAAATCAATCGTTTTTTGATAAAATGGAAGCTGGTTTTTCCAGTATTCGGCATTGTCGCCCTCTTCCTTGGAATAGCCTAAGATTCGGTTGTAGTTATGTTGCGCTTTAGTTACTTCTTCCTGAATTTTAATAAAACTGTCATATTTTCGAAGCACAAAAGCAGAATCAGCCAAAAATTTATTTTTTTCGGTTTCAATTTGCTTTTTCATCAGTTCAATTTCTATATTCGCTCTGGTTTCGGGATTCGTGATGATGGCGGTTTTCAGTTCCTGCGTGCTGATGTCAGAAATATCCAAAACATCGGCTCCCTTCTTCATTGCCTCCAAGTATCTTGCCTGTTTGGATTGCAATTTTTGAAGCATAAAGACATCAATGCTGTCATTGGTCAACATAAAGTTGATTCTTACATTTTCGTTCCTATTTCCTTGTCGCCAAGCACGACCTTCCACTTGCCGTAGAGAGGTAAAGTTGTACGGAAGAGAAAGCATGTAAATATCCGTCGTATTTTCCTGAAGGTTCATTCCTTCCTGAATCGCCTCGCTTCCGATGACCACCTTTATTTTTCTGGAATTGAAATCGTCCTGAATCTTTAAACGGTTTGGTTTGCTGGTTGCTCCGGTGATGACTCCGACTTCTTCCGGTTTGTAGCCGACCTCCCGTACCAAATATTCCCTTAGTTTCGGAAATTCCGAAACAGCTAATTCAGAGTAGATAATCTGTCCCGAATCCGGAATGTCGTTTTTGTTCTGCCGAATCAAATCCATCGTTTGTTTTAGTTTCGGAGAATCCTCTATAAACTCTTCTAAAGACGGTTCTTCTCCTTCATAATAGGGAGAAAGATATGGTGAAATCGCAATCAAACGGGCATTAAGGATATGCGTAAGAATTGCCCCTTTTTGGGTTTCGGTAAAGTTTTCATTGAGCATTTCGTATTGCTCACTCGTTAAATAGTTCTGCTCAATCTTATATTCCTTGTTGATTCGGTTGGGCCGCACCAATTCGGGATTGTCTTCTTCGCCTTTGATATCAATAAATTCAGATAAAAGTTGCTGAAACAGCGAATTGTTTTTAAAACGTCGAACATTCGCCTTGAATTTCACATCACCTTTTGCGTCAATCTCCATGTCGTTGTCTGCCTCCATAAAGGTTTCAAAGAAGGTATTCACATTGAAGTAGCCCGATTCTTCTAATCTCTTGTTCGCAATCAAGGAGAGAATAGAATAATATTCCAGTGGTTTATTGGTAAATGGCGTTGCAGAAAGCAAGGTAACATTTCTACCGTCGTTCTTTTCTTGGATGTATTGCGCAGCCATCCAAGTATTGATACCCAACTTTGAAGTCTGCTGGTTTTGATTTCTAAAGTCTGAAGCAAATCTGCGGTCTTCTATTCTTACTTTTCCTACGATATGGTTCGCGTTGTGGACTTCGTCATAAGTCAGATGGTCAAAACCAAAGTCTTCCCAATCGTAAATCTTGCCACGCTTCATTTTACCCACCAGTTCTTTTTCTTTTTCCAGTTCTTTCTGAAAATCCCTTTCGCTGATGGTGTTTACACTTCTTAATTCATTTTCTGAAATATAGGAGAACTTGGAAGCCAGATTTTGGGTAATATTTTCAGAAAAACCGATATTGTTAAAACCCTCGTAAGTGACGATGGTGATTTCCCCATCCTTGTTGTCGAATTTTGAGAGGTCGAAGTCTTTTCCGAGATTTCCCAAGACATTCACTTTGGCTTCGGGAATGGTTTCAAAAATGGTTTCCACCCACTGTTTCAGAATGCTGTCATTGGGAACGACAATCAGCGGTCTTTTCGCATTTCCTCTTTCCATCGCTTCGTGCATGGACAGGATTCCAGACAATGTTTTTCCAAATCCCACTTCATGTGCAAGTAATCCGACACCTTTCGTGGTCTGCCTTCCGATTCCGGCTTTCTGAACTTCAGTTAATCTAAGTTCTCGACCTTTAAAATTCAAATGG